>JBJESJ010000001.1:0-21485 GCA_051882725.1 Oscillospiraceae bacterium
TATCTCCGTATTAGAACCCTCCACGCCAGGGCAGGCGATATATCTTGCCATTTTCGGCAAAAACAGCTTCGGCTGCATTATCTGCGCGGATTTGTAGAAAAGCTCACGGTTCTGGATACTTTTGCTGATATCCATTATTTCGGTGAACAGCATCTCGCTGCCGTCCTCCAGACCGTCGGGGGAAAGGGAACGTATCCGCTTAATGACCTGTTCTTCCCGTCCTCCCTGCATTATGGGCAGATTGTTCTCCCGCTTATAATCGGCGACCTTTCTGCACACGTCCATTCTTTTCACAAACAGATCGAGTATCTGCTCGTCGATATCGTCTATCTGATTTCTTAACTCTGTTAAGTCCATTATGTTTCATTCCTTTTCTCAAATTTTTATCCAATGTTATTATTATACTAAATTTTTTCTTAAATTACAATAACTTTTTATAAAAAACTTGCGTATTATGTATAAATGTGTTATAATAGAATGTGTGTTTGAAATTTTTTTACAGGAGAGGACTGATCTTTTGCGTATTTTAGGCATCGACCCGGGGTATGCGATAGTCGGCTACGGCTTTCTGGATTATGACGGCTACAAATTCAGACCCGTCACCTTCGGAGCTATAACCACCGACCCGGGAACGGAATTTGCCCTTAGACTGAAAACGATATACGATGACATGAATACGGTCCTGTCCGCCTATAAGCCCGATGTTATGAGCATTGAGAAGCTCTTCTTCAATACCAACATCACAACGGGCATCGACGTGGCTGAGGCAAGGGGAGTTATTCTCCTTGCGGCTGTCAATGCAGGCGTGCCCATATATGAATATACTCCGCTGCAGGTGAAGCAGTCCGTAGTGGGCTACGGAAGAGCCGAAAAACAGCAGGTCATGGAAATGACAAGGAAGATACTGGGTCTGGCAAAAACTCCCAAGCCTGACGATACCGCCGACGCTCTCGCGCTTGCTATCTGTCACGGGCATAACAAAACGGGTATTGAAATCCCAAAGTAAAGGATAGATCATCATGATATACAGTGTAAAAGGAAAACTTATCCACAAGGAGCAGGGGCTCGCCGTGGTGGAATGCGCGGGAGTAGGCTACGCCTGCCGCACCACATATTCCACCCTCTCACAAATAAATGTCGGCGAGGAAGTGTTCTTATATACATATATGAGCGTCCGCGAGGACGCTGTGGAGCTCTTCGGATTTTCCCGCAAACAGGAGCTTGCCTGCTTCAAGCAGCTGCTCTCCGTTTCGGGAGTGGGTCCCAAAGCGGCTCTGTCCATACTGTCCGACACCACACCCGAACAGTTCGCCATCAACGTGGCTTCGGGCGACCACAAGCTCTTCACCAAAACAAAGGGCGTGGGTCCCAAGCTCGCACAGCGTATCGTGCTGGAGCTTAAGGATAAGATAAGCAAGGAACAGCTGACCGTTTCGGGAGCGGCTTCCTTCGCAGAAGCGGCAGCTTCACCCTCAGACGGGAACGTCGGAGAAGCCGTTTCCGCGCTGGTGGTGCTGGGATATTCCACCTCCGAAGCTGTGCAGGCAGTCTCAAAGCTGGATCCTGCGCTTTCCGCCGAGGAGCTTATCAGGCTTGCTCTTAAGTCAATGGCTTCAAAATTTTAAGCTTCTGCGCTAAGCATGGGCTTTCAGAGAGGAATGATCATACGATGTTTTCATACCCCGATTACAACAACGGCATCATCAATATCATCTCGTCCATCAGAAAGTATTACCGCACTTCGGCAGCTTATCCTACCTTAAAGGAGCTTGACCGCTGTCTAAACGGTTTTTACAAGAATATCGTGCTCATAATGATGAACGGCATGGGAAAGGATATCCTCAACAATACCCTTGAAAAGGGCTCTTTTCTCCGCAGCAGATACATATGCTCCGTTACGTCGGTATTTCCTGCGGCGAGGACGGCTTCCTACATCAGCATGCTTACGGGACTTTCTCCTAACGAGCACGGCTGGCTGGGGCATAATCTTTTCTTCAAGGAATTCTGCCGCACCGTCAGCGTTTTCCACAACTGCGATTCCTACAGCAGACAATCTGTTGCTCAGCCAAACGTGGCACAGTTCATCATGCCCCACGAGAGCATTTTCTCTGATATAAAAAAATCGGTCATCGCAAACGTTCAGCCCTTTTCAATATCTCAGTCGCCTTATCCTATCCCCGAAAACGGAAACTACCACAAGACTGCGGATACGCAGAAAAAGCTGTTCGAACTCATCTCACTCATCTGCGAGACCAAGCAGCATACCTTCACCTTTGTTCAGTGGAACGAGATCGCCGAACAGGCAAGGCTTCACGGCTGCTTCTCCGACGAGGTGTACAGCTGTCTCTCCGAATTCAACACTAACCTTGAACAGGCATGCGAAAAGCTGACAGATACGCTGTTTATCGTCTCCGCAGGACACGGCATGACCGATATTTCCGAGGAGATACCCGTCAATCTGAACCGCTCCCTTATGGACTGTCTGCTCATGCCGCCTGATATTGAGGGCAGAGCGATGGGCTTCTTTACAAAGCAGGACAGACGAGGAGAGTTCTATCGGCTGTTCAACGATCTGTACGGCGACAGCTTCACCCTTATCCCGGGTCAGGAAATATTGCGAAAGGGGATTTACGGCAAGGGCACGACTCACCCGAAGGTCAGCGATTTTACCGGCGATTACGTCGCCTGCGGAATATCCGACAAGACTCTCCGTTTCAGAGCGCTCAACGAAAAGCCCCGCACCGCTCCCATGGCTGCCTGCGGAGGACTTACTGACGATGAAATGATAGTTCCTCTTATCACCGTTGCCACAAAGAAAACTCTGGAATACTATCCGCCGAGACCGGGCGATATTACACCGAATATTAAATTTTTCTGATAGGAGCGATAGATTTGCTTGAAACAAGCGATATGAGTTTTGAAAGCTCCGAGGAACGGATAGTTTCTCCCGAGCTTACGTCCATGGAAGCCGAAGGCTTCGAATACTCCCTTCGTCCCCAGAGCCTTTCCGAGTATATCGGTCAGGATAAGGTCAAGGAAAATATGCGGATATACATTCAGGCTGCCAAAAACAGGGGAGAGCCTCTCGATCATGTTCTGCTGTACGGCCCTCCCGGACTGGGAAAGACTACTCTTTCCGCCATTATTGCCAAGGAAATGGGCGTAAATATCCGCATAACCAGCGGTCCCGCTATCGAAAAGCCGGGAGATCTTGCCGCTCTTCTTACCAATTTAAATGAAAACGATGTGCTGTTCATCGACGAGATACACCGCATGTCCCGTGCTATCGAGGAGATACTCTATCCCGCAATGGAGGACTTTGCGCTGGATATAATCATCGGTAAGGGTCCCTCGGCGCGTTCGCTTCGTGTCGATCTTAACAAGTTCACGCTTATCGGCGCAACTACACGCTCGGGGCAGCTTTCTGCGCCCCTGCGCGACCGTTTCGGCGTTGTTCAGCGGCTGGAGCTGTATTCCTGCGAGCAGCTGGGCGAGATTATACTCCGCTCGGCGACTATCCTCGGCGTTGCCTGCGACAAGGACGGCGCAGCAGAGATAGCTAAGCGCTCAAGAGGTACTCCCCGAATCGCTAACCGTCTTTTAAAGCGTGTCCGCGATTTTGCCGAGGTCATCGGCGACGGCAGGATAACAGGAGATATCGCCGCCATTGCCCTCGACAGGATGGAGATAGACAGCTTGGGTCTCGACAGTCTCGACAAGCGCATGCTGGAAATGATGATAAAGGGCTACTCGGGAGGTCCTGTGGGACTGGAAACTCTCGCGGCTGCTATCGGCGAGGAATCCGTTACGCTGGAAGATGTCTGCGAGCCCTATCTCATGCAGCTGGGATTTATCTCACGCACTCCGAGAGGACGCTGCGCTACCGCTCTTGCTTACGAGCATATGGGCTATCCGCTGCCCGAGAAGATCGCCAGACCCACAGACGATCCAAAGCAGCAGAGCCTGTTTGAACAGAACTGATATTATAATATAGTACAGATTGGAGATAATTATGGGAAGATTATTCGGAACAGACGGCGCAAGAGGCGTCGCAATAACTGAACTGACCTGCGAGCTTGCCATGCAGATAGGCAGAGCCGCAGCTATGGTGCTTACACAGAAAAGTCAGCATAAGGCTAAGATAGTTATAGGAAAGGATACGAGAATTTCCTCGGACGTTCTCGAATCGGCGCTTACAGCGGGCATACTGTCTATAGGAGCAGACGCTGTTCTTCTGGGAGTTGTGCCTACTCCCGCAGTGGCTTACCTCGTCAAGGAACGGGGAGCCGATGCAGGAGTTATGATATCCGCCTCTCACAACAGCATGGAATTCAACGGTATCAAGCTGTTCTCGGGCACGGGCTACAAGCTCTCCGACGAGATAGAGGAGGAAATAGAGGCTCTCGTGCTGGACACTCCCGAAAAGATATCCGCTGCGGTAACGGGCGGTGCAAACGTGGGCAGACTATCCGTAGACGTCAGCGCCTGCGAGGACTACTGTAAGCATATCCTGTCCACCGTAAACAACGACCTCGGCGGAATGAGGATAGCTATCGACTGTGCCAACGGCTCCGCAAGCGCTACTGCGGAACGCATTTTCAGCCGCAGGGGAGCGCAGGTCATCATGCTAAGCTCTTCTCCCGATGGAACAAATATCAACGAAAACTGCGGCTCAACTCATATGGATCATCTGTCCGCATTTGTAAAGGAGAACCGCTGTCAGGTGGGTATCGCCTTTGACGGCGACGCGGACCGCTGTCTTGCAGTGGACGAAAACGGCGCTCTCGTTGACGGTGATAAGCTCATCGCCATTTTCGCCAAGGATATGGCGGAAAGAGACGCTCTCAGCGGAAATACCGCTGTTGTTTCGGTAATGACCAACATCGGCTTCTCCCAGTTTGCCAAGGAGAACGGCATCAATGTAGTAACCACCAAGGTGGGCGACCGCTACATACTCGAAAGAATGGTGAAGGACGGCTACTCCATAGGCGGCGAACAGTCGGGACATATCATCTTCCGCGACTTCGCCACTACCGGAGACGGTCAGCTTACCGCTGTTCAGCTGCTTTCTATCATGCGCAGGACGGGAAAGCGCTTATCCGAGCTTGCTTCCGTTATGGAGAGATTCCCGCAGGTCATGATAAACGTGAAAATCCAGCCCAAATGGAAGGAAGCATGGAAGAATATCGACGAGATAGGCGATATGATATCCCTTTATCAGAAAAAGCTTGCTTCCAGCGGAAGGATACTCGTCCGTGAGAGCGGCACCGAGCCTCTTATCCGCGTGATGATAGAGGGCAAGCGCTTCGATATCATCAACGATATGGCGGTGGCTATCGCAGACAAGATACGCGAATGCTGTCCCTTTGACGAAGATGTAAATAATTGAAAGGAATGGTCGTATAAATGAGAGCTGCCGACAAATGGAAGGACTATCGTCTGGAGGACTGCACATGCTCCGAAAAGCTTGAAAAATGGAAGGATATCGTTCTTATCCGCCCCGACCCGCAGGTGATATGGAAGACCGAACGGCACAGTTCACTGTGGAACAATGCTCACGGTCACTATCACCGCTCCGACAAGGGCGGCGGCAAGTGGGATTTCAAGCGAAAGATCCCCGAGTCGTGGAATATCTGCTACGATATGGAGATAGGAGAAAGGCTCACTTTTAATATACGTCCCACGGGCTTCAAGCATACGGGACTTTTCCCCGAGCAGGCGGTCAACTGGGACTATATGGGTGAGCTTATCAGAAACTCCGGACGTAAAATAAGTGTGCTCAATCTTTTCGCTTACACGGGCGGAGCTACTCTTGCATGCTCCGCTGCGGGAGCGGAGGTCTGCCATGTGGACGCTTCCAAAGGAATGGTCGCATGGGCGAGGGACAACGCCGCAGCCAGCGGTCTGACGGAAAATCCTATCCGCTGGATAGTGGACGACTGTGAGAAATTTGTTTCACGTGAAATAAAGCGTGGCAGACGCTACGATGCGGTCATCATGGACCCGCCCTCCTACGGCAGAGGACCAAATCAGGAGGTCTGGAAGCTGGAGGACTGCATTTACGACCTTGTAAAGCTCTGCTCGCAGGTGCTTAGCGACGACCCGCTGTTCTTCCTGCTCAACAGCTACACAACGGGACTTTCTCCCTCGGTAATGTCCTATATTCTGGGAGAGACTCTCATCGAACGCTTCGGAGGCACCGTTTCAGCCGATGAGATAGGACTTCCCGTTGTATCCAGCGGATTTGTTCTTCCCTGCGGCTCAACGGCGGTATGGCACAGATAAGGAGGTTATCATATGGACAAGAACAACATCAAAGGCATTGCAGCTGTAATTTCGGGTATAGGCGCTTTTATCTGCTCGCTGATATCCGCTTCGGATCTTATGGATAACGAAAAAAGCGCAGAGACCGCTGCAGTGAAAAAGCGTGGGAACGGCTATTCTGCTGTGTTCATCAGCGGCAGCAAGGGCAGCAGAAGATGGATATTCTCCGCAGCAGCAGCCTTTCTCCTTGCCGTTATGGGGACCTTATATACCGCAATGTATTACGAAAACAGAAGCATCAGGACAGAAAGGGACTGATATATGGAAAATATCATCACTGCCGAGCATGTGGATTTTCACTATTCCAACGATTACGACGAGGAAAATACCGCGCCTGTTCAGGTTCTGAAAGACCTTTCTCTTGATATTAAAAAGGGCGAGTTTCTTGCAATACTCGGACATAACGGCTGCGGAAAATCCACCATTGCAAAGCATTTTAATGCAATACTGCTGCCCTGCGGCGGCAAGGTATACACTGCGGGCTTTGATACCTCCGACGAAGAGCACCTGTTCGATATACGAAACCATGTGGGAATGGTCTTTCAGAATCCCGACAATCAGCTGGTGGCGACCATCGTCGAGGAGGACGTGGCATTCGCTCTGGAAAATATGGGAGTTGACCCCACCGAAATGCGGGAGCGTGTGGACAGCGCCCTTAAATCGGTGGGCATGTACGAGTACAGGGAACATTCTCCCCATCAGCTTTCAGGCGGTCAGAAACAGAGGATAGCCATTGCGGGAATTATCGCAATGCGCCCCGACTGCATCGTCCTCGACGAACCCACCGCCATGCTCGACCCCAAGGGCAGACGCGAAGTCATAAGTACTGTCCGCGAGCTCAACGAAAAGTATGGCATAACCATCGTCCTTATCACGCACTACATGGACGAGGCTGCACAGGCTGACAGAGTGGTCGTCATGGACGGCGGAAAGGTCATCATGGACGACGTGCCCTCCGAGGTATTCTCCCATGTGGAGAAAATGAAGGCTCTCGGACTGGACGTACCGCAGGTCACAGAGCTTATGTTCAGGCTCGGCGAGCTTGGCATTGAAGGAGATACTCATATAATCGACGAGGACAGCTGCGCAGAAGCGCTTATGGATATCCTGTCGTAGGAGCTGCGCCCTATCCGCGATATGGCATAGTCTAACCGCAGGAGCACAGGGCAAAAAAGGAGTTATTATGGAGCCGATCATAAAAACGGAAAAACTGACATACACCTACAGCGTGGGCACACCCTTTGAAAAGACTGCTGTAAAGGATGTCGATCTGGAAATTGAGCCGGGTGAGCTGATAGGGATAATCGGACACACAGGCTCGGGAAAATCAACGCTTATCCAGCATTTCAACGGGCTTATCAAGCCGACGTCGGGCAGGATATACATCGACGGTCAGGATATCTGGGACGAAAAACACTGCAATATCAGAGATATCCGCTTCAAGGTGGGACTGGTGTTCCAGTACCCCGAATATCAGATATTCGAGGAGACCGTCTACAAGGACATTGCCTTCGGTCCGAAAAATATGGGACTGGACGACAAGGAGATAGACCGCAGAGTCCGCGAAACAGCGGAGATAGTCGGTCTTTCCGAGGAGACCCTGAACAAGTCTCCCTTTGAGCTTTCGGGCGGTCAGAAGCGCAGAGTCGCCATTGCGGGCGTTATGGCTATGGAGCCTAAGGTGCTTATCCTCGATGAGCCTACAGCGGGACTTGACCCTAAGGGCCGCGACCTTATCATGAGCCGCATCAAGGAATTTCACAGGCGCACAGGTGCTACGATACTTCTCGTATCACACAGCATGGAGGACGTGGCTAAATTCGCTTCGAGGATAATCGTAATGAACCGTTCGGAGCTTTTCTGCTGCGACGAGACTCCCGAAATATTCAAAAAAGCAGACGAGATATCCGCAATGGGACTTGCTGTCCCGCAGATAACACGGGTATTCATGAAGCTCCGTCAGTCGGGGCTCGATATCCGCACCGATGTTTATACCCTTGATTTTGCCATAAAGACTCTGCGTGAGTATATGGAAGCTCACGGAAAGGAGGTCCCGAATGCTGAGTGATATCACTATCGGACAGTATTTCCCGGGAAAATCGGCGGTACACCGTCTTGACCCGAGATTCAAAATAATCATTACAGCCATATTCATTATCATGCTATTCTCGGCGGATACCTTTGCGGGACTGGCACTGGGACTGATATTCATGTGTATATCCTACGGCATATCAAAGATACCCGGCAAGCTTATCGCAAAATCACTGAAGCCTATCATTCCGATAATAATCCTGACTTCGATACTGAATCTGTTTTTCATCGGCGGAGCTTCGGTGTTCCACATCTGGAAAATAAACATCACCGACGAGGGTCTGCGCACTGCAGCATTTATGGTGATACGCATAGCTGCGCTTATCGCAGGCTCGTCGCTGCTGACCTATACCACGTCGCCCATCGTGCTGACCGACGCAGTAGAGCAGCTTATGAATCCGCTGAAAAAGCTGCATTTTCCCGTCCATGAGCTTGCTATGATGATGACAATCGCTCTCCGTTTTATCCCCACCCTTATCGAGGAGACCGACAAGATTATGGCTGCTCAGAAGGCAAGGGGAGCGGATATGGACAGCGGCGGACTTATCCACCGTGCAAAGGCGCTTATACCTATCCTTATCCCGCTGTTTATCTCGGCGTTCAGACGTGCCGAGGAGCTGGCTCTCGCTATGGAGTGCCGCTGCTATAAGGGCGGGGAGGGACGAACAAAGCTGAAAACTCTTAAATCGGGAGGAGCGGATTATGCCGCTATGTCTATATCGCTGCTGTTTCTGGCAGGGGTATTCGTGACCAATGCGGTGCTTCAGTGATGAGAAACATAAAAGCTTATATGTCATACCGCGGAACGGCGTATCACGGCTTTCAGCGTCAGATAAACGCTGTGGGCGTGCAGAACGTCACCGAGGATATACTGTCCCGCATACTGGCTGAAAAGACTGTGATAAACGGCTGCTCCCGCACAGATACGGGAGTCCATGCCAACGAGTACTGCTTTTCCTTTAAGACGGAAAATCCCATATCCTGCCATAAGCTTGTCAGGGGAATGAATGCTCTGCTTCCCGATGATATCGCCATACTGTCAATGGAGGACGCCGCTCCCGATTTTCACGCGAGGTATTCCTGCACAGGCAAGGAGTATATATATCTTATCCTGAACCGTGAGGTCAAGGACCCGTTTTATACCGACCTTGCGCTCCATTATCCATACGAGCTGAAGCTGGATGAAATGCGTGCCGCTTCCGCTTATTTTGTGGGGACGCACGATTTTACATCATTCTGCGGGACTGCCAATCAGAAGGACGATCCCGTGCGGACTATCGAATATTTTGATATCATAAAAAATGAAAATCTTGTGAAATTGGTTGTAAAAGGCGACGGATTTTTGTATAATATGGTTAGGATAATGGCGGGTACTCTGCTGTCGGTCAGCGAGGGGAAATATTCCTCCGACGATATCCCTGCCATTTTAGACGGCAGAAACAGAGTCCTTGCAGGCAGGACAGCACAGCCGCACGGACTTTATCTTAACAAGATCTTTTACTGAGGGGGAATGAATCAATGGCTATAGAAAATGACGTTTCCGAGCTCAGACGCCGTCAGAAATCGAAGAACCGAAGAAATTTTCTTATAAAATTCTTCGCGGTGCTTACTGTTGCGGTGCTTGTGGTCATTGCCGTTCTTACCAAGGACAGCTGGTACCCGTATCTGGACGGTATCCTTACAAAGGTGCCCACCGTGTCCGACAGCACCGAAAACGCCGAGCTTGCCGAAGGAAGATTTCCTATCGCCGTTTCGGGCGGCTCGGATTATCAGCTCAAGGCCATGGACAACTATTTTGCCTTTCTGGACGATTCAAAATTTTACGTATACACTGCGGACGGCGAGCCTGTTATCGAAAAACAGCATACCTACGCCAATCCTATACTGACGGTCTCCAATAAAAAGGCGCTCATATACGACCTTGGCGGCAACGGCTTCAGCCTTGAAAGCAAGTACAAGACCATATACGAAAAGAACTGCGATCAGACCATTCTTATGGCAGAGCTTTCAAGCAATGATCTGGCAGCGGTGGTAACCAAATCGGACAAGTATCTTGCTCAGCTTGATATTTACGACTCCGACGGAAAGAATATCTTTACATACAAAAGCTACGACAGCCGTATCATCGACGTGACATTCCTCAACGACAACAGCGGCTGTATAATAACAACGCTGGGTGCTTCCGGCGGAAAGGTACAGTCGGGTCTTATACGATTCAGCTTCAACAGCACCGAGATGATATGGCAGTCCGAAAAGGTGGATTGTCTTGCTGTATGCACCTCTATCGACGAAAACGGCAATGTGACGATAATCGGCGATACCCGCTGCGTATTCTTCGACAGCAGCGGAAACAAGCTGCTCGAAAACGAGTACGAGGACGAGATAACCGACTACAGCTGCTCTTCAAAGGTGAGCGCTGTGCTTATGGAAAACTCGCTGCTCAGAAAATACAGCCTTATGATAACCGACTGCTCTGACCTTGAAAATCCCCATACGGTTGAGCTTTCCGAGGAGGCTAAGCATATCTTCGCCTATAACAGCATGGTGTACGTGTTTACGGGCAGCGGTATCTATACCTACAACGATCTCGGTCAGGAGATATCAAGCGCAAAGCTTTCCGATTCCTACGAGAATTTCTGCAAGATCGGCAATTATTTCTTCCTTATGGGATATGACGAAATAAACCGCATCAGTTTCGACTAAGCTTACGGAGGTAAGATGGACAGAGCTTTTTTAATTCTTGACATTATTGCGGCGGCAATTCTGATATGCGGTACGATAAACGGCGTACACAAGGGCTTTCTGAAAACTGTGCTCACACTTGCCGTATATCTGCTGGCAGTTATCGGCGCTGCTGTGATATCGGGACCGCTCTCCGCGCAGCTCTACGACGAATACTGTAAGGAAGCAATCATTTCCGCTGCGGAAAAAACTATCATCAATACCGAGGACAGGCTGAAAAATGCCCTTTCTGAGGCTGTGAGCGAGGAAATATACTCCGAGGCGGAAAAAATTACGGACAGTATCAGTCAGCAGGACTTGACTAATCCCGAAATAAGTGATAAACTAAATAGTGTGCTTGAACCTGTGTTTGACAGCTTCAGGTACGAGCTTGATGATTCCATGCCTGTTACCGTCTCCGACGATATGGTCTACGACGACATGAAAACGGACCTTTTCCGCTTCATCGCCGAGGACGATACCCGCGCAGCTGCGGAGTATATCGAAGAAACTACCGTCCGCAGCATTGTGGTGAAGGTCATAGAATACGTACTGTGGACTGTTTCGTTTATCGTTATATCCATTGTCGGAAAGGCAGTCGTCAGGGCTGTTCTGGCAGTGAGAAAGATCGAGCTTGTCAGGTCTGCGGACAGACTGCTCGGCGGTGTGCTGGGGCTTCTGGGAGCGCTGCTGCTGCTTTCCGCAGTGGTTGTGATAGTCAAGCTTGTCATCGGGATCACGGGCGGCATCGGATTTTTGTCCGAGGAGGCTGCACAAAATACGGTATTATTCAAATATATATATAATTTATTTGACATATGAACAATGTGACATAAATTATATGTCTGGAGGTTAAGAGATGCTTTGCAGCAGATGCAAAAAAAGAATGGCTGTTGTTTTTATAACAACTATGCAGGGTAACGAAAAACGGGACGAGGGCTTGTGCCTTGTGTGCGCTAAGGAGCTGGGTATCCCGCAGGTGCAGGAATACATGCAGCAGATGGGCATTACCGAGGACGAGGTCGAGGAATTTTCCGATACTATGACCGATTTCACCGAGAGCCTTGACGGCGATTCCTTTGAACACGGCGGAACGGGCGCTATCCCAAATTTTATCCAGAACCTTTTCGGCGGTCAGATAAAGCCGCTTTTCAATCAGTCGGAAAAATCGGCTGCGGACGGCGATCTGAACGAAAACAAGGCTGCAAAGTCAGCCGACTCTAAGTCGGGCAGAAATCCCGTAAAGGAAGAGAAAAAGAAGAAAAAGCACAAATTCCTCGACAGCTTCTGCACCAATCTAAGCGAGCGTGCAAGAGAAGGCAAGCTGGACAATATCATCGGAAGAGAAAAGGAGATAGCGAGAACTATCCAGATACTCTCCCGCAGACAGAAAAACAATCCCTGTCTTATAGGCGAGCCCGGCGTCGGCAAGACTGCCGTTGCGGAGGGTATCGCTCAGAAAATAGTTTCCGGCGACGTGCCTTTCCATATCGCCGACAAGCAGGTGTACCTGCTGGACCTTACCGCTCTCGTGGCAGGAACTCAGTTCAGAGGTCAGTTTGAGAGCCGCGTTAAAGGACTCGTTGACGAGGTCAAGGAAGAGGGCAATATCATTCTGTTCATCGACGAGGTCCACACTCTCGTGGGCACGGGCGACGGCGGAGACGGGTCCATGAATGCTGCCAATATTTTAAAGCCAGCTCTTTCAAGAGGGGAGATTCAAGTAATCGGCGCTACCACCTTCACCGAGTACAGAAAATATATCGAAAAGGACAGCGCTCTTGAAAGACGCTTCCAGCCCGTAACGGTCACCGAGCCATCTGTTGAGGATACCTATAGGATACTCCTCGGCATAAAAAAGTATTACGAAGCCCATCACAAGGTAAAGATATCCGACGAGCTTCTGCACACCTGCGCCGTTCTCTCGGAAAGATACATCAACGACCGCTATCTGCCCGATAAGGCAATAGATCTGCTGGATGAGGCATGTGCCTGCCGCAGCATCAGAAGCGCCGAGCTTGCTGCTATCAACAAGGCAGAAAAGAATATCGCAGAGCTTGAAGCCAAGCTGAAAAATATCGAAGATGATATGGATGACATCGAGCCCGATTTTGAAAAGATCGCCGAAGCAAAGGCAGACCTTCTCCGCGAACAGAACGAACTTTCCGAGCTCCACGAAAAGGCGAACTGCCTTTTCGTGGACGAGAACGATATAGCTTATGTTATCGAGCTCTGGACGGGTATCCCCGCAAACAAGATATCCGCTACTGAGTATAAGAAGCTTGCCGATCTGGAAAGCAATCTTAAAAAGCACATCATCGGTCAGGATAACGCCGTAGAGCTTGTCAGCAAGGCTATCCGAAGAACAAGAGTACAGCTCGACAAGCGCAGACGTCCTGCGTCGTTCATCTTCGTGGGACCTACAGGCGTGGGAAAAACCGAGCTTGTCAAGGTCATCTCCAACGAGCTGTTTGACGGCACCGACCCTCTTATCAGACTTGACATGACCGAGTATATGGAGAAGCACTCCGTTTCCAAGCTCATCGGCTCGCCTCCGGGCTACGTGGGCTACGACGAGGCGGGTCAGCTTACCGAAAAGGTGCGCCGCAGACCCTATTCCGTGGTGCTTTTCGACGAGATAGAAAAGGCTCACCCAGATGTTATGAATATCCTGCTCCAGATACTGGACGAGGGCAGAGTCACCGACGCACAGGGACGCTCCGTAAGCTTTGAGAACACCATCATCTGCATGACGTCAAATGCGGGTTCCTCCGACAAGACGCTCAGTCTCGGCTTCAACAAAACCGAGGGCGAAATGTCCAAGGAAAAGGCAATGAAGGCGCTGTCCGATTTCCTCCGTCCCGAGTTCTTAAGCCGTGTTGATGAGGTGGTCGTATTCGACCCGCTCACCGAGGATGATTTCAAGGATATAGCATGCCTTATGCTGGACGAGATGAAGGATCCTCTTCTCGAAAAGAACATCACATTCAGATACGACAAGAGAGCGGCTTCCTGCATCGCTTCCAAGGCGTTCGGCGGAAAATTCGGCGCAAGAGATATCCGCAAGCTTATCCGCACAGATATCGAAGACAAGATCGCTGCGAAGATCGTTGAATCTCCCGAGAACAGCATAAACAGGATAAAGCTGACTTCCCGCAAAAACGAGCTTGTGCTCGAAACAAATCTTGACGAGGAGCAGAGCAGCTCCGAACAGCAGTAAAAATCATGCGGTCCGATTGCATTTTTATGCTTCGGACCGTTTTTCTCATTTTTTTGTTGACAATTTGCATTTGGAGTAATATAATTAGAAAAATGGAGGTATAACTAAAATGACTGACAAGGAACTTATCGAAGCTGCAAAAAAAATGCTTGATAAGGCGTATGTGCCTTATTCGGGATTTCATGTGGGAGCGGCTCTGCTGGACTTACAGGGAAATGTATTCACGGGCTGCAATGTTGAAAATTCATCCTATGGCTGCGCATGCTGCGCAGAAAGAACAGCGGTTTTCAAGGCGGTCTCCGAGGGCAGCAGAAGCTTTGAAGCAATAGCTATCGTCAGCAGTGCAGGCGGCGAGACCTATCCCTGCGGCATATGCAGACAGGTGCTCTCCGAGTTTGCTCCCGATATCAGGATAATTCTGGAGAATACAGAGGGCGGGCTCGTCACTCATACTCTCAGGGAGCTTCTTCCTCACAGCTTTTCTCTGTGATTTTCCAAAATGGGCTTTATTTTGTAAAAAATGTGTTAAATGGCGGTATAAATTTTTCACAAACGCTTTATTTTTCGGAAGCTATGTGATATAATGATTATGTATAAATGTTTTTGGTTTGCCTTTCCGAAGCTTGTTTTCGGAGGATTGGAGCGTTAATGGATAATAGATTTGAGCTTACGGTAAATGTTGACAATATGGAGGATATCATCGCGCTGTTCGGCAATTACGACCAGAATGTTAATCTCATTCAGAGACAGTACAATGTGGCTGTGCTTAGCAGGGGCAACGATATCAAGATCAGCGGCGACGAGGATAATGTTATCCATGCCTGCTCTGCTGTCAGGGCTCTTCTCGATATGATCGGAAAAGGGGAGTCGGTGACGGAACAAAGCATACGCTATGTTTTCTCGCTGGTGGACGACGGCATGGAGCATGAAGCCGTTCAGCTGTCCGACGGCGCTATCTGCGTTACAAATTCGGGCAAGACCGTCAAGGCGAAAACCCTCGGTCAGAAAAAATACGTCGAAGCTATTAAAAAGAATACCATCGTTTTAGGCGTGGGTCCTGCGGGAACGGGCAAGACATATCTCGCTGTGGCTATGGCTGTCAAGGCGTTCCGCAATCATGAGGTCACGAGGATAATCCTTACAAGACCTGCCGTGGAAGCAGGCGAAAAACTGGGCTTTCTCCCCGGCGATCTGCAGAACAAGGTGGATCCTTATCTCCGTCCGCTGTACGACGCGCTCTATGACATGTTCGGCTCGGAAAGCTATGCAAGGCTTATGGAACGGGGAACTATCGAGGTGGCGCCTCTTGCTTACATGAGAGGACGTACTCTCGACGACGCTTTCATTATCCTCGACGAGGCACAGAACACTACCCGCGAACAGATAAAAATGTTCCTGACCCGTCTGGGCTTCAACAGCAAGATGGTCATTACGGGCGATATCACACAGATAGATCTGCCCGATTCAAAAAAATCGGGACTTGTGGACGCGATGCGGGTGCTGAAAAACGTAGAGGATATCGCGATAACACGATTCAGCGAAAAGGATGTCGTGCGTCACAAGCTGGTACAGGACATCATCAGAGCCTATGAAAAGGCTTACGAAGAAAAAAATTCGGGAAATAAAAAGTAATGAGATCAAAATAAAACGGGAGGATCGGTCATATGAAACTTAAAGTATATATTCGCAACAATCAACGCAAGATCAAGCTTCCCAGCGGACTTCGCCTGCTCGTCAGAAAATGTTGTCTGGCTGTGCTTGCCTATGAAAAATTCAAGGACGATGCAGAGGTCAGCGTTTCTTTCGTGGACAATGACGAGATAAGAAAGCTCAACAAGGCTTACAGAGGTCTTGATAAGTCGACCGACGTTCTTTCGTTCCCTCTGGGCGAGAACGGCGTTTACGACACCAACTGCGAAACAGGCGCTAAGCTTCTCGGAGACGTGGTCATCTCCATGGAGACTGCCGTTAAGCAGGCATATATCTACGGTCACTCGCTGGACAGAGAGGTAGGCTTCCTTACTGTGCATTCCATGCTCCACCTGTTAGGCTACGACCATGAGACATCTCCTCTGGATTCCGCGATAATGCGCGAAAAGGAAGAGGAAATACTTACAGAGCTCGGTATCGCAAGAGATACCACATTTACGGACAACTCGAAATGATAAAAAATATTCTGTCATTTTTCAAGGGCTTTGCTTATGCCTTTAGAGGAATTATTTACTGCATAAAGACCCAGCGCAATATGCGCTTTCACATATGTGCTATGGGTGCGGTCATTTTTCTTTCGGGATTCTATGAGCTTTCACGCGGCGAATATGCTCTGCTGGCTCTTGTTTTTGCCTCTGTTATTTCCTCCGAAGCTGTCAATACGGCCGTTGAGTGCGCCGTTGACCTGGCCTCTGAGGGAAAACGCAGCTTTCTTGCCGAAAAGGCCAAGGACTGCGCAGCAGGGGCTGTTTTGATTTCTGCCGTTTTCGCAGCGGCAGCGGGGATATTTTTGTTCTGGGATACAGCGATTTTCCGCAGCATTTATTTATTCTTTGCGGAAAAACCCGCGTATATCCTCGCAGTGATAATATACATTGCACTGAGCATATTTTTTATATTCGGTATCAACAATAATGAGCGAAAGGAATAATCATGTCATCTAAAACAGTATTCGTAACTATCGCAGGACGTCCCAATGCGGGAAAGTCCTCTCTTTTAAACGCGCTTATCGGCGAAAAGATAGCCATGGTAAGCGACAAGCCCCAGACTACGCGCACAAAAATAACCGGAGTTCTCACAAAGGGAGAACTCCAGTATGTATTCATCGACACACCCGGTATCCAGAAGCCAAGAAACAAGCTGGGCGAGCATATGAACCGCTCAATCCGCGATTCTATGTCGGGTATCGACGCAGCTATTTTCGTTTCCGACGTCACCAGAAAGACAAGCGAGGACGAGCTGAAGCTCCTGCAGAGCTTCATGAACGCAAAAACTCCCGTTATCCTTGCTCTCAACAAGATAGACCTTGTGGAGAACAAGGAGAATATCGCGGTGAAGATAGCCGAATTTTCAAGTCATTTTGATTTTGCTTCCGTTATCCCCATAAGCGTGCTGGAAAACGACGGAACGGATATCGTCCTCGAAGAAGCCGGAAAATTTGCCGTAGAGGGTCCCCATTATTATCCCGACGATAAATTCACCGACCAGCCTGAACAGGTGCTGGCTGCGGAAATGGTCCGCGAGAAGATACTCCAGCTCATGCACGACGAGATCCCTCACGGCATCGCTGTGACTGTTGAAAAAATGTCAGAAAGAGTCACCTCCGGCGGCGAGGATATCCTCGATATCGACGCAGTTGTTTTCTGCGAAAAGGAATCCCACAAGGGCATGTTGATCGGCAAAAAGGGCTCCATGCTCAAGGAGATAGGCAGGCTCGCAAGAGAAGACCTTGAAAGCTTCTTCCGAATCAAGGTCAATCTCAAGCTTTGGATAAAGGTCAAAGAGGACTGGCGCAACCGTGAGTTCTTCATCAAGGATTTCGGATTATCAAATAATTCCTCTGATAAATGATTCGGGCGGTGGAATAATTATAGTACAAGCTCTTTACGGAGGTATGTACTATGACTGACACCTACAAAAACGACTGGGAAAAATTTGAACACAGCGGACGTATCGACGATTATCTTGCATATAAAGGCATCAACTGCAAAAGCTTTTCCGGAATAAAGGGGGAGCACATCAATGATAACCACAAAGGGAATAGTGATTTCCTCCAGAAATGTCAATGAAAACGACAGAAACATTACTATCATAACCGAACAGCTGGGCGTTATAGATATTTTTGCCCGCGGAGCACAAAAGATGACCGCAAGCTCCAACAGCTCCACCCAGCTTTTCGCATACTCTGAGTTCTGCTTCAGCGAGCGCAGGGGCAGATATTTCCTCGAAAGCGCCAAGCCTGTCAGCATATTTTACGGCATTCGCAGCGACATCGTCAAGGTGGCGCTCGCATCCTATCTTGCCGAGCTGGTGAAATATGCGGTAATGGCTCTGCAGCCCTCGGAGGAAACTATGCGGCTGCTTCTGAATACTCTCCACTTTCTGTCGGAGGGTACGTTCAGCTGCGCCCAGCTGAAAAGCATTTTTGAACTGAGATTCGTCTGCTGCGTGGGACATACTCCGCTGCTGCTGGGCTGTAAGGAATGTCACAAGTACGACGATGACTTCATGTATTTCATATACAAGGACGGCTCGCTTCTCTGCGGAGGACATTACTACATCTATTATTCCGCCATGGGCGAAGAATATTATCCCGTTACGTCAAGAATATCAAGAACGGTCCTGCACGCAATGCGGACTATCTGCCTGACCGATATGAAGAGGGTGTTCTCCTTCAAAATAACAGGGGACTCGCTGGACACTCTCAGCGAAGTAACGGAAACATATCTCCTGACCCAGCTTGACCACCATTTCAAAACACTTGATTTTTATAACGAAGTAAAGGACGCAGACCCATAACGAGGTATATTACAGCTATGAATAAATATTTGAAAACCATTGAATTACATAAGGTCTTGGAAATGCTGGAAGAACAGGCTTCCAACGAAAAGACCAAGGAAATGATACGAAAAACCGAGCCATTCTCCGACATCGACACTGTAAAAAAAGAGCTTCGGAAAACCGTTGACGCTTTCGACCTGTCGGTCAAGAACGGCACTCCGTCATTCAGCAGCTTCAAGAACGTCACAGGCTCGCTGAGAAGGGCACAGTCGGGAGCCTCACTTTCACTGAGAGAACTTCTCGATATCGCACAGATGCTCCGTCAGATAGATGTTCTGGCGGACTGGTACTCCGCATGCGGCGAGATAGATACAACGCTGAACTACTTATTTGAGTCGCTGACTCCCAATGCTGCGCTGGAAAAACGGATCACCGACTCCATTCTGTCCGAGGACGAGATAGCCGACACCGCAAGCCCCGAGCTGGGCGATATCAGACGGAAAATTTCCCGCGCGGGACTTAAGATAAGAGACAGTCTCGACAAAATGATAAAATCCTCGGAGGTGCAGAAATCCCTGCAGGAAAACATCATCACCATGCGCGACGGGAGATTTGTTCTTCCCGTAAAGTCGGAGCATAAGGGAACTGTTCCCGGTATCGTTCACGCTTCCTCCGCCAGCGGTTCCACGCTGTTTATCGAGCCTATCGCTGTGGTTGAGGCTAACAACGATATCCAGATACTCAAAGACAGGGAAAAAGAGGAGATCGAACGGATAATTGCCGAAATGTCCGCAGAGTGCGGAAGATGTGCAGAATCCGTAATCGCGGATTACGACACCTGTGCGGAGATAAATCTCTATTTTGCAAAGGCGAATCTGGGTGCCAAGATGAAGGCGTCCGTTCCCGAAATTTCAGATGATGGAAAAATTGATCTGAAAAAAGCAAGACATCCTCTGATAGACTCCGCAAAGGTCGTACCTGTAGATATCAAGCTGGGATATGATTTTGATACGCTCATCATCACAGGACCCAATACGGGCGGTAAGACCGTACTTCTGAAGACTACGGGACTTCTTACCGCTATGGCAATGTGCGGACTTATGATACCTGCGGGCGACGGAAGCCATATTTCCGTATTCGACAATATCTTAGTAGATATCGGCGATATGCAGAGCATTGAAAACGAGCTGTCTACATTCTCATCGCACATCAGCAACGTGGTAGAGATCTGTAATAAAGCCGACAGCAGCTCTCTGATACTCCTCGACGAGCTTGGTTCGGGCACAGACCCAGTAGAGGGCGCGGCTCTGGCTGTGGCTATCATAAACGATCTGCGCACATGGAACTGTCGCATGATGGTGACTACTCATTATCAGGAGCTTAAAATGTACGCCGTGGAAACTAAGGGCGTGGAAAACGGCTCCTGCGAGTTTGATGTCAACACTTTTCAGCCTAATTATAAGCTTATCATCGGCTCGCCCGGAAAATCCAATGCGTTTTACATTTCGTCACGTCTGGGTATCTCCGAAAATATAATCAGAAATGCCAAGGAGCTTGTATCCGACGAGAACACGCATTTCGAAGAGGTCGTGGCGCAGCTTGAAAGGTCACGTATTGAATATGACAAGCTAAACGAAGAAGCAAGAGCTTTGAAAGCCGAGCAGGAACAGCTTAAGGCAGAGCTTGAAAAGGAAAAGCAGCGCCTTGAAGCAAGCAAGGACTCCGAATTTGAAAGAGCACGTATCGAAGCTATGCGCATAGTTGAGAACTGCCGAATGGAATCGGATAAGCTCCTTGACGAGCTGAACAGGCTCCGCAAGGAAAAGAACAAGGCTGATTTTGAGCAGGCTGCTTCACAGGCAAAATCCCGCAGCAGATCTGCCATTGATAAGATGTACAAGGAAGCAAATCCTGTCAGAGGCGCGGACAATTCCGATTATAAACTTCCTCGTCCTCTGAAAAGAGGTGATTCCGTATTCATCGTGAGCATGAACAAAAACGGCATCGTCGCGGGAGATCCCGATTCAAGCGGAAACGTTTTCGTTCAGGCGGGGATCATGAAGACCAAGACCACGGTAAGCAATCTGCGGCTTGTTGAGAAAACTGCTGCGGACATTGCTCCGAAAAAGAAACAGCCCGCAGGCAGAAACGTAATATCTCCGTCGGGCAAGAAAATACAGCGCAGACCTCAGCTGGAACTTGATATCAGAGGAATGAACGTAGACGAAGGTATCATCGAGACCGACGCATTCATTGACAACGCGGTAATGACTCATGCAGGCATCGTCACGATAATCCACGGAAAAGGCACAGGTATCCTGCGTGAAGGAATACAGCGTCATCTGAAAAGTCATCCGTCGGTAAAATCCTTCAGAAACGGATTATTCGGTGAAGGCGAAGAAGGCGTTACTATTGTTGAACTGAAATAACAAATGATCCTCCGGAAATCATTGAAGATTTTTTCCGGAGGATCATTTTTTCCAAAGCCTTTGGCTATATAACCACAAACTTTTTGTTATTGCAGAAATGTCAAGTAATACTTTAAATTATTGATCACTATTAAATATAGAAAAAATGCATATGCTAATTGCACGAAATTGTTATTATGTGAAATTATTTTAGGTAAATATCTTATATT
>JBJESJ010000002.1:0-20928 GCA_051882725.1 Oscillospiraceae bacterium
TCTTGTTTCGGGCGGCTTCAAGGCTGCGGGACTTCACGGCGATATGAAGCAGCAGTCCAGAACACAGGTCTTGAACGCCTTTAAATCGGGCAGGATAAATATCCTTATCGCCACCGACGTTGCAGCAAGAGGTATAGACGTGGACAACGTGGACGCCGTTTTCAACTACGATATCCCACAGGACAACGAATACTATATCCATCGTATCGGCAGAACGGGCCGCGCAGGAAAAAGCGGAGCGGCATATACTCTTGTCAGCGGCAGACGTCAGGTCTATGAACTCCGCGACATATCACGCTTCACCAAGGCGGACATCGCAAAGCGAGATCTTCCCGACCGCAGCGAAATAGTCGAAAAGAAGGTCTCCCGCGTTTCCGACAAGGTCATGACCGCTATCAACGAGAACAAATATCCCGAAAGCAGAGCATATCTCGATGATATCCTTTCGCAGGGCTACTCCGCTGAGGACGTGGCTGCGGCACTTATCGGCATGAGACTTTCCAAGGATGTGAAGAATATCCCCGAATTTGTGAAATCTCTTCCCCGTGATTTCGGCAGAGGAAAGACCGATACCGTCAAGCTTGAGCTCTCCGTGGGCAGGCGCAGCAGGATAGCACCCAACTTTATATTAGGCGCGCTGGCGGATATAACGGGACTGCCCGGAAAGGCTTTCGGAAAGATAGACATCTACGACAGCTACTCCACCGTTGAGGTCCCCGCAGACGAAAAAGACAGCATCATTGAGGCTATGAACGGTCAGAAGATAAACGGTCAGAAGGTAACCGTGAAGCTCTATGACATCGGCAGACAAAACAGCTCCCGCCGCGACTACAGGGGCAGAAACGACCGCGGCAGACGTGACGGCGGAAAAGATCGCCGCAGACCAAACCGCCCCGGCAGAAGCTATTCCAACAAGAACAAGCGCCATCAGTGATATGTTCACTGTTCTTGAACAACATTTTATGTAAGTTATTAACACAGTCCTCTTTTTTCGGGGACTGTTTTTTATTCGGCACAAATCTCAACACTTTTATAGGCGGTTTTATGTAAACTTGCACCAAATTAATATTTAGTTCATAGTATATTAACTGTTCGTACTTGTAATAAATTGTGTTTTGTGTTAAAATTTAATTAACATAGTGGATTTATGCGTTAATATGCTAAATCGCAGATTTTTTCGGTAAAAAATATCATTTTTTGAGGAATTTTCAGGGAAAATAATATGAAGGTGGTAAAAGAATGAAGAAAATTATCTTGAGAAACATTTACATGGGAGCCGCTGTTGCACTGGTGCTTTCGGCCGTTCTGGTGTTTGCTCTGCAGGTGGGACTGCAGCAAAGCTCCGCCAGAGATACCGCC
Organism: Oscillospiraceae bacterium; assembly: GCA_051882725.1. GTDB lineage: Bacteria > Bacillota > Clostridia > Oscillospirales > Ruminococcaceae > RGIG4694. The sequence goes on from JBJESJ010000002.1 coordinate 1,360, forward strand.
GATTACCGTATCATGGGCGCGAAAAATAAGCTCACCAATGCCGAAAATCAGATAACAGAGCTGTACGAAACTCTTAACGAGGGCTATCTTTCCTCCGCACATTCCTTCGCGGAGATGATAACGCTTAATCCTGCCATACTCGACGATGCCGACGAGCTTGAACGCATAAGAGTGATGCTGGGAGTTGATGAGCTCCATGTTACCGACGAAAACGGCATTATCCTCTGGAGCACTGTGCCCGCATATCTGGGCTTCGATTTCAACTCCTCTGAACAGACCAAGCCCTTCCTTTCTTTAATCAATAACTCATCTTCCGAGCTGGCACAGGATCCTCAGCCCAACGGTGCGGAAGGCAAGCTCTTCCAGTACATCGGCGTTTCCAGAAAGGATGCAGCCGGTATCGTTCAGGTAGGTCTTGAGCCCGAACGTCTCAGCAACGCGATCGCAGATAATCAGATAGACGTTGTTCTCAGTACCATCACCGTCGGAAACAGCGGCTCTATGTTCGCCGTTGCAAAGTCGGACAATACCATCGCCGCTTTCTATGATGATTCCCTTATCGGCACCGACGCTTCCGAAGTCGGATTTACCGAAAAGCTCCTCACCATGGAGGAAGGCAAGGGCAAGACCGTCAGGATAAACGGCTCCCTGTTCTATGTATGCACTTCCGAGACCACTAATTATTACATAGGCACCCTTATCCCCAGCTCCGAAATAATGGGACAGACCGTCCTTGTTACCGTTATCACCGTTGTATTTATCGCTGTTGTCATCGTTCTTCTTTCATGGATCGTCAGCCGTGCTGTCAATGTTCATATCATTGCTCCCATAAACGAGATCGGCTCCGATATGGAGAAGATCAAGGCGGGCGATACAGAGCTCCGCGTGAATGTACGCAGCTGCGATGAATTTTCCGTTCTCAGCGACGGCATAAACGGAATGCTCGACAGTATCGACGCTAAAATGTCCGAGACTAATCGCCTTAACGGCTCAATGGAAAATCTGCTCATACAGATCAAAGATATCTCCGGCAGCATAAACAGCTACGCAAACGAAATGGAGGATGTTTCCCGCAAGATCTCTGACGGCTCCTCCTCTCAGGCGGCTACCGTTGAAGAGCTCTCCGCAGCCTTCGCAAACATCTCCAGAGATGTCAACGAAAATGCTCAGTCCGCGAGAAATGCGGCGGAGATCACCGTGGCTACCGGCGAGCATCTTAAACTCAGCGCTGAAAAGCTCAAGCAGATGCAGGATTCTATGGACCGCATCAGCGAAGCCTCCAACAAGATCGGCAATATCGTCAATACCATCGACGATATCGCATTCCAGACCAATATCCTCGCTCTCAACGCCGCAGTCGAAGCTGCAAGCGCAGGGCAGCACGGCAAGGGCTTTGCAGTTGTTGCCGACGAGGTAAGAAATCTTGCCAACAAGTCCGCAGAAGCTGCACAGGGAACTACCGCTCTTATCGCGGAGACCCTCGAAGCTGTCAAGCAGGGCGCTCAGGTCGCAGACGCCGCAGCCGAGGAGCTTTCCGCTATGCTGGAAAGCATGGACAAGAATACCGCACTTATCGAAGAGATCTCCAATGCCACTTCAAAGCAGGCTAACGCTATCAGCGAGGCTTCCAGCGGCATGAACCTTATCTCCGACGTTGTTCAGACCAACTCCGCAATCTCCTTCAGCGCCCAGGATACCGCTAAGAAGCTGGACGCAGAAGCGGGCAGACTTATGCAGATGGTCACAAGAAAGTAATTTTTATACGATATTCAGCGGCTGTCAGCTTTTCTGCAGACAGCCGCTTTTCATTGCCCATTCATATAAAACTGTCCGTCTGTGATGTACAGCAGTATTTCACAAACGGACTATATTTTTATATAAAAATTTGTAAAAAATTACGGTTGAATAATCCGACGGTTTGTATTATAATAGTGTTTGTGATGATAATTTTCTGCGCGCGGAACAGGGAAATGTCCGCCGTGTATTGTCCCCATAATCGTAATGATCAAGGAGAATGATTTACAATGAATAAGACAAAGGTCGTAAAATTCGGCGGAAGCTCACTGGCGGACGCAAATCAGTTCAAAAAGGTCGCTTCTATCGTAAAGGCCGATCCTACAAGAAGATATGTTGTCGCTTCCGCACCCGGCAAGCGCTTTTCCGAGGATATAAAGATAACCGATATGCTCTACCGCTGCTACGACAAGGCTGCTAAGGGCAGCGATTTCGGCAAGGAATTCGCCGAGATCGAAAACCGCTTCAACTCCATTATCGCCGAGCTGGGGCTGGATTTCTCGCTTGAAGAGGAATTCCGCCATATCAGGAATTCCTTCGCTCACCGCGCAGGACGCGATTATGCCGCAAGCCGCGGTGAATATCTTAACAGCAAGATTCTGGCTAACTATCTGGGCTTTGAATTTTTAGACCCCGCAGGCTTTGTCTTCTTCGACGAATCGGGCGTGTTCGACCTCGATAAGACTCTTGAGGCTCTCACTCCCAAGCTGGACGAGACTCAGAATGCAGTTATCCCCGGATTCTACGGCTCCATGCCTAACGATACCATCAAGACCTTCTCCAGAGGCGGCTCCGATGTTACGGGCTCTATCGTTGCAAGGGCTGCGGACGCTGAACTGTACGAGAACTGGACCGATGTCAGCGGATTCCTTATCTGCGACCCCAGAGTAGTTGACGATCCCGAGCCTATCACCACTATCACCTACCGCGAGCTCAGAGAGCTGGCTTACATGGGCGCAGGCGTGCTCCATGAAGACGCTATCTTCCCCGTAAGATCTGTGGGTATCCCCATTAATATCAGAAACACCAATCACCCCGAGGATCCCGGTACGATGATCGTTGCCGAGACTGCCGATTCCAGCAAGCACATTATCACAGGTATCGCAGGCAAGAAGGGCTTCTCCGTTATCCAGATCGAAAAGGATATGATGAACAGCGAGGTGGGCTTCGGAAGAAACGTTCTCCGTTCACTGGAGAAGAACGGCCTCTGCTTTGAGCATATGCCCTCCGGTATCGATACCATGAGCGTTATCGTTGCGACCGACGCTCTTGTGGGCAAGGAAAGAGCTATCCTCGATGAGATAAACTTCCGCGTTCACCCCGATAAGCTGGAGATTGAAAACAATCTTGCGCTTATCGCAGTGGTAGGCCGCGGCATGAGAAAGCAGAGAGGTACCGCATGTAAGCTGTTCTCCGCACTTTCAGAAGCAAGAGTCAACGTTAAGATGATCGACCAGGGCTCCTCCGAGCTGAACATAATCATCGGCGTTGAAGAAGAGGATTTTGAGACCGCTACCAAGGCTATCTACGACGCTTTCGTAAAGTGAACCGCTGACAGTTTATAGTTAATGTTTGATTCGGGTATCTTACTTTTTTTAGATACCCGATTTCAGTTTTTGATTTCTTTAGAATAATATGAAAAAATATCATTCATTAATAAAATGGTATCCGCCGGGCATCGGACGTAATATGAATTACTTAGAACCGGGAACAAAATATGCCCCTCTGATAAATGTTCCAAAGGATAATTCATATCGGAGTATTGTGTTTTTTATAACTGATATGAACAGTGATAATGAAGCATATATTGACTTTGAATCTCTGGCACCCGATTCGGAAAATGATAATGTTATCAATGCCGGAGATGATTTTTATATCTGCGAAGTAAAGAAAACCGTTGCGGAGGGAAAAATCATTTCCGTCATGGACAGCGAATAGAAACAAAAAGGAAGTACCGTCATGCGATACTTCCTTTTTTTGTTCACTGTCAACTGTTAACTGTTTTTCAGCTGTTGTTCTTAAGATAGTTATATATCATGTACATAGCATACCCTCTGGTGAGCTTGCCCTCGGGATTGAAATTGCCGCTGGAATCAGCCTTCACTGCGCCCATGCCGTATGCAATGGCGATGTAGCCCAGATCGTCACGAGTGGGGTCAACGTCCTTGAAGGGCGACTTGTATATACCCTTTATCTCCGCGAAGTCCTTGCCGCCTGCGCAGAGCACGAACTCCTTCGCAGCCATCGCCTTTGTCAGCTTGTCATTGCCGAACTCTGCCGCCGAAGAATAGGAATAATCCTCGTACATAAGCGGCATTACATTTACATAGAATACCGTTCTCAGCAGCTCAGAGAACTCCCTCTCGGTTATGTATGCGTCGGGATCAAATTTGTTGTCGCTGCCCACGGAAAGCTTTATGCCGTAGTCGTACAGCGAGGTGATGTAATTCTCCGCCCAGTGACCGCTGATATCCGTATAGGGACAGCCCTCTGTCTTTTCCTTAGGAGTTATAGGCTCGCCGCCCGATGTGCAGAGCTGCCCTGTTTTTGCGTTGAGATAGAACTCATCGACCGTGTAAAGCATGTAGATGCACGACTTTCCGTCAAGGCGCTGATAGCCGTCGTAATAGAGCCTGAAATCGGTCTGGGCAAATGCCTTCTCGTATGCCTTTTCCTCGGAAATAATGTCCGCGGAGGGGAAAACCGCCTCGTCGTAATTGTAGGAGAAGCTCATCACTTCGCCGTCGGAATTCACATTGATGTTGATATTATTCCCCTTTACAACGATATCGTTCACATAGCGGTTGAAGATAATGGTCCGTGAGGTCTGCTTGTTGGCGTCTGCGGTGTTGCTTTCCGCAGACTTGTACTCGCCGAATATCTCGGGGAGATAATACTCCGCGGCCTGTTCCGCCACCTTGTTTACTGTCTTGATGTTAATGGTCTTTGTGGGAGCCTTGGCATATTTATTGAAGCTGATTATCTTGCCCGATTCAGCGTCCATTGTCACATAAGCGCTTCTGTACTCGCTCTCGGTGTTCTTGTAGAAGCTGAACTGCCATGTAAATCCCGACGGACTGTTTCCCTCTCCGAACACTCCGCTTTCCATAACATAATCATCGCCGATGTTCAGATACTTATCCTTGGTGAGGATAGCCACTGCGTCGGTCTTTGAGTAGTATTTTCCGCTGTCCATAAGCGCCTGCTTCTCGGCGGCAGTAAGAGCTACTGACGTGCTCCCCCCCGCGTCGTTGGAAACGACCGCTGATTCCTCCTCGAAAACATCCTCTTCATAATCCTCCGAAACGGTTTCGTACAGCGAATAATTGGCGGTATTGTTAGCCTTTGCATAGTCATCGTACATGGTGGTGGGCTTTCCTGTGGAAGCGTCAAAAACCACCTTGTTATCCTGCGAAAGGATAAGTCTTGCGGTCTTTCCCGCCGCCTTGCCGTCCGCGTCATAATTTGCAGTGATCACATAGGACGGTACCAGTTTCACATTGTCCTTGTATGACTGCTCCATCGCCTTTTCGTCAACAGCCTTGGAAGCAGCCTCAAACTCTGCGTCGTTCCACCAGCTAAGAGTAAAGGACTCGACCTCGCCCGTATTTTTATTGATACAGATAGAGCCTGCGTTCTTGCCGAAATACAGACCGTTTACCTTTCGGCTAAAAGATACATACGCAAAATCTCCATGAAGCTCCACTCTCAGGTTCTCATTGACCTCTATCTGGTCGGAGATATCGGGGTTCAGCGCCTTTATGGCAGACTCCGCACAGCTGCGCAGCTTTTCCTTAGAAAGCTTTGCAAGAGTAGGCGTATCGCTGTATTCATAGGCGTCGCTTGTGCTGAATCTGGTGATAACTCCGTCCATTATGGTAACGCTGACGCTCTTCTGCACCTCGCCCGCAGCATTGACTGCTTTCCATGTGAAGCTGTAGCCTTCGATGGCCTTTTCCGTTCTTGTGCTGTATGAGAATTCGGTAAATTCCTCGGGGATATTTATTCGGCTTTTTACAGTCTTGAGAGCCTCTTCCATTTTAGCGGCACTTGAAGAGCTTGCCGACGATGAAGACGCGGCTGTTTCCGCAAATACAGCGCTGCTCGGAGCAACAGTTCCTAACGCGATAACAGCAGCCATTACAGCAGCCGCAGCCGATAAGGTTTTCTTTTTCATTTTTTCATGTCCTTTCATAAGCCGTTCAGAGCGAACGTTTTTTGCTTTCATTATATAAACAACTCAAAAGCGGAAAATATTTCATTTTTTGCGAAAAATTGTAGAAATATACAAAAATCAGTCAATGAATTCATATAAATTCATAAATAAGTGACTTATTCCCTTGACTGTCCACTAAGTGCTATGTAATCGTACTGCTTCATAAGAACTATTCACGAATAACTTTTCACTTCTAACTATTCTCTCTTCAATACTTATCAATATTCGGATACGTCAACGATCCCGCCGTTGTACATTATTACTCTCGGGACACGCTTCGAGATGCCGCAGACTATTTCGTAGCCGATGGTTCCGTAAAGCTGCGCCAGATCGTCTGCGGTCTGCCCGCATCCTCCGCCGAATAATGTCACTTCCGTTCCCTCAGCTACATCGGGTATGCCGGTTATGTCCGCCATGAACTGATCCATACATATCCGTCCGACTATCGGAGCTTTTCTGCCGTTGATGATGACGCTCGCTTTCCCCGAAAGATTCCTCGAAAATCCGTCCGCATAGCCTGCGGGTATGGTGGCAATGGGGATATCTCTGTCTGCACGGTATGTTCTGCCGTAGCTTACATAGCTTCCCTTTTTCAGAGTCTTTACATAGGATACCGAAGACTTGAAGTCCATGACAGGCTTAAGCTCAAAAGGTATGTCTAGACTGCAGTCGGGCTTGAGTCCGTACATCAGTATGCCAAAGCGGGCAAGAGTGCTGCGGCTGTCATAGTGGAACACCGAGCCTGCGCTGTTCAGACAGTGATAATGCTTCAGCTGCACTCCCCTGCGGTCAAGCTCCTCACGGAGGGCGAAAAATCGGTCGGTCTGTTCACGGGTATACTCCATGTCCGAAGATTCATAGCTGTCCGCCGACGCATAGTGGGTGAAGGCTCCTTCCAGCTTTATGTGAGGAAGCGCTGCTGCTTCTGCGAAGGTATCGGCACACTCCTTCATATCGTCGGTGAGCAGACCTATCCTGCCCATTCCCGTATCTATCGCCATATGAACGCGAACTGCGCCGTGAGAACAGTCCGACAGCGCCTTTGCATGCTCATAAGAAACAGCCGCCTGTATGATATCATACCTTTCCAGATCGTCCGCGTACTCGGGCGGAGTGTACCCTAAAATAAGGATATCACCCTTACAGCCGCAGGATCGCAGCTTCTCCGCTTCGTTGATGTTCGAGACCGCAAAGAAGCTTATTCCGCATTTCTCCAGAAATGGCACACAGTGTATATCGTCATGGCCGTAGGCGTTAGCCTTCACCACCGCAGCGGGAGCGGTGCTGTCCGAGATGAGCTTCATAAGCTCATTCACGTTGTGCTCCATGCGGTCAAGATGTATCTCCGCCCATGTTCTTCTCAGAAAATTCTTCATTATAAAAATCTCCTTAAAAAAATTTGTAAGATACTTGAAATTCTTTTTATTATATGATATAATATTATTGATTGTACGCAGATGTACAAATTATTACAGATTTTTTTCTGAAAGGCGACTCGGTATGGACCTGATAGTTGACAAAAGCAGGACCGTGTGCTTTACAGGACATCGGCCCGAAAAGCTTCCCGATAACGGAGACCCCCGCTCGCAGGTGATCCTCGTACTGAAAAGTATGCTCAGACAGCAGATAATCGATGCCATAAACGACGGCTACGATACCTTTATCACAGGTATGGCGGCAGGCGTTGATATGTGGGCTGCCGAGATCGTTGAGGAGCTTATGAATGGAAACTGCTCCCTTAAACTGTACGGTGCCTATCCTTTCAGAGATTACGACATCAGATACAAAAACGATGAGGAAATACGGCTCACCCGTAAAATAGCTTCTCATGCGACAGATATCATCTACGTCAGCGAAAGCTATAGGTCGGGCTGCATGTTTGAACGGAACCGCTTCATGGCTGACCGCTCCTCCCGCATGATAGCAGTCATCGGCGACTACAAAACGGGAACGGGCTATACCGTCAGATATGCAAAAAAGATGGGCTTGGACGTCCGCATACTGGACATCAACAAGCTTTTTCCCAAAATGGAAAACCTCACGCTTTTCTGATACGCAAGCATTCACGCACAATATTAATTATAATACAAATCCGCTGGCTTTTCAATAGTTTTTGAAATTTTTTCTTAATATATCTTCCGTATCTCTCGGAAAATGGAGGTAAATACTGTGACTAAAAAAAGTACAAAGATCGCCCTTACCTATATCATCACCATAATCGTGACCGTTGCGGTGATACTTACCGTTGGGCTGATCGTGATAAAAACGACGAACCGTTCGGGAAGCGTCAGCGACATTCAGGTAACAAGCTCCACCGAGCCCGAGGTTTATACTCCCGGCGTGCTGGACAATCAGACCACACTTTTCATTCTTGACGCCGAGGACAGAATGACTGCGTCCGCTTTCGTGCTGACAAGACTTCTTCCATCGGAAAAAAGACTGGTGATAGTCCCCCTACAGAGCGACATGTACGCCACGGTAAACGGCGTTGAGGGCACTATCTACGATTTCTACCGAAGCGAGGGGATACAGGGCGCAAAAAGAGCCGTGGAGAACGTCTGCGGACTGACCGTGGAAAAGTACATGATATTCGACAAATCAAGCTTCGAGACCATGGCTGCGCATTTTGAGACCGTTAACCATGTTTTCTCCGACACGCTTATCTACGAAAACGAAAAGACGGGCGAGGTCACCGTTATCCGCGAGGGAAACTGTTCACTGGACCCCACCACCATGAGAAAGGCATTCACCTATCCCGAGTATAAAAATGGCGAAACAGAGCGTGCCGCTGTTATCGGCGAGATTGTGACCGACTTCATTAACTCTTCAAACGAACGTATCCGAACAAGCATGGATCAGATATTCAACGCCATAATCAACAGCGGCGCCGAGACCGACATAACCGTTTACGATTACGACTTTAAAAAGGAAGCCATGCAGTACATGGCTGACAATTCAAGTGAGTGCGCAGAGCTGGTGCTCCCCTCAGGAGTATATGACGCAGAGGGAAGATATGTTCTTGACGCAGCATTTGTGGATTCATTAAGGTCATGGTTCTCGCTGGACATCTACGGCGATTACGGCTCCTATGAGGATGAAATGCCCATAGACAGCAGCAGCGAGCTCCCCGCGGCATACTCGGCGAAAGCAATGGAATAGCGTGATGACCCGCGGCTGCTCCAGCGTTGTTTGCTGTTCAGCTTTGGGTATTTGCCCGCGGACGGTAATGATTGCAAGGAACGATCTATGTGACTGTTTTTTTAGGTGCGTGCCGATCAGCTCATAATTCAAGATGAAATATAAAAAACTACTCCGTAAAAGAGTAGTTTTTTTGTTATCCGATTTTTATCAGCTGCGGCGCTTCCCGGACCGCATATTGATAAGCACATACAGCCCGATAAGCACCACATCTGCGGCGATAAGAACCATGTACATGTCCCCTATCTCCACCTTGCTTCCGAAAAAGCTCAGATTACAGTCCACCGTTTCCTTCATCGTCTCCACTATCTCCTCGGGGAAGCCCATGTCGGACATTTCCTCAAACGCTCCCCTCATGGCGTGATTCTTCAGCAGCGATGTTCCGTAGGTACCCGGCAGGAAGGACAGCACCTTCTGCAGTCCATCTCCGAACTGTGATATGGGCATATACGCTCCGCAGATAAAGCCGTATCCTGCCGACACCACCGTTCCTACCGCCGATATCTGTCCCTGCGATGTCAGAAACGAGTTCACTATGCTCGACAATGCCGTTCCGAACATCACCAGCAGGAAAATATCTGCCAATATGAGCAGCACATCCTCCGCAGATAAGTACCAACCGATGTTCGCTATGTATACAAAGCATGCCGCCGCTGCTCCAAAGCAGACTATCAGCGTGGAAAATGCCGTCGATATGTAGTAGCTCAGCGCAAGCACAGACCGCTTTACGGGAGTCACAGTCAGGTCCTTCCGCACTCCGTTCACCTTGTCCTGCACCATCAGCATATTCGAGCAGAATGCCACTGTGATACAGCATACCGCCAGCAGCGACGAAAACAGTTGCCCCGCTACCGTTTTGTCTATGATATTTTCCGTATCGACAAACCCCTCCGGCAGCGCCGACATGAAGCTGTCCTTATAAACGTTCGCAAGAAAGGTCGCATACAGCACCAACAGTATTATCGGCGTGATAAGCGATGTAAAGAACATTCCCTTGTCCTTGAAGAACAGCCTGCAGTTCCTCTTTATCATATTTCCAAGTCCTGTCATTTCTCATTACCTCCAACAAGCTTCTTTCCCGTTACCGCAAGGAAAACGTCGTCCATTTTGCCCTTGGTTATCTCATAATCCTTGAACAGCTCGGGATACCGCAGGATAAGCTCCGTTGCGGCGGCTGTATCAGGCACGGATATCCTCACTCCGTCGCGGATAGGCTCCATGGGGAGCTCTATCATGTGAAGCTCCTGCTCCGTCACCCCGTAAATGGTGATGAAATCCCCCGTATACGTGTTTTTCAGTTCCAGCGGCGTGCCCTCGGCGGATATTTTTCCACTGTCCAGTATCACCACATAATCGGCGTCTGCCGCTTCCTCCATGTAGTGAGTGGTCAGGAACACCGTCATATTCTCGCTGCGGCGGAGCTTTTCCGTTACGTCCCACAAAAGCTTTCTGGTTTGTGGGTCAAGTCCCGTGGTGGGCTCGTCCAAAATGAGTATCTTCGGTTTGTGGAGCAGCGCCCGCGCAATGTCGATACGCCGCCGCTGTCCTCCCGAAAGCTTCCCCACCGTGCGGGTCATGATATCCCTGAAATCCAGTATCTCCGACAGCTCGTCAAGGCGCTTTCTGAACTGCTCTCCCTTTATGCCGTACAGCGCCGCGCGGCTCTCCAGATTCTCCCGCACATTCAGCGCCATATCCAGCGCAGAGTTCTGGAATACCACTCCCAGAGCTCTTGTGACCTCGCCCATTCCGTCGTCGATGTTTTTCCCCGAAACGACGACTCTTCCGCTGTCCTTCTCAAGCTGTCCGCAGATAATGGATATCGTCGTAGATTTTCCTGCGCCGTTTACTCCCAGAAAGGCGTAAAGCTCGCCCTCCTTGACCTTTATGCTAAGGTCGTTGACCGCCTTCACGTCCCCGAAGGACTTGTTCAGATGCTCTATCTCGATGATATTTCCGCTCATCTGTATTCTCCCCTTTCAATCACATTCACCTTCATATTGCACACGTCGATAAGCATTTCCCGTCTGCATTTCGGACAGAACAGCGGAAAGCTTTTCATCACCGTATCCTGCCGCAGCCTTATCCTTGTCTTGCCCCTGCAGCTCGGACAAAGCAGCCAATCCGTCAATTTATCCATAGTCTATTCTCCTCTGCGCTTTTTCAGCTGACCGTTAATTTTCTCGGCAGTGCTTATGTCGTTGATATAGGTGATGATCCGCACTATCGCGTCTATCAGGAGGACCATCATGAAAAACAGCGCAAATCCGAGTATGCCGCTGTACATTCCCAGCTTATAGCCAACCGTCAGCAGCACTATTTCCAGAAGCACCGTATGAACAGCCGTACGTATCCACCACCCTTTTTTAGTAAGCTCCTTATCCGATAAATACACCAGCGACGGAAGGTCTGCGCAGAGCGAGAATATCCCCGCATAACCCAGAAAGCTGACTTCTATCTCTGTAGTCTTCGGGTCGTTCAGACTGCAGAACAATATGGCTGCAAACATCGTGCAGGTGTATATGATAAAAAAATGATTTATAAGCATGCGCACCGTCTCTTTTTTATTCATTATATGACCTCCTTACAGACCCATTATTTCTTTCAGCACGCCCACGTACTGTCTTGATACCATTACTCTTTCGCCATTTTCCAGTGCCGCTTCAAATCTCCCCGAAAAAGACGGGGATATGTAGTCTATCTTGTCCGAATTGATTATCATCGACTTTGAAGCGCGGAAGAAGCCTGTTCCTCTGCAGAGCTCCTCGAACTCGTACAGCTTCAGACGGCTCTCAAAGACCTCCTCCCGACAGTAGAAAAAGGACTTGCTGTCCACCACCTCGAAATAATATATATCATCGAAGGACAGCTTATGTATCTCGCCGTCGCGGTATCCTGCCAGTCCCGTCTGAAGCACCCGCAGCTGTCTGACCATATCCAGCACGCTGTCGCTGACCTCATGGCACCGCAGGATTATCTCCTCTTCGGAGTCTCTGCCTATCTCTTCAATAGTTATTTTCACCGTCTCACCTCCCATGGTCTAAGTTTATCATATATTTTTTCTTCTGTAAATCATTTTTTGGCAAGCTGCTAAAATCTGCGGGTAAGCTGCATTTATCCACGGATATTCTGCAGCATTTTTTATGGTCGGAAACAAAAATATCCGCCGCGGAAGCTCTCCGCAGCGGACACAGCATCAACAATTTCAAACGAAGAATGACTGCGTTTCAACGCGCCTTAATAAATATTTCCCGCAGTTCGGGGATAGGGAATAACATCTCTGATATTCTGCATTCCCGTAACATACATAATGAGCCGCTCAAAGCCCAGTCCGAAACCTGCGTGCTTTGCTCCGCCGAATCTTCTCAGGTCAAGGTAGCGCTCGTACTCGGCAACGTCCATGCCAAGCTCCTTTATGCGTGCTTCCAGCAGATCCGTGCGCTCCTCACGCTGGCTTCCGCCGATAAGCTCGCCCACTCCCGGTACAAGCAGATCGGCTGCTGCAACTGTTCTTCCGTCGTCGTTGGCGCGCATGTAGAACGCCTTTATCTCCTTGGGATAATCATACACGAACACAGGCCTGCCGAACACCTGCTCCGTCAGATAACGCTCATGCTCGGTCTGCAGGTCGCAGCCCCAGAACACGGGATACTCGAATTCCTTCCCGCTGTCCTCCAGTAGCTTTATCGCCTCGGTGTAGCTGACTCTGCCGAAATCCGACGATATTACCGAACGAAGCCGTCCGGTAAGTCCCTCGTCGAAGAATTTCTCGCAGAAGGCAAGCTCGTCGGGACATCTGTCCATGATATCCTTCAGCACATATTTCAGCATATCCTCCGCAAGCTCCATATCGTCCTCCAGATCGGCGAAGGCTATCTCGGGCTCTATCATCCAGAACTCCGCCGCATGACGAGGCGTATAGGACTTCTCCGCTCTGAACGTGGGACCGAATGTGTATATCTTCCCGAACGCCATTGCCATGGCTTCGCCTTCCAGCTGACCCGACACGGTCAGGCTCGCCTGTTCGCCGAAAAAGTCAGCGGAGCTGTCCGCTTTGCCGTCCTCGGTTTTCGGAATATTGTCAAGGTCAAGAGTAGTCACCCGGAACATCTCTCCTGCGCCCTCGCAGTCGCTGGCGGTGATAAGCGGCGTATGAGCGTACACAAAACCATTCTCGGAGAAGTACCTGTGTATCGACTGGGCAGCCACCGAACGCACTCTAAACACTGCACCGAAGGTGTTTGTCCTCATGCGAAGATGGGGCATGGTCCGCAGATAGTCCATAGTATGGTTCTTCTTCTGCAGCGGATAATCGGGCGACGACGCGCCCTCAACGATAATTTCCGCCGCCCGCAGTTCAAAGGGCTGTTTTGCTTCGGGTGTAAGGACTATTTCGCCTTGTGCAGATATTGCCGCCCCTACGTTTATCCTTGACAGCCCGTCAAAATCGGCGAGACGTTCCCTGTCGGCAACTATCTGCAGCGAGTTGAAGCAGCTGCCGTCGTTGACCGTCAGGAACGCTACATTCTTGCTGACGCGGACAGACCTGACCCACCCGCAGACAGTCACTGCGGAAAAGCTCTCCGCTCTGTCGAATATCTTCTTGATCTCAGTTCGTTTCATGTGTGTGAATACCTTCTTTATGGTTGGAATCGTTGGTATATGAAGTCTATAGCGGAGGGGAAATTTGTTTTCACTGAGGACTGTGGACCTACTGCATAGCTATCAGATTGGTCTCCCATGCGGGGATATAGAGCTGATGACGAACGTACAGCTTAAGCTGCGGATTGATATCGTGCACCAGCAAGGGTATATCGAACATATCCTCGTTGCGATGATAGAGCGCTGCTGTCAGCGCTGCGCCGTTTTCAAGGGATTTCCTCACTCCCAGAATCGCTTCACGCTCCGCACCCTCTACGTCCATTTTGATATAGTCCGCATGCTCGGTCAGACTGTCCCCCGTGATACCCTGTATCTCCTTTATTTTTCCCGCTTTGAATGGGTCTATCGCAGACTGTCTCCCCGATTTGTCCGAAAAGCTCAGCATACTGTTATCAGACCATGCGGCAGCATTGTAAAGCTCCACATTATGAAGCCCCTCGGTATTCTTCGTGAGTCTGCGGAAATTCCGCGAATCAGGCTCCACGGCATATATCTTATCATAGCTGCCGCCTGTCAGCTCCGCAAATTCAAGGACAGTGTCCCCGTTGTACGCGCCCATGTCGATATATGTCCTGCAGCGCATCGGGTCGATGAGCTCGCTGAATATCTCCTCCCTTGGCATGGTGCAGCGGTTCAGATACTCTATACTGCCGCTTATCTTGTAGTTGATGACATTCGAGAAGGTCAGCCGTGAGATATCGTCCGCAAGCAGCTCATACACCCTGTTAAGCTTATCACAGTTTTTCTCACAGAATTCAAGATCGAACAGTCCGTCCCCGTATACGGGCACATCGGGCGCTATAAGCGTATGCTTTTCGGCAATGCGGTTTATCTTATCGTAAAGGCTCTCGTAGCCTGCGCCGAAGGCAAGAACTACGATGAAGTCCTCCACCTGCTCCTCTATCTGCGACAGAGAATGTACCAGATGCCCCATGAAGCTGTGTCCACGGACAAACTCATCACTGGCGAAAAAGCCTGCGGCAGTTATCCCCTTTTCGGCGAAAACCTTCAGAATCTTCACGGCGCCGTCCCCCATGCCGTAGATGAATATGGGCTTTTCGGCGTTTTTCAGGAGCTCCCACGAGGTCATCCGCTCGGTTATAAATTCAGGCAGCATATCAGTCGTCCTCGGGAGGCATAGGCGGCTCGGGAGCTATCATATCCCGTCCGCGGGTGTTGTACTTATCCCGCATGATATCCACATGCTCCTCGAAAATCTCCATGAACTTCCGCGGCTGCTTTATAGATCTTACCGTTACAAGCGGTGAATCCGCATCTCTCACAGTTATATTCACACTTCCGCAGCCGAACATTCTCTGTCCCAGCGGCAGGTCAAGACTCTTGTCGATGACGCGGTAAAGGTCGAACTCCGACTCGTGCACGTTCAGGAAGCCCGTTCTTACAATGAATTTCTTTTCGGTGAGGATATATCTGGTAAAGGACAGCGGCAAGCCGAAAAGCGTTCTTTTCTTGTCGGTCCAGATGCAGTCAATGTCGATTCCCATATTCATTCTCCGTTCATATTATTTTTGCAAGTGCGTCGGTCACATAGCATGCCGCCGCCTTGATGTTGATATTCAGCGCAGAGCTGCACATATGCTCCGTCTCAGTAATGACCTCGTGGAGCCTGCGGGCTCTGTCACGGCTTATCATGGAAGCGAGAGTCTCGGAAGCGCTCTCTGCGCAGCCCGATATGACCGTTTTCCCGCCCATTATCTGAATGACCGCAGCGTCGCGTATCACACAGTCAAGCATATTGAGGACCTTTCGGAAGTCCTCGCGGTTCTTTCGGGATGATAATAATTTCAGCACGGTATAGCTGTCCGAAGCTATCAGCGCAGCGGCGATATCCTGCACTGCAGTACACAGCTCGTACATCTCACCCTTTTCAAGGAAGCTTACGCATTTGCCGATATTTCCTCGGCACGCAGAGACAGCCTTCCCGATATCCTCTTCGGAGTATTTCCCCATATCTCTGAGTGCGGCGGTACATTCCTCACAGGTGCACTCACCCACTCCCACCGTAACTGTACGGGAGATTATCGTGGGAAGAAAAGCAGAGCTGCTTTTCGCCGTAAAGATGAAATACCCATAGTCGGGAGGCTCCTCCACTATCTTAAGAAGGGCGTTCTGCGCCGTCCCAAGGAGCTTTTCTCCGTCGGGGATAATATAGAATTTTGCGTCGGTATCGTTCGGCAGGACATAAACGTCGGAGACTATCTCACGGATATGCTCAACGGAATATCCTCCCGCACCGGTATCTCCCTCCAGCCATATGACGTCAGGGTGCGAATCATTCTCGATACGCCGGCATTCTCTGCAGACTCCGCAGGGCGTACCGTCTGCGGCGGGACTTGCGCAGAGCCTTGCCATTGCGATATATTTCGCTGCGGTCTTTCGTCCCGAGCCCTCCTCCCCTGTCAGAATGAAACCGTGAGAAAATCTCCCCGAGCTTTTCATTGAACAAGCGAGCCGCTTTATATTATTTTTGGAATAGAGCTTCATGATATTATTATCCTCAGCAGTTCAGCTTCATGACTTTGTAAGGGCGGGGAAAAGCTTGCGGTTATTAAGCCGAATGGTGATATAGGGCTCGCCTACACCCATCACCTCGAAGATCATCTCCTCGTGGTTATCGTCCACCCATGGTCTGCAGATATAGAGGGAATCTATCTTATCCATATACTCCGCAGGATAGATGAAACGGAAACGCGTCTCCACAGTTTCTCCCGGAGCTACATATATGGAATAGGAACTGTCATATCTGCCGCTTTCCTCGGAATACATATATCCGTTGACCGCATATGCGTCGTTTTTGCCATTCGCCTTGTATTTCATGTCCTTGGCATAGCCCACTGCTATCCCGCCCATAGGTCCGGTCAGAGAAAACGTTTCTTCGCTTTTATTGGTGATGATGAGATCGGCAATGAAAACTGCATAGTCGGAATCATGACTATAACTGAAAGTAGGAATGAGCTCCATCGTTTCTTTGTTGTAAATTCCCAGTTCAGAGACCCGCATGGATATGGTGATCTTACTTTTTGTCTTTGTTACTACCCTGTCCTCGAAGCCGCTTTCACAGGGAGAGGAAAACACCGGCTCGTTCTCCTTTGATATGGAAATGCCGAGGATCACCGCTACTGCAATGATGATCACCGCAGAGCCTGCCAGCAGCGGATTTATCTTCCACAGCTTGAACCTTATGCTGATATTTTCGAGCTTTTCCTTAACAGTCAGCATTACGCCCGTAGTCACATCGTAGGAATCCTTATCGCGGTCGTTCATTATCTTCACCTCATTCTGTCGTATCAGCCGTACATGGTGGTCTGCTCCGCGTAGGAGTAGACGATGTTATCCTGCGGCTCCACGCCCTTTGCGGCGAAAAGCTCGCTGACCGTCACGAAATTGTAGCCCTCGTCCTTCAGCGCAGGGATTATCGTATCGAGTGCCTCGACAGTCTTTGTATTGCCCTGCATATCGTGGAGCAGGATTATCGCGCCGTCCTTTGCCTGAGCCAGCACCTTCTCGGCGCGCTCATCGGCGGAGACGCTGTCCTCCCAGTCGTTTGCTCCGTAGCCCGAAATAAATGGCAGGTCGATATTATCAAACATCACGTCGTTCACTGCGATATAGGGCGGACGGAAGAAATGAGGACGCTCGCCTGTTATCTCAAATATCTTATCGGAGGTATAATCCATTTCCGCCTTAATATCCTCGGGAGACATTTCGGTCATATTGCTGTGAGTTTTCGAGTGACTGTTTATCTCGCAGCCCATATCATACGCGCGTTTCACTACCTTAGCGCTGCCCTCGTTTTCATTGCCAGTGATATTGTCTCCCACAAGGAAGAAGCTGGCAACTATCTCATATTCCTCAAGCTTATTTATAACAGAAGTTGTCGTAGTAAGATTAGGTCCGTCATCGAAGGTCAGAGCTATCACCTTATCCTCCTTGGAAAAGGCAGGTCTTTCGGGTCTTGTCACGGTAGTTTCCTCCTTTGTTTCGGCAGATGACGCAGTGGTCTGTGCCGAAGTCTGTGCGGCTGTTTCGGAAGCCGTCTCCGATGTCTGCTCCGCAGCTCCGCCGCAGCCCGCCATTGCAAGCATCGCTGCTGTTATCGCTGCGGATACTATCCTTTGTATCAAGTTCATTTTTTCACCTGCTTTTCGTAGGTCGATTTAGGTCACTTGGTTTCTGCTTAGGATTTGCGGGAACAATGCTTTCAGTATACATTTGAGCAGCGTGTCATCCCGCCCAAAGGACTCCGCCCTTTGGAAACTCGCAGCCTTAAAAGGCTGCGAACTTTTTGATTCGGGCTTACTGCTTATTTGCTGTTACTCTCAGCCTTGCACCTTCACTCTTCACTATTCACTATTCCGATGCCCAGCACATCAAGGCTCTCCTTATCCACTTCCGCAGGAGCATTGCTCATCAGCTCGGATGCGTTCTGTACCTTCGGGAACGCTGTTACGTCCTTAAGGCTGTCCGCTCCGCACATTATCATCGCAAGACGGTCAAGTCCGATGCCCATGCCGCCGTGAGGTGCCGCACCGTATTTGTACGCTTCAACAAGGAATCCGAACTTTGCTTCTATCTCTTCGTCCGTGAGCCCCAGTTTCTCGAACATCTTCTGCTGCAGCTCGTAATCGGTGATTCTGATAGAACCGCTGGAAAGCTCCGTGCCGTTGAGCACAAGGTCAAATGCCTTCGCAAAGACCTTCTCGGGAGCGGTGTCAAGATACTGCAGGCACTCGTCCATGGGCATGGTGAAGGGATGATGCATTGCGTCCCAGTGCTGCGTTTCCTCGTTCCATTCGAAGAACGGGAACTTCGTTATCCACAGGAAGTTGAACTGTCCCTCGGGGATAATGCCCAGCTGCTTTGCCGTTTTCAGACGGAGCGCTCCCAGCGTGGGCAGAACAACATTGTTCTTGTCCGCGCAGATAAACACAACATCGCCCTTTTCCGCTCCCACTGCGGAGAGTATGCTTTCAAGCTCTCCCTCGCCCATGAACTTCGAGAAGGAGCATGCGGGTGCGTCGTCTACCCATCGAACATATGCCAGTCCCTTTGCGCCTATGCCCTTGACGTATTCGATGAGCTTGTCTATCTCTTTGCGTGTGAATACGGAAGCGCTGTTCTTCGCGGTTATCGCACGCACAGAGCCGCCGTTTTCGATGGCAGAGGTAAACACGCCGAAGCCGCAGTCCTTTACGATGTCGGATATGTCGGTTATCTCCATGCCGAAGCGGGTATCAGGCTTGTCCGAGCCGAAACGGTTCATAGCGTCGGTATAGGTCATTCTCGGCAGAGGCGTGGGGATATCAATGTCAAGTATCTCCTTGAACAGCCGCTTTACAAAGCCCTCTGCCATTTCAAGGATATCGTCCACATCAACGAAGGACATCTCAAGGTCTATCTGTGTGAACTCAGGCTGACGGTCTGCACGCAGGTCCTCGTCGCGGAAGCATCTTGCTATCTGGATATATCTCTCGAAGCCTGCCACCATCAGCAGCTGCTTGTACATCTGGGGCGACTGGGGAAGCGCATAGAAGCTGCCAGGATGAACTCTCGACGGAACAAGATAGTCTCTTGCGCCCTCGGGAGTGGATTTTATCAGCATGGGGGTCTCTATCTCGATAAAGTCGTTCTCGTAGAAGTAGTCCCTTGCGACCTTGGCTATCTTGCTGCGGCGGATA
>JBJESJ010000003.1:0-4612 GCA_051882725.1 Oscillospiraceae bacterium
TTACGGATATTCCGCATTTTACGCCGATCTGACGGGAAAGCTCACCGACGGGAATAATACTCTCATAGTCAAGGTGGACCACAAAGCCCCCAATTCCCGCTGGTACTCGGGAGCGGGTATCTTCCGCGATGTGACGCTGTACATCGCCGATGCTGACTATATCGTCCCTGACGGCGTGTATATCCACACAGATATGCGCCCCGACGGAGCCTTTGAAGTCACCGTTTCGGCGGAGGTCTGCGGCGGAGAGGATATCACCGTGCTCCATACTGTCACCGATATGGACGGAGAATTTGTGGCAGAATGCGAGTATCCCCTGTCCGATAGCTCGGGAAAAATGCTTGTGGAGCGTCCCCGTCTCTGGGACGTGACCTCGCCGTACCTTTACACAATGACTACCGAAATTTTCCGCGGCGATGATCTGCTCGACTTCACCGAGGAAAAATTCGGCTTCCGCACCATTCGCTTTGACAAGGACAAGGGATTTTTCCTCAACGGCAGACATCTTAAGCTGAACGGAGTATGCCTGCACCACGACATGGGCGCTCTGGGCGCGGCAGTGAACCGCGATGCGATACGACGTCAGCTTGAGCTCATGAAGGAAATGGGAACAAATTCCGTGCGCACGTCACATAATCCGCCCGCACGTCAGCTTATGGAGCTGGCGGACGAGCTTGGCATCCTCATAAATTCCGAGCTCTACGATATGTGGGGTCGTCCCAAAACAGAGTACGACAATGCAAGATTCTTCGACAAGACCTGCGAAGAGGACGTGTCAAGCTGGATAAGACGTGACAGAAATCATCCGTCGGTCATCATGTGGAGCATCGGCAACGAGATATACGACACCCATGACGGCGAGTACGGCAGAGAGGAAATGCGTCGTCTTATCAAAAATGTCCGACTGCACGACCCACTGAAAAACGGATATGTGACCTTCGGCTCCAACTATATCCCATGGGAGAACACACAGAAATGCGCCGAGGAGCTGGACTGCGTGGGCGGAAACTACGCGGAGAACATCTATGGCGAGCTTCACGAAAAGCACCCTGACTGGTGTATCTACGGCAGTGAGACCGCCGCAAGAGGTCAGAGCCGCGGCATATACCATTTCCCGCTGGAGCATACCGCCCGCACCTACGAGGATATGCAGCTGTCCTGTCTGGAAAACAGCCGCTCGGGACAGGGCGACCGCACTCCCCAGTGGTCGATAATCAAGGACCGCGACTGCGGATTTTCCGCGGGACAGTTCATCTGGACGGGCATAGATTATCTGGGCGAGCCTACTCCCTACTCTACGAAAAACGCCTATTACGGTCAATGCGACACCGCAGGCTTCAAAAAGGACAGCTACTATCTCTATCAGGCTGCATGGACAAACAAGACCGTCCTTCATCTGATGCCATACTGGGACTTTAACGACGGGCAGATGATAGATGTCTGCGCATACACGAATGCACACGAAGCGGAGCTGTTTGTCAACGGCGTTTCACAGGGCAGACAGTCCGTGGACAGACTTCACGGAGACCGCTATTGGTGCACATGGAAAGTGCCCTATGAAAAGGGCGAGATAAAGGCTGTGGCATATGATACTGCGGGAAATATCATCGCCGAGGATATACAGTGCAGCTTCGGTGACGGGAAAGAGATCATCATTGATTCGGACAAAACCGAGATACCCGCAGACGGAGAAAGCCTTATCTACGCGGATATATCCACCGTTGACGAGAACGGCGTGTTCGTCGCCAATGCCCGCAGCAGAATGACTGTGACCGTCAGCGGCGCAGGAAGACTTATCGGTCTTGACAGCGGAGACAGCACCGATTACGAAAGCTATAAGGGCACCTCGAAAAAGCTTTTCAGCGGGCGGCTCATGGCGATCATCGCCGCAAAGCAGGATCCCGGCGACATCATAATGAGGGTATCCTCCGAGGGCTTCGCGGATAAGGAGATAGTCTTCAAGGCGCTCCCCTGTGAGGAAATCGACCGCGGTATCTCCTGCATTTCGGAAAATTCGGACAGGTACAATATCTTAGACAGCGTATCTGTCCCCGTGAGAAAGACAGAACTGAAAAGCTCCTCCGACGGAAAGCTTGATAAGGATAGCCCCACTGCGGTGATCTCGGCGGAAATATTACCGGAAAACTCGGACGGTACCATTAAATTCAAAGCCGTTACCGACAGCGGGATAATCTCCAACATCGCCAAGACCGAACAGGACGGAAACACTGTAAAGGTCACCGCTCTGGGAGACGGCAGCTTCCGTCTGAGATGTATCGCCGAAAACGGCAAACCCTGCACCGAGGTCATCTCAGATATGGTATTCACCGTGACGGGCATGGGCAGCGCTGTTATGGACCCGTACAGCTTCATATCCGCGTCGCTATACAGCCGCGCAAATGCCCCTCTTGACGAGGTGTTAAACGGCGGAGTTCGCTGTCATAAGGGCGAGACGGTGGTATGCTTTGACAATGTGGACTTCGGACGTGACCGCTCCGATGAGATCACCGTCCCCATTCTGCGCTGGTTCAGAGACGACGAGATGCCCGTTGAGATATACGACGGCATGGCAGGAGAAGAGGGCGCAGAGCTTTTATGGTCGGGAATATATCACGAAAATTTCGTATGGCAGACCTATCTCCCGCTGAAATGCAAATTAAATCGTCCTCTGACGGGTATCCACAGCATATCCGTAAGAACGGTCACAGGCGACGAAGAGGTCAACATCCAGGGGATCGTCTTCAATAGGATAGAAACAGCGTATGAAAAGCTTACCGTCAAGGACTCGGTCAACCTCTACGGAGACAGCTTCGAGGTCAGGGACGATATTGTCTATGGCATCGGAAACAACGTAACAGTAGACTTCGGCGAGCTTGATCTCACAAATGGGATACATAAGCTTACCATCTGCGGAAGGACGCGCAATCCCGTGGACAGCGTGCATGTCATACTGACAAGCACAGGCGGAGAGCGTGTGGAAAAGCGTTTCATGGCAGAATTTAAGCAGACTGCCGATTTCTCCGAGCAGGAGTTTGAGATATCCTGCGAAAGCGGCAAGTACGACCTGCGGATAATGTATCTGCCCGGGTGCAATTTTGATTTAAAATATATTCTTTTAGGATAAAAACTGCCCGTTCCGGAAGCTTTTCCGAAACGGGCAGAAATCATACATGAATTTTATCAGTCAATTGTAACGGTCCAGTTGAACTTATCAGGGATCTTGCCCCACTGGATACCTGTGAGATTGTCGTACAGCTTCTGGGAGATGTCGCCGATCTCGCCGTTGTTGATCTCGATGACCTTGTCGCCCCACTTGAGCTGACCAACGGGAGAGATAACAGCAGCTGTTCCTGTGCCGAACACTTCCTTAAGAGTACCCTTTGCAGCAGCCTCGAATACTTCCTCAATGCCCAGCTTGCGCTCGTTTACGGTGTAGCCCATATCGCGGAGCATCTCAATGGAGGACATTCTGGTGATACCGCTGAGGATAGAGCCCTGCAGCGCAGGAGTAACGATCTCGTTTTCAAAAGCGAAGAAAACGTTCATAGTTCCGACTTCCTCTATGTACTTTCTCTCAACGCCGTCAAGCCAGAGCACCTGAGTATAGCCTATCTTTTCAGCCTCGTCCTGTGCCTTAAGGGAAGCCGCATAGTTGCCCGCAGTCTTTGTGAAGCCCATACCGCCTCTTACAGCGCGGACATAGTTCTGCTCAACATAGATCTTGACAGGAGCAAGTCCCTCGGGATAGTAAGCTCCTACGGGAGAAAGGATTATACAGAAGATAAGGTGGTGCGCAGGGTGGACTCCTACATGAGCGTCAACTGCGAAGATAAAGGGACGGATATACAGCGATGTGCCGTCCTTGTGGGGGACCCAGTCGCTGTCAACCTTAACAAGCTCCTTGACAGCCTCAACAGCGAAAGCCTCGTCTATCTTAGGGATGCAGAGACGTTCGTTGGAAACGTTCAGTCTTGCCATATTCTTGTCGGGGCGGAACAGCTGGATCTTTCCGTCAGCGCGTCTGTATGCCTTAAGTCCCTCGAAGACCTCCTGACCGTAATGCAGACACATTGCCGCAGGGTCAAGGGGAATGGGCGCATAGGGTACGATGCGGGGGTCATGCCAGCCCTGTCCCTCGTCGTAGTTCATAAGGAACATGTGGTCGGTGTAATACTTGCCGAAGCTAAGGTTATCCTCATCTGTGGGCTTAGCCTTGGGGGTAGTTGTATGAGTAATTTTTATCTCCATTGTGAAAGCTTCCTTTCGAGGCAAAAATGAATTTTTGCCAAAAATATTATTCATGCTTCTATTATAACAGATTTTATACACTTTTTCAAGAAAAAGTTATATAAAAATACTATTGCATTTTTATAAATTTTGTGCTATAATGTAATAGCATTGAAAATGTGGGCTGTTCCCAAAGGATTTCTGCCCGAAAATACGTCTTTGTAGCTCAGCAGGATAGAGCGTTCGCCTCCTAAGCGAAAGGCCGGCGGTTCGAATCCGCCCAAGGACGCCATATCTGACCCCTGCGGAAACTGCAGGGGTCTTTTCGTATAAACCTCCGACTGTAAGTGGTATAAAATGGATAACAATGAAACAAAAACGGTGA
>JBJESJ010000004.1:0-20844 GCA_051882725.1 Oscillospiraceae bacterium
GAGACCGAGCTTGTTATCCGCGTGCTGTCCTTCGGGCAGTTCATAAAGATAACCGAACCCCAAAGCTTCGTGTCACTTATCCGCGAACGGCTTCTAATGCAGAAAAGGCTTGGCATCAGATAATTTCCACCTGTCCGAAAAAATATTCGGACAGGTTTTTTTAAGTTCGCAACTTTTTTTCCGTGAAAAAAGAAAAATATTCCTGTATACTGATAATCACAGGAAGGTCAGTGGTGATTGGTCCCGAGAAAAAGGGGCATCATCAGGGTGCGCGGGGAGCTTCCGAAGCGTATGCCGACGCCTGTCAGGAGAACGCCGTTTATCGGCACATATTTTTTTCGCAGGTTCGAATCCTGCACCGATATGCATCGGTCCTGTGGTCCGGGTATCGTTCCCTGTCAAGGAACTCATTTTATTATGGAGAGCTGCAGAAGTCCCGAAGTCATCCTCCGCTCGGGGGATATGACGGAAAATACGCCCTATGCCCTGTCGGATAGGGATACCGCCTGTCAGAAGTATCCGCCGAAAATTTCCGCTTTGCGGAATGCTCCGCGGATATCGACGACATGCTCAACATATCCGCCGCAGCGGGTGTACGGACGGCTGCAACGCATACTATCACGAAAGGGTGTTTTAATATGAAAACTATCATCAACGAAAATCAGAGAGGCTTTCTGTTCAGAAACGGAAAATTCATCAAGGTCCTGCCCGCAGGAAAGCACTACGTTTTCGGAGACTCGCAGATCGAGATCCACTTCCTAAGCGACATGATAATATCCGAAAATGCGGAGCTTGACGTTCTGCTCACCGACCCCGCCATAAAAAACAACTCCGCCGAAGTCGAAGTAAAGGACTGTCAGCTTGCCCTTCACTTTGTCAACGGCATATTCAAAAACGTCCTCACCAAGGGCAGATACGCCTTCTGGACTGTCCACGACAAGCACGAGTTCATGCTCGCGGATATTTCTTCCCCCGACGTATCGGAGGATATCCCCGAATACATATTCTCAAAGCTGCCCCTGTCGCTGTACACAAGAGTGAATGTGGCGGAACATCAGCGTGCAAGACTCTACTTCAACGGCAGATTTGAAAGACTGCTGACCGCAGGCACCTACTGCTTCTGGAACACCGACACGAAGGTGACCGTTGAATACTCCGACGCCCGTCTCACCAAGGCGGATATCACAGGTCAGGAGATACTGACCCAGGACAAGGTCACCGTCAGGGTGAACTTTGTGTGCAGCTACCGCATCACCGACTTTGTGAAGATATCCTCCGAGATAGACGACTACAAGGAGCAGATACATACTGCCGCACAGCTTGCGCTCCGCGACTTCATCGGCAGAAAGAAGATGGACGATATCCTCGAAAGCAAGGAGGAGATGTCCGAATATGTCATGTCCCGTCTGAAAGCCCGCGAAAAGGACTTCTACGTTGAATTTGCGGACGGCGGCGTCAAAGACATCATACTTCCCGGCGAGATACGGGAGATAATGAACACCGTCATCGCCGCAGAAAAGCGCGCTCAGGCGAACGTCATCACAAGGCGCGAGGAGGTCGCATCCACGAGGTCGCTGTTAAACACGGCGAAGCTGATGGACGAAAACAAGACCCTCTACAGGCTGAAGGAGCTTGAATACATCGAGCGCATCTTCGGCAATGCGGGGAGCATCAACGTAAACGGCGGCAGCGACCTGCTGGCGCAGCTGACAGCGATAGTCGGCAGCAATACTGCGAACAGCTGAGATAAGGGACGGACTGATAGCAATTAGCTATCAGTCCAAAGCAAGAACATTCGAGGCTGATAGTAACAGCAGCTGAGCAGTCACCCACTCATAAAAAGTTCGCCGGCTTTTCAAGGCCGCGAGTTTCCAAAGGGCAGCGCCCTTTGGTCGCCGCGCGCACGCGGCGAAATCCCCCACCGGCACGTAACACAGCGATGTTCCCCAAATAGCCGCAAAAGTAAAGCAAAGGGAAAACAGCGCATCAGTGACCGAAAGCCGAAACGCCGAACAGCAATAAAGCGCCGCCAGTGTAAATAACACGGAATCCAACAAAGTATATCCTGTGAACATCTAAGCGGAACACCCTGCTCGGGCGGCGTGCATTTGACAGCGAAGCGAATCAAATGCGCGGAGCTCTGCTCCGCCGAAAACGAACATCAAATCGTATGTGACTCATAAGCAATCGATCCAATATATCTGAGAGAAACCAAACAGCAAACCAAATAATCAGCAGAGGTGATAAAAATGACCGAAATAAAAGGAAAATACAACACAGCAATTATATACACCGATATCATCGACGACACCGCAAGAGAACAGATAGAGCTGCTCTGCGATCAGGAGTTCGTCAAGGGCTGCCGCATACGCATAATGCCCGATGTCCACGCGGGCGCAGGGTGCGTTATCGGATTTACTGCCGATCTGGGCGAAATGGTCATTCCCAATATCGTGGGGGTGGATATCGGCTGCGGAATGATGACCGTGGAGCTCGGAAGGCTTGACATTGATCTCAGCGAGCTTGACGATATCATCAGAAATAATGTCCCAAGCGGGAAAAATGTCCACGATGGGCGAATGGTCCGCTTTCCCGGGCTCCTTGAGCTTGAATGTTACCGCTCTCTTAAGGACGCACGCAGAATGGAACGCAGCATAGGAACTCTCGGCGGAGGAAATCATTTTATAGAAGTCGATACCGACGAAGAGGGCTGCAGATATCTCGTCATACATACGGGCAGCCGCAATCTCGGAAAGCAGGTGGCGGAGCATTATCAGAGCATGGCTTACGATATCCTCCGCGGCGCGGACGATCTCTTCGGAAAGCAGAAACAGCTCATAGAGGAATACAAGGCGGCAGAAAGAAAGTCCGAGATACAGTCGGCTATAAAGGCTCTGAAAAGGGAGTTCAAGCTCAGGGAGACCGATATCCCAAAGCCACTTTGCTATCTGACAGGGAAATATCGGGAAATGTATCTCCACGATATGAGGATATGTCAGGAATTTGCCGTCCGCAACAGACGGGAGATCGTCAACATTATCCTCGGGAAGCTGCTGGGAGCCGACATCGACGACTTCCCCCACTTTGAGACTGTTCACAACTACATCGACCTTGAACACAACATGGTCCGCAAGGGCGCTGTTTCCGCAAAGAAGGGCGAAAGGCTGCTTATCCCCATAAATATGCGTGACGGGAGCCTTATCTGCACGGGAAAAGGAAACCCCGACTGGAATTTCTCCGCTCCCCACGGCGCAGGCAGACTGTTCAGCCGCAGCGCTGCCCGTGAGAGATTCACTCTGGAGGAATTCCAAAGCTCCATGAGCGGAATTTACAGCACATCGGTAAACGAGTCCACCATAGACGAAAGCCCCATGGCTTACAAGTCCATGGACGATATCGTGAACAACATCACCCCCACCGCGGATATCGACAGGATGATCAAGCCTGTTTACAATTTTAAGGCAGGTGAGTAATGAATAAGGCACTGCTAAATGGCAGTGCCTTATATCTTTATACAGATCATCTGCTGTTATGCTTCCAACAAAAATAGGGACAATTACTCTCCATAGCTTTCAATCTCGGCAGCAAAAGCCGTAACGCTCTGTGCCTTGACTGCGCTCTTCTTTGAATTCAGCTCATACACTCCGTCGGAGTTTTTGCCGCTTAACAGCAGATAATACTCCCCGCCCGAAGTAACGGTGCTGTCAAACAGCGCCGTGCTGAAGGAAGACGGTGCCTTTCCCTTTTTGGTCTCGATAAGCGTACATTCGTACACACCGCTGCCGCTCAGATAGTCGCCCGTGCGCTCCCCAAGCCGCACCTTGACGATGATGTCCGCGTCGTCCATAAGGTCATACACAGTCCCGCTGCGGATATAATCCTCATCGAGGACTGCCGTCGAGGGGACAGTATCGGTATACTGGGTCAGTACGGTGACAGTTTCGGGAAGTCCTCCCATTTCCTCGCCCATGACGGTCATTCCGGTGATATTGTTTCGCTTGTCGGCGGTGATGATGATATCGTAGTTGGGAGTATACTTATCGTGGGCATAGTACACGGAAATATCCCTGTCCAGATACAGCACATACTTTGTATCGGCAGTGAGCTCCGCGCCGAAATCCTCCGAAGCGGAAACGTAAAAATAGCTGCCCGATATGCTGCCCTTTAGCATTCTGACCACCGAAAATTTATACTCGCTTCCCACCTTGCCCTTGTACTTGGCAAGAACGATGCAGTCGCTTTCCGCCGTGCACTGCTCGAAGCTGAAATCCGCCAGCGGGTCTGCCTCTGCATACGCCGCAAAGGGCACTGCCGACAGGGATATCACCGCTGCTATGACCGCAGCCGCAGCCGAAACGGATATTTTTTTTCTCATATAATAAGGTCACTCCTTGCAATAATTCCTATATTCGTTCCATGACATTCTCTATATACTAATGTATTCAGAACAGCGATTTTTTTCATTTCGCCCGCATTTTTGTATACATGCACAAAAAATCATACCATATTTGTAATTATTGTTCAAGATCCTCGGGAAAGCCCTGATTTTTTGCGATAACTGAGTTGCTGTATCTGACGTCTGCGGTCACTTCCTTTATCACCCTGATAAAGTCGGGAAGACTTATTTCCTCGGTGATATCGTCAAGCTCCGCTTCTATCGACGCATATCTGTCGGAGAAGGGATACTCATCCATTTCAAGGGTCTTGCCGTCATACACGAAGATACGGCGGCGCTTGATTATCTCGGTCAGCGACGTATCCGCTTCCATTTTCAGACGCTCATACTCCTCGGCGGAAATTTCCCTTTCGTTTTCCTCGCGGACGCCGTGGAGGATAAAGCGCTTCTCCGTATAAAAGCAGGTGACCTTTCCGTCGGAGGTGATCTTCCTCACTCTGCGCTGGATATCGGGGTCGGTCCGTACCAGATAGGTCTGGACGATGTCCCAGACCCGCTCCCCCGCTATTTTTCCCTTATATTTTTCAATAAGGAACTTCCTCTCGATCTCTGTTCCCGACTTTTCCATGATATTCCTCCGGATACATATTTACTCAATTTAAGTATATCTGATTTTTGTTTCGTTTTGATTAACTGTGTATTAATTTTGTAATAAAGTATTAACCGAATTGTTTCCGTATCATCTGCTGCGCGAAAAAAAACGGACGGAAGAAATCTCTCCCGTCCGTAATAATATCAGATCAGAGCCTGAATCTGCTGATAGCCGATTTGAGACCGCCTGCCTGCTCCGACAGAGTTTCCGCCGCCGCAGCGCTTTCCTCGGCAGTTGCGGAGTTGGACTGAATGGAATATGTAACGCTTTCCATTTTCTCCTCCATGAATTTAATGGAGCTCTGCTGCTCGCCGCAGGTAATGGCAATATTGTCTATCATCGAATTCATGTTGTTTACCGACTTTGCTATCTCGCCGAAGGACTGGGTTATGCTCTCAACTCTGCGGCTGCCCTCGTTGATGGCTTCGGTAGATCTGGTAATAAGATCCTCCGTTCTCTGAGCAGCCTCCGCACTGCGCGCCGCAAGGTTCTTGACCTCGTTTGCAACAACTGAGAAGCCCTTTCCCGCAGCTCCCGCCTTAGCCGCTTCAACAGACGCGTTGAGCGCAAGGATATTGGTCTGGAAGGCGATATCGCTGATATCCTTGATAATGCTCTGTATCTGACCGCTGGATACGCGTATCGCATCCATGGAATCGTTCATTTCGCGTAGCTTTTCGGTGCTTTCGTTTATGCTTTCAAGAACATTTACCGAATAATTCTTCGTTTCGAGAGCCGTATCGTTGTTCTTTCCGATAAGAGCAATCATCGAAGCATTCAGACGGTTCATCTCGTCGATAGCGGCAGCCTCCTTGGTAGTGGATTCCGCAAGCATCTGTGCACCGTTTGCCACCTGTCTTGCGCTGCTGTCCACCTGAGAGCTTGCCTTTTCAATGCCCTTGATAACGTCCCGCAGGGAGCCGATTATATGACCCAGCGCTTCCTTGACCGCCTCAAATTCGCCCTTGAATGCGATGGTCTCGTCCAGACTGCACGCAAGATTATAATTTGAAATATTGGTAGCCACGCGGTTTATCTCGGTAACATAGGAATTAAGAGAGCTTACCGTGGTATGGAGAGCCTCCGTGATCCGCTGCAGCTCATCGTTGGAGTTGCATACGTTCATATTTTCGTCAAGCTTTCCGTCGGCGATCTTTTCTATCTGAGCCGTTGCGTCCACGATAGGCACGGATATCTTGTTGGCACGTCCCGCAGCCGCGATACAGCCGATGATTATCGTGATAACTCCGCCGATAAGGATAAGCGCGCAGGACTTGACGATATTATCGGAGATAGTGCTGTAATCGGTGGCATAGAAAATGTACATATCCTCGTACATATTGTCCTGATGAGGTATCTGCTTGCCGATAACATAGTAGGTTATGCCGTTGAAGCTGATATTCCTGCTGTAAACGCTGTCGGCAGTAAGCTGAGACACAAAATCCTCAAATTCGGGATTCAGGTCCTTGATGTTCCCCTGAGACTTCATAAGCTCGTCATCGGTGGAGAACATGACCGAACCGTCCGCCTTGAAAATACAGCCCACGTCGTTCTCGTCGATAGCGTCGGTGACGGAATTATAGAAAACATCGAAGTTGGTTATGCTGACCTCGCCGATATTGACTACCTCGCGGGATTCCTTGACCTTTTTATACGCAACGGGAGTAACATAATCTCCGTCGCCATTCTGAGCCATAGGGCATATGTAATACTGCTGATTACCAAGAGAATCCATAGCGGCGTAGGACTCCTCGGAAATGTAGTCCTTCTTTACGCCCTGAGAATATCTGTTGACGAAAAACGTATCGTTATTTACCATAAGATCAAGGTTTTCCGCCACCATGCCCATTTCCGAAATATAGAATGTCTCGGAATTTCTCAGCAGGATCTCGCCCATATCTCTGAATTTATCATGGATGATCGAGCTCTCGGAAATGATCGCGATCGCCGAAATTATCACAGCCATGCTAAGTGCTATAAATGTGCACAGAGCAATGATACGCTTTTTAATGCTGCTCTTCATAATATTCATCTCCCGTGAAAACGTTTTACCTAAAAATAATGCCTCTATTTCAAAATTAAATGTTCACTTCTTTTCATTTTGTATTGTACCATACAGCCTCCGATTTTTCAATGCATAGTATACAACAAATCTATTAACAATTTGCTAAGTTTGTTACATATTGACAAAAAGAGTAATTTGTATTATAATATTATCACAACACAAAAAAATACAATGCCGGGAGTGCCTATGAAACGATTTTCAGCTATACTCTTCGCCGTCATCTGCTGCATTATCCTTGCTTCCTGCGGGAGCAGCGGCGGCGCGGAAATAACAGATACCGCGGAAAGCTCTGCGTCCGAATGGAACGGGGATCCTCCGCAGAATATACTAAACACCGATTTCAGAAATATCGTCTGGGGAATGAACGATTTTGAAGTGTTTCGTCAGGAGCAGCGAATGTCGGACGGCAGCGGCGAATACTGCTTTTATTACGACAATGTGAAATTCGCGGGATTTGACTCCAGACTGTACTACTATTTTGACGATACATGGAAATGCTATTCTGCCGCATACATCATCTCGCTGTCCCCCGACGAGCCCTCGTACAGCTCCGCTTACGAAAAGGCGGATAGTTTTCTGACCGAGCTTTTCGTCCCGCCCGACGAGGAGGGCGGAAATATCCGCACAACTCCCTCGGCGGTCATCGAGCTCATATCGGAGGACTCAGATACGGAACGGACTATAAGCGTGAAATTCTCCATGCCCGAAGGCTACAGCGATAAGAAGAGCTATTCAAAGGTCATCTATTTCGAGGACGGAGAGCCTGTGGGGAGCAGCGTTTCACAATAAACACAAAACGGATAAGCTCCGAAAGCTTATCCGTTGTTTTTTATATTATTCCGTTGTTACCGATTTTGCAAGATTTCTCGGCTTATCAACGTTAGTGCCGCGCTGAACGGCGGTATAGTACGCTATCATCTGCAGCGGAACTATCGTTACCATCGGCATGAGCACGTCACTGACCGCGGGCAGGACCACCTTGTAGTCAACGCTGTCCTCGTCATAGACAATGCCCTTTCGGGTGACGAGCACGACCTTTGCGCCTCGTGCCTTGACCTCTTTGATATTAGACTGCATCTTCTCGAAAAGCTCCTGCTGGGTGGCAACGGCGATAACGGGCATATCCTCGGTGATAAGCGAGATAGTGCCGTGCTTCAGCTCGCCCGCAGCATAGGATTCGCTGTGGATATAGGATATCTCCTTAAGCTTTAAAGAGCCCTCCATGCTCATGGCATAGTCAAGCCCTCTGCCGATGTACAGCAGACTGTCCGCATTCATTATCTTGGAAGCCACATACTGATACTGCGGCTTTTCCTCTATACATTCGCTTATCTTGTCGCTGATACCCAGAAGCTCCGCTGTGAGCTCCCGGCATCTTTCTGCGGTGATGCCCTGCTTTGCGTATGCTATCCTGAACGCGAGCAGGTACATGAACGCTATCTGTACCGCATAAGCCTTCGTGGAGCACACCGATATCTCGGGGCCTGCGTTGGTATACATCACCATTTTTGCGTCGCGGGCAATGGTGGAGCCTACGACATTTACAATGGCAAGGGTATCTGCGCCGATATTGTTGGACAGCCTCAGCGCCGCCAGCGTATCCGCAGTTTCTCCCGACTGGGAAATGATGATGACCAGATCCTTATCCGTCACAAGAGGACGGCGGTATCTGAACTCGGATGCGATATCCACGGTCACGGGCACTCTCGCCATATCCTCGATAACATACTTTGCCACCATTCCCGCATGCATCGCTGAGCCGCAGCCTACGATATATATGCGGTCATAGCCGTTGATCTTCTCGTCGGTGAGCCCGCATTCCTCGAAATCGGGCATGCTGTCCTTTATCCTCGGGGAGACCGTGCGCTTTACGGCTTCGGGCTGCTCGTGTATCTCCTTGAGCATAAAATGCTCATAGCCGCCCTTTTCCGCGGCTTCGATATCCCATGTGGCAGTCTGGAGCTCCTTTTCCACAGGATTGAGATTGATATCAAAAAAGCTTATCTTTTCGGCGGTTATCTCCGCTATCTCGCTGTGTTCCAGCAGATAGTATTCTCTGGTATGTTCAAGGATAGCGGTCACGTCCGAAGCGATATAGTTGGCGTGCTCTCCCTTTCCCACAATGAGCGGACACTCCTTGCGTGCCGCATAGATAACGTTTTTATGGTCTCTGAAAATTATCCCCAGAGCATACGCTCCCTCTATCTTGCTGAGCACCTTTGCAATGGCTTTGAGCGGGTCGCCGTCGTAATAATAATCGAGAAGCTTTGCCACCGTTTCGGTGTCGGTCTCGCTTTCAAAGCCGTACCCCTTGGATATCAGGAACTTTTTTATCTCACGGTAATTCTCAATAATGCCGTTATGTACGATAGACACTCTCTCGTTTCCGATAGGGTGAGAATTCACATCCGAAGGCTCTCCGTGGGTAGCCCATCTTGTATGACCGATACCGCAGGTACCGTGAGGCTTTCCCTCTGTTTCAAGACGGTACATCAGTCCCGAGTGTTCGTCGTC
The DNA here is from genome assembly GCA_051882725.1 of Oscillospiraceae bacterium. Classification (GTDB taxonomy): domain Bacteria; phylum Bacillota; class Clostridia; order Oscillospirales; family Ruminococcaceae; genus RGIG4694. The sequence continues at coordinate 9,628 of JBJESJ010000004.1, forward strand.
GCCTTTTTCGGGCTTTATCTTGCCCTTAGCCTTTACGGTCCTGATACGCTCGCCCTCAAAAACGGCTATCCCGGCAGAGTCATATCCTCTGTACTCCAGCCGTCTCAGGGCATTCACCAGAATATCGGCACATTCTTCCCTGCCGACAAATCCGACAATTCCGCACATTTTTGTTTACCTCCCGTGTTCTGTTTATCAAAAATGATTCGGCGAATGTATATAAGTCATTTAATAACAGTATATACAATTCGCCGTTGAATTATTAGTCAGTAAGTATATAGTACACAGCACTAAACGCCAAATCCTTGGTACTTTCTTCGCTATTACTTTGTGCCGAACATGCGGTAGCCTGCATCGCCCAGTCCGGGTACGATGTAGTGCTGGTCGTTGAGACCCTCGTCTATTGCTCCGCAGTATATCTGAACATCGGGGTGAGCCTTCTCGATAGCCGCAATACCCTCGGGATTTGCAATGATGCAGATGAACTTCACGCTCTTAGCTCCCGCGTCCTTTACAAGCTGTATCGCCTTATTGGCGGTAACTCCCGTTGCAAGCATGATATCTGCAAGGATAACATCTCTGTCTGAAGTATCAAAGGGAAGCTTGCAGTAATAATCCACAGCATTGGTGGTCTCGGGGTCTCTGAAAGTGCCGATGTGTCCTACCTTTGCGGCGGGGACAAGACGGGTTATGCCGTCCACCATTCCAAGTCCTCCGCGGAGCATGGGAACGATAGCAAGCTTGCTGCCCGAAAGCACCTTAGTCTTTGCGATCCCAAGCGGAGTCTGAACATCGACCTCCTTTACGGGGAGATTGCGCAGGGACTCATAGCAGATGAGCATTGCTGTCTCGGAGACCAGCTCTCTGAACTCCTTTGAGCCTGTGGTAACGTCTCTTAAAAGAGATATCTTATGCTGAATGAGGGGGTGTTCTATTACATTAACGTTATTCATAATAAGCTTCCTTTCAATGATCACTGTTCGTTTTCGATCTGAGTTATCTCGTCCACTCTGCGCTGATGACGTCCGCCCTCAAATTCGGTGGAGAGGAACGTATCCACCAGCTCGCAGGCAGCGCCCGGTCCGATGACTCTTCCGCCCATGCAGAGCACATTTGCGTCGTTATGGAGTCTTGTATACCTTGCCATATAAGTATCGGTGCACAGCGCCGCGCGGATACCCCTGACCTTGTTTGCAGCCATGGAAATGCCGATGCCCGTTCCGCAGACAAGTATGCCCTTATCCGCCTGACCCGACGTGATAACGGCGCATGCCTCCTTTGCGACTAAGGGGTAATCGCAGCTTTCGCCGTTCATGCAGCCCTTTTCGATAAATCCGATATTATTCTTTTTAAGATGCTCGATGATCTCACGCTTGAGCTGATAGCCTGCGTGGTCGCTTGCAATAACTATCATAATGCAGTCCTCCGAATTATGAAATATGATATTTACATTATAACACATATATTTTTATTTTTCAAGCTTTTGCAGGACTTTTTTACATCGGTTTTAACGGCACAGCTGTTAATTAATTGTAACATTATGATTAATGAATTAAGAACGACATATCCGCAGTATCCTTTGGCATACTATTTATATTATGTCGGATAACGGAAAGGTTTCCTGATTTATCCGAACATTTATGTTAATAATTACAACTCCGAAACAAAATCAAAATCCTATTGACAAAAGGAAAAATGCGTTTTATAATTAAAGTATAGATATAAAACAAAAGAAATTTTTCACCAAAACGGAGATATAAATGAAAAGAAGTATTATGATCGCTGCTGCGGCTGCAGCGATGATTTTGTGCGGCTGCACCGAAATATCCGAGGACTCTCCGCACAGGGAAACATCGGTATCGGCTGTCCCGGAGACTTCGGAAACGGTGACGGAGACCTCTGCTCCCGAGACCGCGGAAACGGAAACGGAGCCTCAGACGGAGGAAGCTGCTCCCGATTCGGAGGAGTTTTTTTCGCTGTTTGAAGGCGCAGACTACAGATCCGGCAGGATAGCCGATGATATGACCGAAGCAATGATGAGTCTTTCCGAAGATATATCCACTGCGGAGCTTTCGCTGGAAAGCGTTAAGGAGCTTATGGAAAAGGACGAATTGTCCGAAACCCTGTTCCATTTTGCCGTTCCTCACTGCAGCGGAGTTCTCCCCGCAGAGTCGTCGTCGGGCGATATGTACGCCTTCGGCTACGAGGACGAGGAGGGCACGGAATATGCCGTTATCCTCGGCAGCGCCGAAAATTCCGACCTGTCCCGCGCAGACAAGTATGTCAGCACCTGCACCGAGGTGGAATATCTGGGCTACTGCTCCGAGCAGGACGGTCAGCTCATGATAATGCCCATCGCTGCGGGAAATTCTCAGTGCGGCATATACGGAGTCATACCCGTGGCGGAACAGATAGGCTACGATATGTCCGGGACCCAAGAATTTGACGGCATTCCCGAAAGCATAAGCATCTCGCTGACCGCCTCCGTGGAAGGAGCACGCGTGTATTATTCCGTTTCTCACAGATTTGAAAACGATGTGTACTATGTTTTCACCAATATTTTCCTCAACGGGAACAACATCACCGACAGCATTTCCGAGGAGACCTCCTCCATTCTGAAAGGCAGCGGAGATATCGGCTTTTCCGATGTGGACATACATTCGGGAGACGCCCTCTATTTTGTGGGCACGGTGTACAATGCCGATTCCGACGAGCTCATCTGCGACGCCGCCTTTGCGTCCGTTGTCGGAGAGCTTGAATAAAAATGAAATACTCCCCTTTCGTCACCATCGGCGAAAGGGGCTTTTTATGCTCTGCATTAAAATAAAGATCGGCCCGGAACGCTCCGAGCCGATCTTTGTCATATCTTTACATTGAAATCATTTTTGCACTGGGGACAGTTCACGGTATGCCTGCCCTTTCTTCTGGGAAGACGCAGCATTTTCTTGCAGACGGGACACTTTTTGTAGCAGTAGGTCTTTCTGTCCCTGATCATAAGCTTAGCGATGCGGAAATGTCGTCCCACATCTCCCTTGATTTTCAGAAACGCTCTGTTTTCGGCCTGTCTTGCGCCGATATTTCTCGAAAGCGCCCGATAGTATATCCATATCAGCAGTATCGTCAGGAAAAGCCATAATGCGTAGCTTTTCAGAAAAATATTGAGTATCAGCAGGATACCCGCCGCCGCTGCGGAAAAACGATAGAGATCGTCTGCGCCGTATCTTCCCTGCATAAAGCGCAGCAGCTTATCTCTGAATTTATTCAAGCGATCACCTCCGAAGTGATTAGGCAGGTCATCTGAAAAGCAGTCCTATCCCACCCAGAAAGGCGTAAATAAGCTGTATGACCAAAAGGATTATAAAAATACGATAGATCATTGACACCGCAGTCGTAAGGCAGCCGCCGCTTTCTCTTTCAGCGGCATATCTGCGCGGACGGGATATGGAATCCATTACACTGCGATAGCTTTCGTTGGAGGGATCAAGCTGAACAGCCTGTCCGATATTGACCTTGGCGCCTTCGATATTGCCCAGAGAATAATCTGCGAGAGCGCTCAGGTAGTACCACCGTGCATTGCGGACGGTCACTCCCTCAAGTATCATCTTTGCCTTGTAATACTCGCCCGTGCGGATAAGCAGCTCGGCGATATCCAGCTCGCTGCCCGAATTGCCCGCAGAGGTGCCGTAAAAGCCGAAGCCTCCGAATGGGCTGCCGTAATAGGTATAGCTTTGCCGTGGTCCCTGCGAGGCATGATCTGCGGTAAAATCGGCAGGTCTGCCCGCGCTGTCCTTACCGCTTTTTATCATATCGTAAGCGGCGTTGACTTCGCTCATTTTAGCTGCAGCATCGGCGTCGTTGGGGTGAAGATCGGGATGATATTTCTTGACCAGCGCACGGTATGCCTTTTTAATTTCGTCCTCCGGCGCGTCCCTTGAAACGCCCAGAACTTCATAGGGGTCAGTCATGACTCCGTCCTCCGTTTTCAAATCAGGTGCCGCTGCCGTTCAGCAGCGGCACCTTACATATATCATAGTATATATTATACTCCGATTTGTGATAATCCCGTGATAATCGACTGTATGTTTGGCGTATTATCGCTGATTTGTTAAGGGACCGCTGATCAAGTCTTTTCACGACGCTCTCAGCGGCGGATTTTCGGGTGTCGGAAACGATGGCTTAGCCTTTAATCAGCGATCCCTTAAAAAAGCTCATGATCCGACAAAAGATTACAATTTTTAACTTATTTAACTATTTTGTAATGTTTTCACAAAGATTGTAACATTCAGGATCGTTTTTCGAGCAACAAAATATTTTAAAATTAATCAAATTTATACAAATCAATAACAATATTAAATATTGTTAAAATTTAAATCACGTATTTACGTGGGTTTAAATAACAAGTGAACAAATGGTTAAAAATATCGACAGAAATCGTCAGTTTTTATCCCAATTACAATTCGGTTGCAGAGTGTTAATTTTTGTGGTAAAATATGTTTGAAGTAAAAAAAATGGAGGTATTTATTGTGAACGATAAAATTAAAGTAATGATTGGCGACGACAGCTCCGAATTCGGATGTACATATGCCAGCACTCTCAGGACCAGAGGATTCTACACACTTACCAGAGCCAAGGACGGGCTCGTGCTTCTGGACGCAATAAGGGAGGAACAGCCCGACGTGGTCGTCACGGAAGCTATACTGCCAGGGATAGACGCTGTCGAGCTGATAAGGCGTACTTCCGACTATGACAGACGTCCGTTCTTTATCGTTGCTTCCGCTTTTCACAATGATTTTATCGAAAAGCAGATCATGTCCTATGACAACGCGTACTTTGTGCTTAAGCCCTTTGACGCGGAAATGCTGGAGAATGTCATCAATTCCGTTATGCAGAGCAGATCATCGTCGCCGGCTGCGGGAAATGACATGGAGGTCGTCGTTACCGACATAATCCACCAGATAGGCATCCCTGCCCATATCAAGGGATATCATTATTTAAGAGAAGCGATACTGCTTTCTCTTGCGGACAGCGAAATGCTTGAAAGCGTCACAAAGCTTCTGTATCCGACAGTAGCGAAGAAATTCTCGACCACGGCGTCCCGCGTTGAGCGTGCCATACGCCATGCTATCGAAACGGCTTGGGACAGAGGAGATCTGGAAACGATACAGACTCTGTTCGGCTATACTGTGAGCGTAGGCAAGGGAAAGCCCACAAACTCGGAGTTCATCGCTCTGATCACCGACAATCTCAGACTGAAATACCGCAGCTCCGCTCCTGTGAAGGCAGTGGCAGGCGGACTCAGAAATTAAAAAGGAGGTGGACTGTCCGACAGGATACCGTTTTTCACATTTTCTGAAGTTTTGAAAAAGATTATTATTTTCTGTTTCTGATATTTTATGCAGGGAGCAGCTTCCCTGCTTTTTTTGTAACCATTTGTTGCTTGACCTTTTTCCGACAATGTTGTATACTTATGATATAAAAATATATCAGAAAGGAACAGCTGTTTATGAAAAAGCTTTTTGCAGTGCCGCTTACGGCGGCGGTAATGTTATCGGCAATGACAGTGCCCGTTGTTTATGACTGCGGCGTTTCATATGTATCGGAGGTTCAGGCGGCGGTAAAGCTGTCTGCTCCGACGGGATTTTCCTATGAAGTTGTTTCCGACGGGAAGATACGTCTGTCGTGGAACAAGGTCAGCGGAGCGGAAGCATATGTTGTGTACCGCTACAGCGCTTCGTCGGGCGAATGGGTCAAGCTGAAAAGCACCTTTAATAATTACCTTAATATTTCGGGAATAAAGAGCGGGGGCTCCTATTACTATAAGGTCGCCGCTCTCGACAAACAGGACGGAAAATATTACAGAGGCACCTTCACCGATTATATCAAGGTCAAGTGCAGCTTCGGTGCGGACTCCTCGTCGGGGACGGCGGGGACGACCGTAAGCGAACAGCAGAGCTTCCTGTCCGAGTATTACAAGACTGATCTTGCCGTATCGGGAAAAAATCCCATGAATGCAGAAAAAACTCAGGCGTTCATCGCCAATGCACAGGTCGGCGGCGGACAGGTCATGCTGGTGGATTTCTATTTCAAGAACGGCAGCAAGCTCACATACGGATACTGCATCTCCAACGGAAGAGCCGCGCAGATAGGCTTCGGTCCCATAGCCGATTCAACTCAGAAAAACAGTACCACGGCTTTCTTTGTCAAGGAGGATTCGTCGGGCAGCTATTATATCTGGGTAGAAAACAATTACGGCAATTCCTATGAGTGTACCATCAATAAGGCAATGACCTCAGGACTCGTGGCAAAATATAAATTAAGCTCGCTGTATGACGCTATCTTTTACATCAACGATGAACAGATCGACTACGGTTCCTACAGCAAAATTGCCGATACAATGAAGAAATGCACAAGCGATGATGAGATAGTATATCTGAAATAATATCGACATCGTAAAAGCGGCGCCGCAGAAATGCAGCGCCGTTTGTTTATGCATATATAAAGGCGGCAGAAATCAGCCGCCCGAAACTCCGCAGAATCGGAGGGATATTTAGGCGCCGCCCCGCAAGGGACAGCATAAAGGAGAAATTCAGCACAGTATTTTTTCCTGCGCCAAAAAAACGTACAGCCGCGGCATTTTTAAAACGTCTGAACTGCGGTGAACGGAAAAGCTTGGAACAATCATCCGGAAGCTGTTCCCTATTGCTTTCCTGTTGATATGATTATATTTGATGTATGTGAAATTTGTATGAAATCCGAAAGAAAACAGAAGGAAAATTTATGCACAACGTGTCTCGGTTTAAAATGCATTGTGGATTTTAACTATATAAATATATGATCCGAACCGCAAAAATATTCATGTATACAAATAGCACAAAATTTCAAAAAAAAGCTTGACATTTCAGAATAAAAAGAGTATAATAATTAAGTAATCTGATTTGAAGGTCAGATAAAAAACATCGCGGAGTGGAGCAGCTCGGTAGCTCGTCGGGCTCATAACCCGAAGGTCGTTGGTTCAAATCCAGCCTCCGCAACCAAAATGCTGCCAAGATTGTTCAAAGTGATGAATTTCGGAAAACCACTTTGAACAACTTGACAAATGTATTAAAATCCTGTATAATGAGTACAAGATATAAGGCATTCACAAGTTCTGGTGTTAGAAAAAAACCTACGAAGAATTAACTAACATCAGGGTGCCGAGGGCTCGGGTGTCCAACCGAGCCCTCGGTGTGGTGTCTTTTATTTTTTTATTTTACCATAAATAAGGAAGTTTGTCAAGTATTTTTTTGATGAACTTCCTTATTTTTTCTTTTTTCGGCTGTATTTGGCTTTTTTCGTTACTATTCCAGCGGCGTATGATCAAACAACTATCTATAAAAATCTTTACTAATAAGTAGGCTTTTTCATGGTGAAACTCCGGACCTTTTTAAATATGAAATTCTGGACTTTTATAGGGGTGAAAGTCTGAATGTTACGCGGTTTGATGAAAAAATCCCCGTTAAAGCCGAAGCTTTTTCGGGGATCATCTGCGCACAGACCATTCTTTTATGCTGTGACCGATGAAAGCAGGATAGCCATTGTGTTCCTCTTGTGTTCATCGAGAACGTGCGCATAGCGATTAAGCGTGATACTTACGTCCGAATGTCCTAACAACTCACTTAATGTCTTAACGTCAACTCCTTTTTCAATGGCTCGTGTAGCAAATGTGTGCCGCAGAGAATGAAATGTTGCTCCTTTGATGCCAAGCTCTTCAATAACTAATTTTTTAAAATGGCGCTGCATATTCTTAGGTTCGCACGGTTTGCTTGCTTTCAGTCCATGAAATATATAATCCTCATCGCTGCGGCTGCCATAGCGCATATGTGTGCGTGCAGTAAATTTTTTGAACAATTTCAGAAAATCATCGGTTATAGGAATATCTCGTTTGGATTTTTTGCTTTTCGGAGTGCCGATAACCATTTCCGTGTGGTGAGGATCATCAAGAGTCGGAAGTCTGTTTACTGTTCGGCGGATATGTACAACTTTGTTTTTGGTATCAATATCACGCCATTGCAGCCCAAGGACCTCTCCAAGGCGCAGTCCCAGGGCGAGTGCAATAAGCATACCCAGATCCATAGGATTGTCACTGCGGGTAAGTACAGATACGAGCCGCTGTTCCTCTTCAACGGTCAATACCCTCATTTCGGCATAATCGACAGAGGGTATATCTACATAATCCGAATAGTTCTTTGTAACGAGTTCAAGCTCTGCTGCCTTTTTGAGCGCCTTATGCAGCATACGTTTGATATTCTGCAACGTTTTCGGAGAAAGCCCTCCGCCTTTTGCATTGCCGCTGTCGGCTTCCGTATTAAAAAATGTTTGCAGAATGTCGATATTCAGCTCACAGAGCTTGTAGGAGCCGATTTTGGGGACGATGTGGTTATTTATTATCCCTTGATAAGAAACCGCTGTAGAGCGCTTTACGTTGCGTACAACATAGGTTTCAAACCAGTGGAGCAGCCACTGTGTCAACGTCATATCCGGTGAAATATCTGCTTTTTGAATTGTATTCATTTTTTTCTCCTTTCTGTCTTTTTTCTTTGCGCAGATATTATCATTATATCACATTTTGTAAAAAAATAAAAGCCGGGAATTTCTTTTCACGACTTTATGTGTAAATTCCCCTGAGGGGAAAAAAGCAGGACAGCCTATCGGAGCTGCCCTGCAAAGTGAATTATTATGTTTTATCTGTCATAGCTGTAAGATTTTTCTGTCTTTTCCGCCTGCATTTCGGAATTTTCAATGGAATATCCCTGCCGGTCAATGTTATCAAGCCATTCATCGGCAAAGTCAAGAACATCGCTGCGCCACGATGCAGCCGATTCCGTCATTTCATCTGTGCTGTGTTCTTCGTATATGGCCATGCCGCTGTTTTCAAAGCATACGGGCACTGCCGCTTCGTCCTTTATCTGGAATACGATGAGCGGATCGTTCATCACATCGCCGTTCTGAATGTGAGTGTGCGCCATATAGAGCATATCTCCGTGCATTTCCACCACAAGAGGATCAAAGCATTCTCCGGCAGTGTAGCGTTCATGTTCGGCATTTCCGTTCATGATGTCGGGGAATGAATCACACAGACGTTCATAGAGGTCCTTGGCGGCGCTGTTGTCCGTGAGTGTGAATCTTGTGAGCTCATCGAGCACAACGGTCAGTCTTTCTTCGGCTGCCGCAAGCTGCTCTGCCTTCGGGAATGGTTTCATCACATCGACCTTCATGTTTTCAAGGTCGCTTTTCAGAACATTGTTTTCGTTTTCGAGATCCCTGCACATCTTTTCGATGTTTGCAATGCAGTTATCCAGACGAATAACATTTCCTATATCGGTATCGGGATTAAGGTCAAGATAATGGTGTTTTTCGCCGCACAGATCGCATTTTGTCTTGTTCATCATCGAATCATAGAATATTGAAATTTTCATTCCGCGGTATTCTCCGACTTCAATGGTTTTGCCGTCGATCAGCTTTGAAACATTTTCCTTGGCAGCAGCGGCAAGAGCAGCTCCGCCTTCCTTTTTATCGGTGTAGGTTTGTCCGCAGACAGTTATGGGATATACGGTTTTCCCGTCCTCCGTAATGATTTTCTTGGCATTCTGAGCCAATTCATAGTCTGCACGATGATGCTTGAGGATAACATCATTTTCCTTTATCTTATTGGGATAAACGGTTCTTATCTTGTCCTGCATATCATAAATTTGCTCGTTGAAACGTCCCTTTTCCAGTTTCAAGTCACGTATCTCTGCGGTAAGCAGCATCTGCTCCTTGATAAGAGGATTGCCGGCGCAGAGCGATTTTACCTCTGCGTAATCGAGAGCCTGTTCGTCGATGTCCGCACATACACGTTCCGGAGTCTTGGAGGTCATGACCTGACTGATAAACTTCTGCTTATTCTCCAGAATCTGATACAAATATGCGTCAAAGGTCTTGTCCGTAACATAGCGGTAAATGTCAACGTCCTTGTTTTCGTTGCCCTGACGGTCTATTCGACCATCCCGCTGCTGCATGTCCGAAGGACGTAACGGCGCATCTAAATGGTGCAGAGCTATCATGCGCCGCTGTGCATTCATTCCCGCGCCGCACTTCTGAGTAGAGCCGAGAAGAATACGAACATCGCCCGCGTTCATCTGCTTGAAAAGCTGCTGCTTCTCTTCGGAAGTCTGATAATCGTGGATAAATGCTATTTCTTTTTCGGGTACTCCCTGTGCGATCAGCTTGTCCTTGATATCGTCATAGACGTTGAATTCCTTGGGCGGCATAGGTTCAATGGAGGACAGAGTAACTGTATTGAGCAGCTCTTCTCCACCGGGGATAAGCTTACCGTCCTTGTACACGGCAGCTTCCGAGAGTATGTTTTCCATGTTTTCATCGGGACGGCGGATAACGACTATGTCACCTTCATGCAGCTTGTCCGCTTCTTCCGTTGAATTCTTATTTATGTAGGCTTTAATACTGTCAAAATCATTGAGTTTACCCAGCCCGACCTTCTTGCGGGCGATTTCAAATCCCGATTCTATTTCAGCCGAGGGACGATAAACAATAAACTTGTCCTGCCTTGCTTCCGATTTTGGTGTGCTCATGTCGCAGAAGATACACTGTGTGCTGCGCTGTTCCGATGTTTTGTTGTAGATGTCAAGCACGTTCTGTACACACAGATTTACCTTGCTGCCGGGGTTATCGGGCATATTGGGATCTATCAGACGTTCGTCAAGTCCGATTTTTCGTCCGTCATTGGTTATGCATAGCATATTATCCTCACGGGGATCCACGTTCCCGGAACGGATCTTTTCTGCACGTTTGCCGAGATTCTTGACAAATTTCTTTTGAGCCTTTGAAGGCTGCGCCACGATATCGTGTACATGTGCATTTGGCTTTCCTTCAAGGTTCAGAGTGTCCGCTGTGCGTATATCTGCGCATTCCTTGAACATACCCATAAGCTCGGGAACATTCGTAAAATGTGCAAATCGTGTTTTCATCTGATATTTGCCGTCCGATTCGGGTTTGAGTTCAAAATCGGTTTTTACCTCGCCAAAGTCGGCAGCCCATTCATCGAAATGCTTTATTCCGGCTTCTTCAAGGACGTCTGACTGCAAATATCGCATGAGTGTGTACATTTCTGTCATACTATTCGAAATTGGCGTGCCTATACTCACAAGCTATCTATTATGATTTCTTTAATATACCGCC
>JBJESJ010000005.1:0-20625 GCA_051882725.1 Oscillospiraceae bacterium
GCCTGATCTGTATTTCTGAGCACAACGCTCTCGGTGTCGTTGATGTAATAGGTGTTCTCCATAGCCACCTTGTTGTCGTCCTCGTCGATGTAGTAGCCCGCTTCGACAGCAGCCTCGCCTAAGCTCTGATATGACTGCTTATTGACGGGGAAGCCACTGTAGGAATAATAGCTGTTCCTGCCGCTGTACCTATCCTCGTCGTACTCGATCATCGACTTGATAAGCTCCCAGCCTGCGTCGGGGTGAGCAGACTTTGCAGAAACCGAAATATAGCTTGTCGGAACAAGATATGCGCCGCTTCCCGAGCCGGGCATGCCAATAAGGCTGATATCCTCGCCCATGTTGCCGTCGGCTGTATAGTAGTAGCTGTCAAAGCCGTAAAGGTAGATATTGTTCATAAGCACCTTGCCGTCTCTGTACTGAATGTTGTAATTGTTCCAGAAATCGGGGTCTGACGCTTCAAGCTCCTCATAGTCGATCTCCTCGGGATAATCCTTTGAGCGCTCCAGTATCTCGACGAACTCGGGAGAATTGAAGCTGCACTCCCCTGTGGAGGTATTTACGAAATTCCTGTAGCCGCTTGAAAGTGTGGACTCAATGAACCTTCCTCTGGTATTATCAGCGGAAAGCAGAGTCATTCCGCTGTTCGCGCCGAGTATCTCATCGACAGTCTCCCATGATACGGTTCCATCCTCGGGGATAAGTGATTTCTTCGCACACATTCCCTGAATACTTACCATTGATGTGATAGTGTAAAGCTTGCCGTCGTTTTCCATTGCGCGGAAGATATTGTCGAAATAGTCATTGCGGTCGATTCCGTTCTCTCCGTCGATGAATGTGTTCAGGTCAGCGAACAGACCCTTTGAGGCAAGGCTCGAAAGCATTTCGGGGTCGGAAATGGATATGATATCGGGTATCTGACCGGAAGATATCTCGCTGTTGAGTCTGGTAAGACCTGCGTTCCATGCTTCCTCGTCGTCGGTGGAATAATCGTTGTACTGGCTGTACTCGGTAACGGTGATAAGATAATTTCCGTCTGATCTGTTATACTCGGCAACAGCCGAAGAAAGTTCGGTGGAAGAATAATAGGAAGCCAGTGTGACCTCTTCCTTTTCCTTGACCTCAGATTCGTCCAGCTTTTTAAGCTTGTAGATAACAGTTTCGCCCTTGGTGTAATCGTAGCTGAGGATATAGAAATCCTCACCCTGTATGGACATGCTGTTTATCTGATTTACATACAGTCCGTTGGTGAGAAGATTTATCATCACATCGGCAGAGCCGTCGTTCTTAAGTCCCATAATGGACTGGCTGTTGTAATCGTAGTAATAAGACTGATATTCGCCGCTTCCGTTTATCATATTATCCATAGCGCCGGAGGAGCTCCAGTCGAAAACATCCTCAAACTCGCCTGTTCCGATATTGCACTTTTTAACGTTCTGAGTTGACACGCCCTTTTCCTCGTTGTATTCGTAAACAACGAAGCAGAAATTACCCTCTGAATCTGCAAAGCTGCCGTTGACCCATGTGTTGTCGCCCTCGAAGTTTTTGCTGAACACACTTTCAAGCTCATTATTCAGAATGACAACGCCGTTTATACAGTTCCACTCCTCGTCATAGGTCTGGAAATATACCGAAATATCGCCGCTGCTGTTGGTCCTGATACTCTGTACATAGGTATTCTGACTGTCGGCGAGAAGCTTGAGGGCAGGGATATCGGCAAAATCCTCTCTGCTGATGACTTCTCCGTCTGCGGACATATGTACGAGATACATTGAATTCCTGTACTGTACCTCCTCCTCGTATTCATAGGCGTAATCATCTGCCTCCGTTACGGCAGAGTCCTCTTCCTGAACGGTCATCACCTCATAATCGGAGGTATCATCTTCCGCAGCTGTGCCGTCCTCGCCGCTGTCCGCGGAAGCAGTATCTGCAGAGGAATAGTCCGGATAGTAATGATTTTCGATGAACAGTATGGAGCCGTCGTCAAGATAGTTCACATTGCCCACCGAAGCGCTGTCCTGATCGTTCAGCTTTTCAACAGAAATATCGTTCTTGCTTACGATATTTCCGTCAAGGTCAAGGTTATAAAGATAGGTCTTGGTGGTAGAAACATAGGTCTCCTCGTCCCAGTTATAATCATTTTTTATAAGAATGACGCCGCTGTCGGACACGCTGAAGCTGTCGAAATAATCTTCCTTCAGCTCGTCGCAGAGTGTGAGCTCATCACACTTGTACTCAAGCCTGACAAGCTTTGCCGCATTTTTCGAGGTATCTCCTCCCACTGCGGAATTGTCTGCGGAGGAAGAGCTGTCTTCTCCGCTCTTCTTGCCGCATGCGGTAAACATTCCCGCAGTCAGAGCGGCAGCGGATAAAATGCAGATAGCCTTGATAAGTGTTTTTCTGTTGTTCATGATCATGTTCCTTTCTCATATTATGTTATGCGTTAAGATTTGAAGAACGGCTCCTTAACTGCCTTCGGTAAGCTTGACCTGCTGCCCCTCTTCGATGGGGACAGATGATGATGTTATAACGAACTCGCTGCCCGACAGACCGCTTACCGCAGTCTTACTGTCGTTGGAAGCAAGAACATCGACCGAATATCTGACAGCATAATATCTGCTGCCGAGGGCAGTGCTTTTCGATTCGACCACAAGAACGTACTTGCCGTTCTTATCCTCACGGACAGCACTGTTGGGGACTACCGCAGGATAATCCTGACCCTTTGCGCCTATTGAAAGACTGATGCTGTCGCCCGACTGAACATCGCCGCCCGAAATGGTAAATTCCAGCAGCTTGCTCGTCTGCGGGTTGGAGGGGTCGGGCTTGACAGCGGAAAGAGTCGCCGAGATATCCCTGCCGAAGTAGTTGTTGGAGATATCGGCATTGGTGCCCACAGCCAGCTTTTTAGCCTGCTCCGACTTTACGGAAAAGCTAAGCACGAAGCCTTTGTCGGTGATATCAATAACAGCTGCCGCATTGCCCGCAGCAGTGGTCTCGCCTGCGCGGTATGCCATGGAGCTCACGGTGCCGCTGACAGGCGCGGTGATAGTACCGCCCAGCGACTTCTCCTTAAGCTCGTTGACCTTCTGACGCTGATATTCGATATCCTCCGCCTGTTTTTTCAGGTCCTCGTCCTCCTGACGGTTTGTCACTCCGTCAGTTATCTTCTTCACCGAAAGATTAGCTTCCAGCGACTCCAGATTTCTTTCCTTTTCCTTCAGAGAATCCTCCAGAGCCTTTTTATCGGTAAGAAGCTTGATATTGAGCTCCGACTCGCTCTTTTCAAGGGAGGCTGTTTTTTCTTCAAGCTCCTTTCGGCTGCTTATTTCCTTATTCACGGTACTCAGCTGAGCTTTCAGTTCAGCCTTTGCGGTGCGCTTTAGCTCGGAGAGCTTTTTCTTTGCCTCTTCGAGAGCAGAGCTGTCCGCTTCGGCGTCGTACTGTTCAAGCTTAGCCTTCACCTCGTTGAGCTCGTCGATAAGGTCCCGCCTTATTTCGGTCTTTATCTCATTGAGCTCCTTGTTTGCGGCGTCAAGCCTTATCTTTGCGTTGTTGAAAGTCGTCTGCTTTCCCTTGATCCGGTTTTTCAGGACCGCCGAAACATTGCTTTTTGCGCTCAGGTCAGCCAGATCCTCATTGAGATACTCCAGCTCCCTCTGAAGATCTCTTGCCTTCTTGTAGAGATCGGAAAGCGCAGCGGAATCATCGCCCGTATAGTAGAGTATCTGTGCATTTACATCGTCTATCTCAACAATCTTTTCCTTTATCTCTCTGGACTTAGCCTTTATGCTCTCGTCGTAATCGGAGGAGTCCACCAGCTGGTCCTGCAGAGTCTTGAGCTCTGTTTCCGCCTGTTCGTATGCGTCCTTAAGCTCGTTTCTCTTTTCCAGCGCGTCGGATATCCTCTCGTAGTATCTGGTGGGAAGGTCGAGCATATCATCGGTGCCCAGCGAAGCGATAGCCGCTTCTATCTCAGCCTTTTTTTCGGTAAGAGCGGTCTTGTCGGTGTTGCTTAAGGAGTCAGCCTCCTTCTGAGCGGCTTCTATTTTCGCGTACCATTCGGCGGGAAGAGCCGTATAATCATCGGTATCCAGACAAGCCGCCGCAGCGTCCAGCTCGGAAGCGAG
This sequence comes from Oscillospiraceae bacterium, assembly GCA_051882725.1. GTDB lineage: Bacteria > Bacillota > Clostridia > Oscillospirales > Ruminococcaceae > RGIG4694. The sequence goes on from JBJESJ010000005.1 coordinate 4,128, forward strand.
CACATCAAGCTCGGTGTCGGAATATCCTTCCAGCTCCTCGGAGATAAGCTTCTCCAGCTCGGAGATATCGCTTCTCAGCCTTGACAGCTCGTAATACTCGGCAGCATATGTATCGCTGATATATGCAGGGTCGTCAAACCGTGCAAGATCGCGCTTTATATCGGCGATATCGTCCTCGGCGTTGCTGATGTCCAGCATTTCCACAAGATAGCCCGTATCGCCGCCCGCAGCGATAACAGCCTTGCGGTATTCGTACTGCATATCGGAAAGAGTTTTCTCCGCCTCGGCAAGCTCTGTGCTTTCCTTGCCCTCCAGCGTGTAGAGAACGTCGCCCTTTTCGACCTTATCCCCCGCCTTGACGCTCACTCCGCTGATAACACGGGATTCGTCTATCATAACGTCGAAGCTCTGACCTGCGGAAACAACACCGCTCCCGCGGATCTGCTCGGAGATGTTGCCGTTTGAGGCATACTGTGCGGATACCTGCGGCAGGGACATATTCATCACCGTGTTCGAGAAAAATGTCAGCACCAGCAGCACTGCCAGAAAGATAATGGCAATATTTTTTATAATATCCTTTCGGGAATGTTTTTTGGAGGTTTTGTCAGCTGTAATATCTGTATTCATTTCGATTCTCCTTCATTTTCGGGCTTGATTATGATCTTAGGATGCGTCTTGTAATAATTCTCCAGTTTTTTCTTTTCCGCCCTGTCGTCAAAGAAATGATATATCCTGCGTCCGAGGAAGGCGACAAAGCCCGCCAGTCGGAACAGCCAGTAGCACGCCGATATCATCAGCAGTACGAACGGAATGAAAAACGCCTTGTACAGCACGCAGAGGTCGAGAGTCACTTTTCTTGCGGCGTCCTCCCAGAAGGGATATTCAATATCGGGAGCCGAATCCAGCATGCTGCCGATATTCTCCGACTTTTCGCGTATTTCCGAGATCCCGAACCGCATGCTGCTGTCGGTGACCGCCAATTGACCGGTATCGCCATCCTCGCAGCCCGCCGCAGCCCGCAGATAATCCGAAGCGAAGCCGTCGTAATTGTTGGGCAGCATGATGTCGTAGGAGGTGAACTTCTGCTCCTCGCCGAAAACAACAGCCGCCGCCTCGTATGGAATATAGACCATCGGCTCCTGTCCGTCGTCCTCATAGGCGCTTTTCAGCAGCCCTTCGCTGTCCGAGGGAGCCTTTATGACAGCCGAAACATAGAAGGTCATATTTCCCGCCGAAACGGTCATGCCCTCTGTGTCCAGCGCCCCGAACAGCTTCCATGAGGCGTTCTCGTCCAGAACTATCGTATCAATATTGGCGCTGCCGCCGTGAAAAACGCTGCCCGAGACTGCCTCGGCAGTATGTATATTGAAAAACTCGCCGCCCACATAGCAGGCTCTCACATCGGCAGTGCTTTTTGCGCCCGTAAGGGTCATATCGCCGAAGCCATACCAGCAATCGGAGTAGTAGCCCTCTTCGGTATCTGTGAGCTGTTCATCGACCTTTTCGAGTATCTGCGCCCGAAGCCGATACATCTCGCCCAGAGAATACGCCGAGTCTCTGCTCGTATACAGCGACGACACGGAATACCTGAGCGGAGAATCCGCCGCCCAGCTGTCCGCAGCGTCCTGCATGCTCACCTCGTCTATCTCCGATAAAGCGATAACGAGCGCCGCTCCCAGCGCCAGTGCCAGAACAGCGTCTGCCGCGGCGATAATTATGTTGATTTTTTTCTTATTCATTGTCAGAACCTTCACTCAGCCCTTTACGCCGCCGGAATAGGAGATACCCTCCACCAGATAATCCTCTCCCCAGAGGAAAAGCAGCATAGGCGGTATCATATATATTACGGCAACAGCAAAAGCTATTCCTGTTTCCTGCGTATTGATCTTCGACAAAAATACCGACAGCGGATGCATGGTGGTATCGGACAGCAGTATAAGCGGCTGCTCCACCATGTTCCAGTAGTCGATGAAAATCAGCACCATAACGGAAAATATGGCGCTTCTGCACACGGGGACATAAACGTTGACGAAAATACTGAATTCGCTTGCTCCGTCGAGCATAGCCGCCTCGTAGAATGCGGAGGGCACCCTCTTCATGACCTTGGTCAGCAGGAATACCGCAAAGGGCGAAAATATTCCCGGCAGGATGATCGCCCACCTCGTATCGAGGATATTGAGCTTTTCAGCTACGATGTAGTTGGGCACCATAGTCACCTGATAGGGCATCAGCATGAGAAATATGTACACCATGAAGATCGCGTCGGTAATCCTGCTCCTGACCCGTGAAAAGCCGTAGGAGGCAAACACCGCCACAGCAGTCTGGAATATCACCACAGGCAGCGTAAGTATCACCGAATTCCAGAATTTGATAAGATAATCGGGGCTTGTGAACAGCACCGTCTTAAACTGGTCAAAGGATACCTTGTCGGGGATAAGCTTCAGATTTATCTTATCGGATATGTAGGTGTGGCTGCCTCCTGCGGCAGTGCTGAAAATCACGCCGTAATTGGCATTTATCTCGGAGGTGGTCATAAAGGAATTGATAACAGTCAGCAGCGTAGGCATTATGAACACCACCGCGGAAAATGCGGCAATTATCGTAAGCAGCACGGTAATAATAGTTTTTTTCACCTTTTTTGTCATAGTCAGAGACTTCATTCTTCGATGTCACCTCCGAATTTGTTGTCAAAGTGGATAAGCAGCCCGATTATAACTATCATAACGGTCATCATAATGATAGCCGCCGAGGAAAGCTTCTGATAATCGAGAGTTCTGAAGGTGTTGTTCATGTAATGCTGCATGAGATACAGTCCCTCATAGGGGTAGTCTCCCGTCAGCAGATACACCTCTCTGAAAAGCTTGAATGAGTTGATAAGAGAGAGTATCGTAACAAAAATGACAGTCGGCGAAAGATACCTCAGCTTTATGTGAAAGAACCGATAAAACCGTCCTGCGCCCTCCAGCTCGGCTACCTCCAGCAGATCCTTCGGCATGCCGCCCAGTGCCGACAGGTAGAGTATCATATTATATCCGAGATTTTTCCATAAAAACAGCAGCGCGATAACCACCAGACAGTATTTCGATTTGAGCCAGTCCACGGGTCCGTATCCGAAGGCTTCAAGGAGCCATGAATTGAGCGAGCCGTTATAGTGAAAGACCACCTGCCAGATAAGCACCACCGAAGCGGCAGGCACCATGACAGGGCTGAGAAAAATGCTGCGGAAGCCGCTCTTTGCGGGGATGGACGATTCCATCAGCATTGCAAGTATCAGCGAGAGCACCACTGCGGGAGGCACTGTGATAAGCGACAGCACCGCCGTATTTTTCGCCGCAGTGACAAACGCCTTGTTGACAAAAAGCGCCTTGAAATTATCTGCTCCGACAAACTCGTGAGAAATAGGGTTATCGACTAAAGAGTAGTACACCACCGTAAAAAACGGCAGTATAAAAAAAATCAGCACACCCGCAATGCTGGGCACCATTGACAGCACCGCAAAGGGCGTATTAGTATTTCCGGGTCGTTTCTTCCTGTTCATATGTACTTCCTTTTGTCAGAGATTATTTCCTTCCGCACACCGCGGAAGAACATCCTTGTCAGCAGTAAAAGAAAAACATTTCACCATATTCATTATAGCTTTTATGCGATCTAAAATCAACAAATGTACCGTCTTGTAATAATTTTTCACAGAATATTGTCACACTGCACATAATTATTCACCGACAGAAATTTTTTTTGGAACATCGTCTATGGGATAACATTTTTCGGTTACAAACACTGCAGACAGCATATCAGTCCTCTTCGGGATAATCAAGCAGACTGTCCCTTTCGGAAGCGGATATTACCTCTGCACTGTACATGGCGTCCACAACCTGGATACGCCGCTCCTCCGCCAGACCGGGATTCACCGTAGGAGCGTACACGCTCGGCGCATTGGGCAGCCCCGCCAGAAGAGTGCACTGATGATCGGACATTTCGGAGGGCTCCACGCCGAAATAATGCATGCTTGCATCATATATGCCGTAACAGTCGTCGCCGTAATAGATGCTGTTTATGTACAGCTCAAGGATATCGTCCTTGGAAAGCTCCCTTTCCATCTCCAGAGCAGTAAACGCCTCCGCCGCCTTGCGCAGGAAACTCTTCTCCTGAGTGTAATACTGATTCTTCGCCAGCTGCTGGGTAATGGTGGAGCCTCCCTCGGCAAGGCTCATCTCCCTGATATCGGCAGCAATTGCCCGTCCGATAGAGCGCAGGTCAATGCCGTGATGAGAATAGAAGCGTTTGTCCTCCACAGCGACCACAGCCTTTATGTAAATATCGGGGATATCCTCGCAGGAGGTGTAATTTTCCGCAGAGCGCAGCTCGTCTGCCATAGTCTTAACAGGCTTGGCAGTCACGGCACGGGAATACATCTCATAGCCGATGCAGGCGATATACGTACCTACAGCCACGATGACCGCCGCAAAAAAGAACAGCACCCTGTTGATAAATCCGCCCTTTTTCCGTTTGGGAGTTTCTTCCTCTTCATCAAGCTCGTCGTCATGATCTTCATATTTTTTCATCAGGCACACCTCACTCATAGCTGTACTATTCATACTAATACGGTTATATCACATATTAATTATTTTGTCAATAGATATTAAAAAATTTGTCAGATCGCATCCAATAATATTATACCTCCGGATAAAAAACAGTGCAATAACACTGGCCTTACAATCGGAGAAAAAATCTTACATTTCTGCAACATCATCATTATTATAGCACATTTCCGGCAAATCGTCAAGCATATATAAAACATTTGTTCGCATATTTTGCGTGAGCCGAGCAAGAACCTTATTCTTATAGCGCAGAGCAAACAAAGCAGACAAAAAACGGACAAGAGACCCCTTGTCCGTTTAACAATGAAAGCTGTCAACGATAGACCGAAAACTATCAACTGAAACTATTCACTATCGCTCTCTATCAACCCATGCCGGGTACGCGGCCGTAGGTCTTGTAGCGCCTGTCGCTGTCAAGACTGACTATCTTGACCTTGGCGTTGGCAGCCTCTGCAGAGGACTGGGTGGTGACGGAGGGACCGCCGCCCTGACAGCCGATTATCTGACCGCTGCCTATGTACATGGTAACGTGCTCAACAGTTCCGCCGCTGTCGTAGTAGAACACCAGATCGCCGGGCTGGAGCTCGCTTTCAGAGATCGGAGTGCAGTATCTGCACTGCCCGCGGGAATCCATGTAGTAGTCCATAAGTCCGAAATGCTCCAGCACACGATAGGTAAAGTGGCTGCAGTCCAGACCGTAATACCCCGAAGCGGGATAGTTTCCGCACCACTGATAATACACGCCCAGATAGGTCTTGGCGTAATCAATGATATCGCTCCGGTTGCCCGAAAAGACCTCCTTGCTGTAATCGACGGTCACCTCGGAGGAACCGCCGCCGGTCTGCTGTGCAAGCTCCTGCTGACGCCGCAGTTCTTCCTGACGCTGACGTTCTCTTTCCTCGGCCTCCTGCCTTGCCTTTTCGGCGGCAATTCTTTCCTGCTCCTTGATATCGTCTATCTTATCCTGCAGAGCGGCATTCTGGCTGTCCAGCCAGTCGATATCGCTCTGTGCAAGCTGAGCGTCCGCCTTCAATGATTCGAGAATCAGCGTAGACTCGTCGTACTCCTCAATAAGTCCGTTCATCTCGCCCTGAAGGATATCACGCTTTTCCATTGCGTTCTGCTGACGTATCTCAAGCTCTGCCTTCTGATTGTTCAGTTCATCGTTCTGAGCGTTGTACTCATCCAGCTGATTGTTCAGATTATCTATCATATCGTCGTCGTACTTGGCGATACGGTTGATAAGCTCGGAGCGTGCGAGAAGGTCGTAGAAATCCTTTGCGCCGGTAAGCACCTCCGCCATTCCGTCGGAGCCCGAGATGTACATGGAGCGGAGCCTTTCCCGGAAGGCTTCGATGTTCACATCGATCTCCGCCTTCTGTTCTCCGATAACGAGCTCAAGTTCGGCTATATCCTCCTGCCGCTGAGTGATATCGTTTTCAAGGTCCTCTATCTGACCGTTGATAAGGTCGATGTTCTGCTGCTGAAGCTCCATTTTTTCGGACAGAGCCTCAATATATTCCTTAGCGGAGCTTGACTGTGCTTCAAGCTCCTCCATTTGTCTGCGTTTTTCTTCGATAGCAGCCTGATTTGCGCTAATTTCCGCTTCCAAGTCGGAAACGCTGTCCGCCAATACTCTGTCGCATTTCGCGTCCATGGCGGAAAGGCAGACCACAGCCGACATAACTGCCGAAACTGCTCCCGCTAAAAATCTGTGCCTCACGGCGTTAACCTCCTAAATGTTGTTTACCTATAGCTTTTGTTTTATCTCTTTTGCCATTATACCACATAATTCGCCGCTTGTCACTAACTAACCCTACAAAAAAAGATGAAAATTTCGTGAAAATCAAACAATGTCACATAATTCTTTCCGAATAAGTATCCCGTTAATTGTATATACTAAAATATGAAGAGCAAAAAGAAAGGACGGATACAATATGAGAGAATATTCCGAAAGCTTCATCAAGGCGCGCAGATATACCCTTTGCGCGGTGCTTATCCTCGGAGCGTCCGCAGCCGCTTCGGCGATGATATCGGGGACGGGCTTCTCCGAAACGGCGGAAAAAGCCGCTGTCCTGTCCATGAGCGTGCTTTACGGCTATAGCGGACAGGCTTCCTCCGACGAGGAAAGCGCCCCGCAGTCCTCCGAGGACGCCACGCAGGACAGTCAGGAAACGGCACAGATATATACATACACCGAATACGCCGTGGACGACAGCGCCATGATATCATCGGGCTCTCCGCTGATGCCCTCCAGCGCCAACGAGGATATCTCCTCCGCATATCCCGAAGCGGCGGCAGACAGCTTTTCCGAAGAGGATTATCTCCAAGGCGGAAAAATAATCCCCACTCTATACGGAAAATATTCGGGCGATGATTATATCGACCTCCCGGACGGCGGTCAGGTGAGAAATATCACCTCCATGGACAATTCCGAGCTGTCGGCTCTTGCGGAGGAGCCCCCCGCCTTTGAGATAACCGCCGACGGCGAGCCTGAGGTGCTCATAATGCACACCCACACCACCGAGTGCTACGAGCCCTATGAGCGGGAATACTATGACCTGAACCGCAGCAGCCGCGTCCTCGACAGCGAACAGAACATGACCGCCATAGGCAGCGAGATAGCCTATCAGCTGTACCAAAGCGGCATAGGCGTCATACACGATACCACCGTTCACGACTATCCCGACTATAACGGCTCCTATGACCGCAGCCGCGAGACTGTACAGAATATCCTCGAACAGTATCCTTCGGTAAAGGTGGTGCTGGATATCCACCGCGACGCCATTGAAAAGGACGGCGACAGGATAGCTCCCCTGACCGAGATAAACGGCAGAAAGGCGGCGCAGGTGATGATAATCTGCGGCTGCGACGACGGGACCATGGATATGCCGTACTGCACCGATAATTTCAAGTTTGCCTGCGCTCTGCAGAGCCGTCTTGAAAGCGATCATCCCACATTGACCCGCCCCGTGCTGTTCGACTATCGTCATTACAATCAGGACCTGACCACAGGCTCGCTGCTTATCGAGGTGGGCGGACACGCCAATACTCTTGAACAGGCGAAATATTCGGGACAGCTCATAGGAGAATCACTGGCAGGACTTCTGCTGGACTTAAGGAAGAATGAAAAATGAAAGTGCTTGATATGGATACAAAGGAATTTATCCACCGTGCAGTGTTTCTGGCGGTGATAATGGCAGTGCTTGCAGTGATAATGTTCATACTGTACGCCGTAGTCTACGAACGGTGCTACAACATTATGAACGCCGACGAAATGATAGTTTTCCGTCTGTACGAAAAGGGCGGCGATATTTTCGTGGTATTTTTTAACAAGCTTTATAAATTATTCTGACATGATTTTTACAATTCGCTATTGCATTATCGGAAGATTTGGTATATAATAAATACAAAATTATCTTCTTAAAAGTAAAGGAATGACAAAATGAAAGATCTTCTGATAGCGGTAAACGGATTTTTTATGGCTCTGGCGGACAGCGTTCCCGGAGTTTCGGGAGGAACTATCGCCTTTATCATGGGAATATACGATAAGTTCATCTCCTCCCTGAGCGCATTGACAGGAAAGGATAACTCGGCACGGAAGGACGCGCTGATATTCCTCATAAAGCTTGGCATCGGCTGGGTGATAGGCTTTGCTGTGGCAGTGACTGTACTGGCAGCGCTCTTCACCGAGAAGATATACTGGGTATCCTCGCTGTTCATAGGCTTTATCATCTTTTCGATACCCCTTGTGATAAGGGAGGAAAAGTCTGCCCTTTCCCAAAGCTATGTCAAGGCGCTTTACGCCCTGCCGGGAATAGCCCTTGTGGTGCTTATCACGCTGTTCAATCCCGTAGGCGGCGAGAGCGGGCTTGACCTTTCCGCTCCCTCTGCGGCGGAGTATATCTTCCTCTTTATCTGCGGAGCGATAGCAATCTGCGCGATGGTCCTCCCGGGGATATCGGGCTCCACCATAATGCTCATATTCGGGGTATACATGCCGATAATCACGGCGATAAAGGACCTGCTGCACCTGAATTTCAGCGGCATAGGGATAATCGTCGCCATGGGGCTGGGCATCGTCGCGGGAGTTATCCTCGTCATAAGGCTGATAAAGGCAGCCCTTGAAAAGCACCGCTGTGCCATGATGTATTTCATTCTGGGCATGATGGCAGGCTCGCTGTTTGCCATTGTAAGAGGTCCCGAAACGCTGGATGAGCCTCAGCCCGCCATGACCTTCGGCACCTTCAATATCATTGCATTCATCATCGGCGGAGCGATAATCGCAGGGCTCCAGTTCTTCAAATACAAGACCGAACAGAAAACACTGCATACAGACGAAAATTAACACAAAAAAACGGGTACGGAAATGCGCTTTCCGTACCCGTTTTTATTTGTCCGATTTCGGAGGATCTTTCTTATGTTCTCTTGTCTCGTTCGACAAAGGATTGGAATCCAGCGCTTTACGGATATTGTCATTTGCAAGGTGAGTATATATTTCCGTAGTGGCAGTGCTCTGGTGACCGAGCACCTCCTTGAGCACAAGCGGGTCAACATTTCCGTACTGATACATAAGAGTGGCGGCGGTATGCCGAAGCTTATGAGTTGACAGTCCCCTGTTGTCAAGATTGCTTGCCTTCAGCGCATTTTCCACTATCTGCTGAACGCGGCGGCGGCTTATCCTTCTGCCGAATTTGCTTAAAAACAGGGCGTTGGGCTCCTCCTCCGATTCGGGGCGTACAGCGAGATAATCGTTTATAGTGTCAAGACAAGCATTGTTGATGTGAAGTATCCGCTCCTTATTGCCCTTTCCGAGGATACGCATGGTATTATCGGCAAAGTCGATATCGCTGATATTCAGTCCCACCAGCTCGGAGAGTCTCATGCCGCAGTTGATGAACAGGGTGATGATGCAGTAATCACGCAGATAATCGTTGGAAGCGTCGTCGGGGACATTTTCAAGGAGCTTTATGCTGTCATCGAGAGCAAGATACTTTGGCTTGGTCTTTCTGATAGAGGGCGTTTCTGTGAACTCCACGGGATTATTCTCCGAATGATAGCTCTGGAGCTTATTATTGCACAGCGCCTTGTAAAAGCCTTTAAGTGCGGATATTTTCCGTGCTCTTGTACGCTCGTTGTTCTTGCAGTCAAACGCTTCAAAATCGAGGAAATCATATATCTGCGGAAGAGTGACTTTTTCCACTCTTTCAAAGGGTATATCCCTTATGGGTATCTCGGAGAAGCTCATATCCTCGGGCAGGTCCTCGGTGGTGAATCTTATGTATCGGAGAAATATCCGCAGGTCGCGGTAATAGGCTTCGATGGTCTTTTCGGAGCGGTTTTTGATAACGCGCAGATACCGCAGGTATTCTGACAGATAAGGCGGACAGTCCGCATAGTAATTGTTTTTTTTCGGTTCCATTTTATCGCCCTTCCTTAAGAAAAGTGCCGAACAAATCCTGATTTATCCGGCACATTTTTTCATTCGATCGACATTAAAATAGCTTCCTCGGACTTTTCGGGCTCGGAGCTTAAGATGTAGTAAGCGTACTTACCAGAGGTGCCCACAATGGCATTTTTAGCCTTTTCCTCGTCGGCGGGATAGAAAGCGTCGGTCTCCTGCGCCTTTTTGCGGCGCTCCTTAAGAGCGTCGGCAGCAGCGGAGGTGTCCTCCGCTTCGATGATGATAAGCTCGCTCATATTGGCGCTCATGGGGCACTGCATCACGAGCAGATTCTTATAATTGGGGTCGTTCTTGTCCAGCAGGAAATAATCCGCGAGGATATTTTCATCGGTTACCTCGTCCATCATTGGCCATTCGCCCACTGCCAGAGCTGCTTCCGCCAGATGGTTAAGGGGATTGACCGTTTCAACATTCTCCCCAGCGGTCACAGAGCTTGTCTCGGAGGATACGGTGCTTTCTGTCACAGACTCGCCTGTCTGCGAAGTCTCGGAGACGGTCTCCGAAACAGACGATACCGTTTCCGATTGAGCGGAATTATTCTGACTTTTCTTTCCGCAGCCCGTAAACATGCTCATAACGATAAGCACCGCCGCTGCGGCAGCAATTGTTCTTTTCATATGATGTGTTCCTTTCCTTTGCCTGCGCAAATTTATTTCTATTAATATGCGCCTGTTTCGCCCGATTATACGCACACACTGCCGCGTATAGCATCTAATTTTTTCTCGCCTATTCCCTTTACGTTGATAAGCTCATCCACCGACTTAAATCCGCCGTTTGCTTCGCGGTATTCGATTATCCGCCCCGCAATGACTTCGCCTATGCCGTTTAAGGTCATAAGCTCTTCAAGGTCAGCGGTGTTGATGTTGATAAGCTGTGCGGACTGTTCCTCATAAAAAAGAGTCTCCTCAGCCGTTTCTGCGGGAGCATAAGTTTCCGAAACACAAACATATTCTCTTATATCGGCAAGCTTTTTTTCGCCTATGCCGTTTACGTTCAAAAGCTCGTCCACGGAGGAAAATCCCCCGTTTTCATCGCGATACCGAATTATTTTCTCCGCAGTGGCTTCGCCTATGCCATTCAGCGTCATAAGCTGCTCTGTGCCGGCGGTGTTGATATCTATAAGGAGGATATCCACTTCCGCGGTCACAGCCGAGGTCTCCTCAGCTTCCGCCGCGCTCACCGCAGAGGACACTATCTCTGAAAGCTCCGAAAAACCGACCTCCGTTTCGGAGAATATCTCCGTAACGGCGTCGGCGGAGCCCTCGTTTATATTTATCACAGTGATGTTCACGGTCTCTGCGCTGATAAACACGCAGCCTTCAAGGCTTTTCAGCACCTGCTCGCTTATGCCGTCGATGTTTTTCAGCTCCTCCACCGAGGAAAAGCCTCCCTTTTCATCGCGGTAGGATACTATCATCTCGGCGGCTTCTCTTGTCACGCCGTCAATCCCTGCTATCTCGCCTGCGGAAGCGGCGTTCAGGTCTATCACGTCCGAGCGGCTCGCCGTAGTCCCGGGGACTATCACCTCATAATCATCTGCGGGATATTCCTCGTCCGACGCAGTAACTGCGGCAGGAGCGGAAGGCTCGAAGCTGTCCAGCCTTTTCTGTGCAAAGGCGCATATCCCCACAGCCGCCGCCACAGCAGCTGCGGTACAGAGCATCTTTATCCGCCTGTATTTATCGGACATAGCTATTCCTCCCGAAGCAGAATATCCGGTTATGTCAAATATCATCTTGACCGCATGTCTGCGCCTTACCGGCTGTAATAGCGCTTTTTCCCGCTGTACATATCAGTTTCCGCCGAGCTGCTCATTATTTCCGTCCTTCAAAAATACGGCGACTCATCTCCGCCTATTTGCAGGAGTCAATGCCGCCTGACCGCCGTACGCGCTGCAGTCGATATTTTTCATAATGCTCCGCTCTCACTTTATCCATATGAATGATTGATGCGTTCTGAAATTTATGTATAATAATTATACCTTATTCGTCGTGATTTGTCAAGCTATACGTCATATTTCGGAACTCAGCAAAAACGGAGAGCGGTCCGAAAACCGTTCTCCGTGCTTCACAGTCTGCCTGCGGGTCATTCGTTGAGGAAAAGCTTCATGGACATGTAGATAGACCTGTCCTCCTCGAAGCCCGAGCTTTTGTACAGCGGATAGCCGCATTTCGTGGAGCGCAGCTCTATATAGGACAGGTCCCAGCGCCTGCCGTCTTCAACTGCCATTTTCACGAGCTCCTTGCCGATGCCGCGGCGGCGGTATTCGGGCAGCACGAGAACATTCATGAGCGTGCCTGTTTTTCCCGTGATGAACAGCGGACTTGCAGGCTTGTTTATCAGCACAAAGAACACGCAGCCTGCGGCCTTTCCGTCCTCCTCGGCGAGATACACCACGATATCGCGGTTAAGATGCTCCTGAAAATAGCCGGGTATCTGACGGCGTATCTTGTCGGCGGTCTCCTGTTCAAGCTCGGGATGAGTTTCGGTCAGATATTCCATTCTCAGCATAAGTATGGTATCCATATCTGCAGGCTGAGCCTTTCTGTATGTTATCATGATATCACTTTCCTTAATTTATTTGATTACTATTATACTATATCGGGCAAATTATGTCAACTTGTGCAACCTATCCAAAAATTCTGTCAAATCAGCATGATTATTTGTAGAATAAATTTTCGAAAAATCATTGACATCGAAGTCTGATTATGATATAATAATATACGTTGACACGGGGTGTAGCTCAGTTTGGCTAGAGCGCTACCTTGGGGTGGTAGAGGCCGTGGGTTCAAGTCCCGTCACTCCGACCAAAAGAAATAACCTCTCAAATGGCTTAGATACGTCAGTTGAGAGGTTATTCTTATATCAGATAATTGGCTTTGGTCAAATTTTGGTCAAATCGGGACAAATCATGCCTGATGGCAATATTTTTCGTTGATATGGAGCATATCGACTATTTCATCGGTTGCCCTTGCCTTGACTTCGTTGAATGCGTGAGTGTATATCCCTAAAGTCGTTGCAGGCGTCGAGTGCCCAAGTATCTCCGAAACGGTCTTGGCATCTGTTCCCTTTGAGATCATTGCCGATGCAACGAAGTGTCGCATTGAGTGAATACCATAAAAGTCCATACCGTGCTTGGCACACATTTTCTTGAGATAATTGTAGGGTATTCCGTTATACATTATCTTAGTGTATGTAGTATCACAGAAAAGGAAATCTTCATCGGTATGCCTTATACCCATAAACTTCTTCTGATGTATCTCCTGAGCCTTGTATTTCTCAAAAAGGTCAATAACGATCTGAGGGAGCTTGATAACTCTCATTGAGCTTTCGGTCTTGGTATTGCCCACATACATTTCCTTCTTCTTTCTTGAATAGTTGGCAGCCCTCTTTATTCTGAGGATATGAGTGTCAACGTCAATGTCGCAATACCTGAGTCCAACAATCTCGGAACGCCTTAAACCGCATATTATAGCGATCGTTGCAAAAATCTGATGCTTTAGCGGAGCTTCCGAATAGAGCAGATCAACAAATTCTTCTGCCTGTTCGGGTGTATATATCTTCTTTTCCGAATGTACCTCGGGCGGGAGCTTAACGTTGGTGCAGGGATTTTTGGTGAGCATTTCAATTCTTATAGCGTAATCGAAGATGCTCGATACAAATGACAGATAGTGCTTTATCGTCTTGCGAGAGAGTCCCTTTTCGGGGTCAACCTTGTTTACACCTGGCTTTGTAAGCGAATTGATGAAGCTCTGAACGTGGATAGTCTTGATTTTATCCATTCGCATATCTCCGAGTGCTTCGTAAGTCCTTTCCTTGAAGTCCTCACAGCGTTCACGGGTAGTCGTTGCGTGCTGAATATCGGCATAGTCAACAAACCATCTCTCGGCAAATGTCTTGAAGGTGACATTGGGAAGAACAGCCAGAGCGTTGACCTGCTGTTCAAACTCAAAGGCAATAGCTTCAGCTGCCTTGTCACGTTTCTTTTCGGTCATTCCCTCAAAGCGAGGATCATCAAATCTGATGGTCATACTCGAATAGAGGAATTTCCCGTCTGCGTCCTTACCGTTGAATACTCTGACTCGGTAAGCGTTTTCTCTTTTTGTAATGTTCATTAACATTACTCCTTTCGTGGTTGCGAAAGGACAAATAACGTGTGGAATGGAATCTGTCCTTTCTGGGTGGATACCTTCTATAATCTCCTTGTCTGTGCCAGCAGACGGGGAGATTTTTTTATTTTATATCAGCCCAAAGCATATTCATCTGAATTTCAAAATTATCTATCCATTGTGAAAATGCTTCGGGCGAGATATCTCCGTTTCGGACACCGTTACGCTTTTCATAGCTTTCCGATGTGAAGCCCGTGAAAATGTCATTGCAAAGCTGCAGATTATCCCCTGTCAGCTGCCCTTTCTCCTTTGCTCGTCTTATCCTTGTGTACCAACGCTGATACACCTTCATATATTGAGCTTCGTATTCATCATTGTGCTTTTCCTTGTATCTGCTGAGCTTTTCGGAATTTCGCTGTTTCCTGCAGGCATCGGAGCAAAGCACATCAAACAGGCTCGACTTTGCAATGAACAGCTTTCCGCAATTCAGACAGTATCTCGGAAAAAGGCTTTTGCTGTAGAGCGATCGTATATAATATTCTACCATTGACACCAAAGAAACGTCTGTAACAGCGTATTCCGCACCGTTCTTCCCCTTGATTATCATCATAGGCATATCGTCCTTGACGTATCTGCCCAGCAGATAATCAATAGCTTGGTCTGTGTTCGGATCTCTTGAAGGAGTGAAGCTGATATGCCGCTGATGATAAATAAAGTCCTCATTTATTAGTGCTGTCTGCGTAATCTCCAGATGATCGCACAGCCACTCAAGCTCGTCCTCACTGATAGGGTCGGACAGAGCCTTGTCAATCACCTTTTTCAGATAACCGCACGTTACATTATCATCGGGAACGGCAACGCTGCTTCCTTTAAGATAGTTGAGCATTTTGCAGTCGGAAGAAAGGTCAAACAGGAACGAACCTATCTCTCTTTCGGCTTTTTTTACGCTTATATCTGCAAAAATCCCACCATTTATATATCTGAACACCTTTTTCGGCTCTCCGTAAATGATTATTTCTTTCATATCATTGCAGTCAACGCATATCGCAATGCCCGTATCCGCAAAAAACTTGTAATCCGCCATTAAATCAGCTCCATTTCAAAAAAACGCTTCAAATCTATTTCCGTCTATTTTCTTGGCTCATTTTCGATTATACCAAATTATTTCAAAAATAGCAATAGCAAAACTGTTGCAAAAAACTCACACGGTTTTATTCAAATTATACGAAATTATACAAATCGCAAAAAACCTACTTGACTTTGAGGGCAGACTGCGCTATAATCAAGATAATTCGATAGATATATTTTTTTGTTGAATGCAAAAAATCAACATTGAACAAATTAAGGAGGAATTGATTTATGACCGAAAACACCAAGCCTGTGACCCTTATGACCATTCATGAAGCGGCAAAGACAGGCATTATGCCCGAAAACACACTCAGACGTATGTGCAGGAACAACGAAGTCCCCTGCCTTCACGTTGGAAGAAGGACGTTCATCAACTTTGATGTGCTTGTTACCTTCCTCAACGATCCCAACAACTATATTAAGGGGGCGGAGGTGAATGGATAAAAAAGAAGAAGCCGTCCTTTTCCCGACTGTTGGCGCAGCCGAGGGACAGCTTCCGTATAATTATTACGAACCTATTATACCATATGAAGAACCGCAATGCAATACCCCCGACATAAAATTTTTCTCGGAGATCGAAGCTGCGACCGTGGATTGGCTGTGGTATCCGTACATTCCGTTCGGTAAAGTGACTATTATTCAGGGCGATCCGGGCGAGGGCAAGACCACCCTTGCCCTGAATATTGCCGCTATTCTGAGCAGGGGCGAACGTCTGCCGACAGAATTGGAGTACACATATACTTATGATAGTATCACTTCGATCTATCAGACAGCCGAGGACGGGCTTGCAGACACTATCAAGCCCAGACTGACCGCCGCCAATGCCGATTGCAGTCGGATATGCACCATTATTGAGGGCAGCGATGCTCTGCACTTCTGCGACAGCAGACTTGAAGAAACGATAGCTTCTGCCGGGGCAAAGCTCTTGATAATGGATCCGATACAAGCGTATCTCGGAGCAGATGTTGATATGCACCGGGCAAATGAAATACGTCCTGTTATGTCACGGCTTGAAGCAATTGCCGAGAAATACGGCTGTGCCGTTGTTCTTATCGGGCATATGAACAAAAGCGGAAAGAAGGCTCAATATAAGGGGCTTGGCTCTATCGACATAACGGCAGCTGCCAGAAGCGTTCTGTTTGTTGGGCGCAGGGACAATGACAAGCGAAAACGCTGCATTATCCCCATAAAATCAAACC
>JBJESJ010000006.1:0-20588 GCA_051882725.1 Oscillospiraceae bacterium
TGATTTTCCCGAAATCGGCGATTTTACGCCTTCCGTGACAACATAGTTTATTTTACCACACTCTTTTACTTTTGTCAAGCCTTTTTTACTCCCTTTTTACACTTTTATGTTTTTTACAATACATTGCCCGCTTTTTCGACTTATTCACAGCATTTTGTATAAAAGCTCTGCGCAGTTTCCCGCGCAGAGCTTTTATATTCCCGTTAAGCTTCGGAAGCCTTCGTACTGTCGATCGCCTTCCTCAGATAATTAAAGCAGCATATCACCGCAATGATCGATCCTACTACCCAGCTTGAAGGCCATGCGTTCCAGATTCCGGAGGCACCCATGATGCCCGACAGAACAAACGCCGATATTACGCGCAGCGCAAGGTCTATGAACGTAGACAGCATGAACAGTCCCATCTTCTCCGCACCTCGGAACACGCCGTCGCATGCCAGCTTCAAGCATATCACAAAGTAAAACGGCGCTACTGTCTTCAGGAACTCTATGCCCGTATTTATCGCCTCTTCGGAGCTTCCCTCGTTCATGAACATGCCCACGAACGTCTTCGGCAGGAAGAAGTACAGCCCGAAGAACAGCCCAGCTATCACCAGCGCAAAGACTATTCCTGCCATGAGCCCTTTCCTTATCCTGTCGGGCCTGCCTGCACCGTTGTTCTGCGCTGTGAAGCTCGATATGCCGTTGCCTACAGTTGCAAAGACCGTTATCGCAAAAGTGTTCAGCTTCACCGCCGCCGAATAGCCCTCGATGACCGTCGCTCCGTAGCCGTTCACCAGAGATTGTATGAACAGATTTCCTACAGACACAAAGCTCTGCTGGAGGACGCTGGGCAGCGATATCACACCGATCTCCCTGAGCGCCTGCTTATCAAACAGCGGCGCGTCTTTTCCGTCATACACCTTTTTCAGTCTCCGCATCAGTATGATGAGCGCACATATGCACGCCGTTCCCTGTGCGATGAAGGTCGCCCATGCAACACCTGCCACGCCCCACTTGAATACTATCGTAAATAATGCGTCAAGGGCAACATTGCCCACCGACGAGCTTATAAGCAGATACAGCGGCGTTCTGCTGTCGCCCAGACTGTTAAAGATACCCGTTGCCACATTGTACAGGAACAGAAAAATAAATCCGCCCGTATAGATGCGCAGATATGTATTTCCGTCGGCGAATATCTCGTCCGGGGTGTTCACCAGCTTCATCAGCTGAGGGCTGAAGATAACTCCCAGCGCAGTCAGCACAGCCGATAACACAAGTCCTGCGATAAGTGACGTGGTTATGCAGGTCTTTGCCGCCTTGTAATTTTTAGCGCCGTAATTTCTGCCGATGACCACCGAACAGCCTATCTGACAGCCCAGCGCTACCGACATGAACAGCATGGTTATCGGATAGCTTGCCCCCACGGCGGCAAGTCCGTTGGCGTATTTTCCTGCGATGATGCTGTCAGCGATATTGTACAGCTGCTGGAATACCACGCTTATAAACATCGGAAGAGTAAAGCCCACAATGACCTTTGCGGGACTTCCCACAGTAAGATCCTTATTCATTTTCTCATATCCTTTCACATTCCCTGATCTTCTTTGATTTTTCACTGTCACATACTATTATAAATCTTTTTTCTATAAATGTAAAGCAAGGATTTTTTTACGTCTCTGAAAACTTTTTATTAAGCTATCCGGTATATTATAGTATATCATCGGCAGAGATTTCCTCTTGGCATCTCTGCGTTAAAAGTCATATCATTCTAAAGATTAGCAAAAACGTGCCGATATATTATAGGTAGGATCTACCGACAACCCCTGATTTTGCAGGAGGCTATAATGGAGAATTTAAATGGATTTCAAAAAGAATTTATGGAAACACTTGCTGATATTCAAGAGACCTGTGTTCAAATAGCTTTGATCCAAAATGATAATCGATCATTAGAAGATAAGTATTATGCTATTACTTCGGAGATTATTATAAGCATAATGGAGAATATTGATGGATATGGTAATCATAATATCGGAAAATTAAAAGTAACTTGTGAAAAATCAGGAGAAAGTCTCAAAGATAATCCCTATATCGAATTGCATGATGTTGTATGTGATTATTTGAAAGGCACTAACTGAAAGATCCCCGTTTATAAAGCAGATTTTTAATAAAATTCTGCTCTGTAATATTAACACTATATCACAATAATGGAGGAATGAATATGCCGGGAGGAAGAGGACACGGAGGACCGCACGGAGGACCACACAGAGGACCGGGAGGTCCCGGACATCGTCCGCCCCCGCCGCCCCCGCCGCACAGAGGACCTCATCACAGACCGCCTATGCCTCATGGAGGCTGCCTTGTTGCAGCTCTCGGGATAATCGGCGCGGCTCTTGCGGCAATAAAGCTTTTCTGACTATGATATGACCGATACTGCTTTCGCAGATGTCGGTCTTTTCTTTTTTCGTGAAAAAATAACATATCTTCTTGACACTTATCGGATAGTGTGATATAATTGTAAAGTAGGAACGCCGCGCTTCTGCGGCAATTATTGTGAGATCAAAGGCAGGTTTTTAATATGTCAGCAAGTATAGTTTTAGGTACCCAGTGGGGAGACGAGGGCAAGGGTAAAGTCATTGATATTCTCGCTTCAAGAGCAGATGTCGTTGTCCGCTCTCAGGGAGGCAACAACGCAGGTCATACCGTCGCTAACAACGGTCAGACCTACAAGCTCCGCCTTATCCCTTCGGGGATCCTTTATAAAGATACCCTGTGCCTTATCGGCGCAGGAGTAGTCCTCAATCCCAAGGACTTCCTCGGCGAGATAGAGGGCATGCAGGCAAGAGGCATCTCCTGCGACAACCTTAAAATCGACCCCCGCGCACAGATAGTTCTTCCGTGGCACATCGAGCTGGACGGTCTCTCCGAGGCATTCCGCGGCGGCAAGGATATCGGCACCACAAGGCGCGGCATCGGTCCCGCTTACATGGACAAGTACGAGCGCAGCGGTATCCGCTTCTATGACCTTATCCACCCCGAGATCTTCGCGGAAAAGGCAAGGGCTACGGGCAGGCTCCGCAATGAGATAATCACCAAGGTATTCGGCGGGACTCCCGTTGATATCGAAGCAATGATAGAGGAATACACCGAGTACGGCAAGCGCCTTGCAAAGTATGAGGGCGATGTTTCCGTTCTCACCTACGAGGCCAACAAGGCAGGAAAAACTATCCTCTTCGAGGGCGCGCAGGCTACTCTCCTTGACATCGATTACGGAACATATCCCTACGTTACAAGCTCTCACCCTGTTTCGGGCGGCGTATGCACAGGCACAGGCGTCGGTCCTAAGATGATAGACGAGATCTACGGCGTTGCAAAGGCTTACACTACAAGAGTGGGCAAGGGTCCCTTCCCTACCGAGCTTTTCGACAGCACGGGCGACTTCATCAGAGACAAGGGCGGCGAATACGGCACCAACACAGGCCGTCCCAGAAGAATAGGCTGGTTCGACTCGGTCATCATGCGTCATGCGGTAAGAGTCAACGGTCTCACAGGAATCGTTGTAAACAAGCTTGACACTCTTGCAGGGATAGACACCCTTAAAATATGCACCGCTTACAAGAAAGCGGACGGCACCATTATCCGTGATTTCCCGCCCACACTCGAGGGGCTGGAAGGCTGTGAGCCCGTCTACGAGGAGCATAAGGGCTTCAATGATGATATATCCGGCTGCCGCAGCTTCGAGGAGCTTCCCGAGGTATGCAGAGCGTATATCGAGCGTTTGGAGGAGCTGTGCGAATGCCGCATAAAGATGGTAGGCGTAGGCCCCGACAGAGAGCAGATCATCGAGCGGGATGACCTGCAGCCGCGTTGTTAGTTTTCAGCTTAGGTGACATAAAGCCGCGGAAGTACGTAACTCCCGAAGGAATGTTCGAGGATAAGAGTACCCGCAACTAAGCAGTAAGTCCGAATTAAAAAGTTTCGCCGGCCTTTTCCAAAGGCCGCGAGTTTCCAAAGGGCGGAGTCCTTTGGTCGCCGCGCGCACGCGGCGAAACTCCCCGCGGGATGACCCGCAGCTAATGCCGCAGATAGAGTTTTTAAGCATAGGCGACATCTGCCCGCGGAAGCGCCCGAAAGCCGAAGCGGCGAACAACAATAAAGCGCCGCCCGTTGAAAAACGCGGACGGCAGCAAGTGAACAGCAAACAATCACAAAAAGCAAGAAAAATTCGGGCGGCGCAGCATTTGACAGTGAAGCGAATCAAATGCGCGGAGCTCTGCTCCGCCGAAAACGAACAGCCAATCGCAAGTAAATCGAAAGCTGATAACCAAACCCGCGAATAGCCAGTAAATCATAAGCATAAAATAATAAGCAACAGCAAGATCTCTTGCCTCTAAAAATTCTTGCTTCTACCAAGGAGGTCGGTCTTATGAAAAAAATGATCCCGGCGGCACTCGTATGCGCGGTGCTTCTGTGCGGCTGCACAGGCTCAAATTATAAGGCGACGATGCTGGTACAGACAAACGACGAAAATGGCTGGAACTGCTCCTTTGATACAATGGACGGCGATTTCGCAAACGGCTTTAAGATAAACAGCAGCAGCCTTCGGATACAATCCTCCGTTGAAGCGGGCAGCATGGAAATTATCCTCTCGGGAAACGGTCAGACCGACAGGTATGACGGCTCCGATTTCGATGAGATACTCTCCGCGGAAAAATTCGGGGATAATGTTCTGTATATCACCCTTAGCTGCGAGGACGCTCTGCATGGCAGGGTACGTGTGGTGTGGTGCGAGGATGAAGAGGACAGCTCCGCCGAGGAATAACCTCATAAAATAATAAGCGCAGACTGACCGATTTTTTTCGGCAGCCTGCGCTGTTTTTTTATTAAGTAAGCTTGATCAAAGGCGAAGCCATCGTTTACGACACCCGAAAATCCGTCACTGAAAGCGTCGAGAAACGATTTGATCAGCGGTTCCTAAATTATCAGCTGAGCGTGGTGTCCTGCATCAGTTCAAAGGTGATGTCGAACTCCTCGTCCTCGTCCTCGGTGATTCCCTTTCTGTAAATATGAGCGGAGATCACTTCTCCCGGCTCGCAGCCCTCAAGAGCAGACTTTATGGTCTGGGCACTGTAGATCTCCTGCCCGTTCAGCTCGGTCATTACATCTCCCGGCTGAAGGTCGGTATGCGCAATATCGCAGCTTTCGTCTATGGTCTGGATGATTATGCCCTTCTGCACGCCATATGCTTCCGCCACATCTTCGCTGAGTATCGTGTAGGTGATGCCCACGCGCACACGTCCGCTTATATATCCCTGCGAGATGATGTCCTCGATGATGGGCTTTGCAAACTGCGTTGTTATAGCAAAGCCTATGCCCTCGTCAAGAACGGTGGACTTATACTTCGACGATGTGATGCCCACTACCTGACCGTACATATTGATAAGTGCTCCGCCCGAAACTCCCGGGCTCATAGCTGCGTCGGTCTGGATACAGGTCATTGTATCGCCGTCGGTGCTTGTCTTTACCTCGCGGTTGAGCCCCGAAACATAGCCCACTGTCAGCGTTCCCGAATATCCGCCTGCATTTCCGATCGCGACTACCATTTCTCCCAGCTCAAGCTGATCGGAATCGCCCAGATCGGCGGCGATCAGACCTTCCGCTTCGATTTTGAGCACCGCGATATCGGTGCGGCTGTCCTGTCCGACAATTTCCGCCTTGTATTCCTCGCCGCTGTCAAGGACTACCTTGAGCCCTGCGTTGACATCGGTGAGAACATGGGCGTTCGTGACGATATATCCGTCCTCGGAGATGATTATCCCGCTTCCCGCCGAATAGGGGTAAAGGCTCGTATCACGGAACACCATAACGTCCACCACGGACGGAGATACGCGCTTTGCCACACCTTCCACGGTAAGCAGCCCTGTTTCCTCGTCCTGATAATACTTCGATTCGAGAGCGGGCTTCGGCTGAATAGGGATACTCACCGATACGCCGTTTTCGTCGGAGATGATCTGTGTGGTACCGGTCTCCGCCGAATCTGTGAGTTCATCGTATGTCTCGTCGATGGACGAGAACGCCAGCACGATAACTATCAGCACAAACATTGCGGATAAGGATATTATCAGCGCCGCAAGAGCACCCTTTGACATATGCTTTTTCTTCGCAGGGGCAGGAGCTCCCATATATCCGCCGCCTATGCCGTTCGGAGCAGAGCCGCCGGGCTTCGGAGCGTATGAATTAAAGCTATAACCGTTGGGATTGGGATTATACGCATTAGAATTATACCCGTTCGGATTGGGATTGTACGCGTTAGGATCATACCCGTTCGGATTGGGATTGTACGCGTTAGAATTATACCCGTTCGGATTGGGATTGTACGCGTTAGGATCATACCCGTTCGGATTGGGATTGTACGCGTTAGGGTCATACCCGTTCGGATTGGGATTGTACGCGTTAGGATCATACCCGTTCGGATTGGGATTGTACGCGTTAGGGTCATATCTGCCCGGATTGGGATTGTATGCGTTGGGGGCATAACCTCGGCCGTAATACTGCTGCGGGCGGGGAGGAGTATGAAAATCATTCATACTGTAGTCCTTTTCCGCAAAGGGATCTGTATTCTGCACCTTATCGGCAGAGGGCATGCTGCCATTCATTTTTTCGGTGTCTATACCGTCGATGATGTCGATTATATCCGACCCGCTTTTGGGCGGCTGACTCTCAGGCTGCGCCGAAGAGACGGCAGAAGTTCCATCTTCGGGAAGTCCGCTGTCCTGAGGAATACCCTCCCTATCGTTTTCATTGGGATTTAACTCGTCCATAAAAGCTCCTTTCCATATGCAAAAAGAAAGGTCAGAGCAGTACATAATACTACAAATTTAGTATTAGCTCTCCGACCCCGCTGTATTTGCCCCTGCCGCCTTTTTTGCAGGAGGCGTGCCTGTGGGCAGTGTAAATTCAAACTCTGTATATTCCCCGGCCTTGCTGCGGACAAGTATCTCTCCGTTATGCAGCTTGATTATCGAGCGCACGATAGAAAGTCCCAGCCCCACGCCGGTCTTATCCTTTCCGCGGGATTCGTCCGTTTTATAGAAGCGGTCGAAAACCTTGGATATTTCATTTTGTTTAAGTCCCTCGCCGCTGTTGCGGATACGTATCGCAGTAAGATCTCCCCTGACCTCATAGCCGAAGGTTATGGTGCCGCCTTCGTTTACGAACTTGACAGCGTTTTCGGTAAGATTATATATGACCTGCTGTGTAAGGTCGATATCCGCATTGAGATAGAACCTGTCAGCGTCAAGACCCTCGATCTGCACATGCTTGTCGTCGATCCGCTTCTCAAAGAGAAGAACGGTCTTGAAAATAAGTGCATTGGCTTCAAAGCTTTCCGTCTGAAGCTCCACCTCGCCCGACTCATACTTGGATATGTTCAGCATAGAGCGGACCAGTCTCGCAAGACGGTCCACCTCCTCGGAGACTATGCGCAGATAATATCTGTGCTGCTGCTTCGGGATAGTGCCGTCGAGTATGCCGTCCACGAAGCCGCCTATGGTAGTCATAGGAGTTTTCAGCTCATGAGATACGTTTGATATGAAGCTCTTTCGGTTTTCCTCTATCTGTTCGAGAGAGGCAGCCATTTCGTTCATAGCATTTGCGAGGTATCCGAGCTCCGAATCATCGATAGTCTTTATCTTCTGCGAGAAATCGCCCTCGCCGAAGCGCTGAGCCGCCTTAGTCATATCGCTTATGGGGCGGACTATGCGCATTATCGAATAGTAGAGCACCGGGTAGAAAAGTCCCATAATGACCACTGCCGTCAGCATATAGGAACACAGCAGCTGCACCATATAAGCGCGCATGCTGTCGGCGCTTTTCCGTCCGAAGACGTAATAGACGGCGCCGCCGCAGTTCACCTTATAGCCCATATTGAACCAGGCTTCCGAATAGTAGCCGTTCATGGTGCTGAAGGAATAGGTGCCGCTGTCCTTGATCCTTGAGATAGCGTCAGTCGAAACGGGCTTGTCCTTAAAGCTCTGAACGTTATCGGAGCAGTACATCACGCTGCCGTTATCGTCGGTAAGGAAAAAATCCGTATCCGTATGAGCAGCCAGCGTATTGAAGTAGTTTGTGACAACAGCCGCCGTTTCGGAATTTACCGCGTCTGAAATAACGACGGTCTCCGAAAACTCCACCGCCTCAACAACATCGTTGGTCAGGTCATTTTTCATATCGCGCTGATAAGTCTCCAGCGACACGAAGATATGGACTGCGCCCACGCAGATAAGCGCGCCCGCGAGTATAGAAAAGCAAAGATAGAAAAATCTTGTGAAAATGCTGTTATGCATCTTCTTCCTCTGCCTCAAACTTGTAGCCTACGCCCCATACTGTTTTGAGAGCCCACTTGTCGGAAACGTTCTCCAGCTTTTCGCGGAGACGCTTGATGTGAACGTCGATAGTACGGGAATCGCCGTAATATTCAAAGCCCCAGACCTCATCAAGGAGCTGATCTCTTGTATACACCCTGTTGGGATTGGAAGCGAGATAGAAAAGCAGCTCCAGCTCCTTGGGAGGAGTATCCAGCACCTTGCCGTCCACGCGGAGCTCATATCTTGTCATATTAACGACCAGCTTGTCGTACTTGACCTCCTTGACCTCGTTATCGGGAGCAGACTGGCTTGCTCTTCTGGAAACAGCCTTAATTCTGGCGATGACCTCCTTGGTATCGAAGGGCTTTACGACATAGTCATCGGCGCCCAGCTCCAGACCGAGGACCTTATCGAAGGTCTCGGACTTAGCGGTTATCATAATGATAGGCACATTGGACTTCTTTCTTATTTCTCTGCACACCTGCCAGCCGTCAAGACCGGGAAGCATGATATCCAGCAGAACGACGTCGGGCTTAAGTGCGTTGAATTTAACAACAGCCTCTTCACCGTCATGGGAGACCATAACAGTATAGCCGTCCTTTTCCAGATAAAGCTTTAAAAGCTCGCAGATATTGTTATCGTCATCTACAACAAGAACCTTTCCCATTGACATAAAAATTATACCTCCTACATTTAGCCTGTTCTGTATCTGTATCGGGATATCCCGAATGATTTTAATATTCTCGGCAACATATCCTTTCGGTTCCCGTAAACGAGACAAAGCTCTGCGCAGGACCGCATATATCAAAGCTTTCATGCGCATTTCCATAACGTTTGCGGAAGCATGGGAAAAGATAAAACAGTTACCCCTATACTCTTATATTATACTGTAATTTTCCAGTGTAAGTATTAATAATTGATGAATAATCCATAGCTCGTTTGTAAATTTAATAAAATATCGTTGATAAATTTAAATTATCGTTTTAAAATGTTCATTTTTACCTGCCCGCATATAAAAATCCACATGGCGCAGACAGATCAGCCTGTACGGACTCTGACCACGCTTCCCTCCATAGGATTTTTCGTGACCTCAAAGCCCGTAGGTATCACCTCCAGAGACTCAACGTGGGAGATGATGCCTATCTTTTTGCCAGCCGTACAGCTTCGGAGCACCTGCAGTATCTGTTCGAGCGCCTCGCTGTCCAGAGTGCCGAACCCCTCGTCGATGAACAGCGAATCCACTTCGATGCCGCCGGTTCTGCTCCGCACAGTCTCGGCGATGGCAAGCCCCAGTATCACCGACATAACAAACTTTTCGCCCCCCGACAGCATGCGGACGGAATAATCCGCTCCCGCCGAGTCAATGGAATAATTTATTACATTTATATCCAGTCCGTAGGATGTGTTCCCCGAGCCCTCGGACTGCTTATACAGCCGATAGTTTGAATCGAGGACCCCTTCCAGCATAACGTTTGCCCGCGCAAGAACGATGTCCAGCATAACTCCCAGCACATATCGTTCAAAGGACATCTGCTTTCCGTTCCTGCCGCCCAGCATATTGGCGAACTCCTCCATTTCAGCGGCGGTCTTTCTTTCCTTTTCACATTCTGCGGACGCTCTGCCGTATTCCTCCGAGCTTTTACGCAGCGATTTTATCCGTTCTTCCCTGCGGACAGCCGTTTCCCTTGCAGCGCTTATCCTGCCGCTCACAGCGTCCTTTTCGGCTCTCAGTCCATCTATGTCGGGGCGCTCCGTTCCTTTGAGCTTTTCGGATATCTCATTCACTGCGGCGGAGGTATTTCTCACCTGCGCGTCATAGTCTGAGCAGAGCTTTCTTAGAGCGTCTACCGAG
Organism: Oscillospiraceae bacterium; assembly: GCA_051882725.1. Taxonomy (GTDB): domain Bacteria; phylum Bacillota; class Clostridia; order Oscillospirales; family Ruminococcaceae; genus RGIG4694. The sequence goes on from JBJESJ010000006.1 coordinate 10,195, forward strand.
TTCATGCCCCTTTCATCGGGGACAAACTGCTCTGCTTTCTGCGTTATGCCGTTTTCCATGAGCTTTTTTTCCAGCGAATGAAGAGCTGCGGTGCGTTCTCCCTCCGCCTTTGACAATTCCCTTTCCGCCGCCTCGAGCTGTGCCTTTGCGGAGACCGCCTTGTTTTCCGCCTCGGAGAACGCCGCTTTCAGCATTTCCAGCACACTGCCGTACTTTGTGAATATCTCACGGCAGCGGGCTATCTCCCCGTTGAGGGTATCTATGTCGTCAATGCCCTCGGCGCGGCTCTGCTTTAACAGGACAAGCTCCTTTTCGGCGTTGGCAAGGCGGAGCTTGTCGTCGGAGTATTTTGCCGCTGCAGCTCTTTCGTCGTCGGAGACCCTTCTGAGGTCGCTGCGAAGCCTGCTGATAACGCTGTCCAGCCCGGAAAGCTCCGCCGATATTTTCTTAAGCTCCGCGATATCGGCGGATACGCGGGAAAGCTCCTCCGCAGAATAGCCGCACTCCTTAAGTTTTTCCTCATTTTCGGTGAGCTCCGCCCCGAGTCTGCCGATATCTCTTTTAAGACCGTCCCTGTCCTGCTTCATGCCCGAAAGCTTTTCCGCCGACTTTTCCAGTATGAGTTTTTTCTTTTTAACTTCTTCCGCAGAGACTGCCGTTTTATTCAGCGCGTAAAATGGCTCGGGATGATGCACGCTCCCGCAGACAGGGCATTTTTCGCCCTCCTTAAGTCCCCGCGCAAGCTCCGCCGCAAGTCCGCCGATGTGCGCTTCAAAGGCGGCGTCGTACTCCACTCCCAGCCTTTTCATAATGCCGTCCGCTTCATCGCATTTCCTGCATTTTTCCTCATACTCTGCGAGCATTTTCTCATAAGCCGACCTTTTCTCCGCTGTCTCGGCGGAAAGTTCCCGTCCCTTTTCCAGCATAGCTCTTCTGTCGTTGAGGCTGATAAGCCTGTCGGGGATATCCTCATTTTCCCGCCGCAGCTTTTCCGCCTTTTCCTCGGATAAGCCCACCCTTTCGTCCAGCTCCGCCCTGCGCCGAGAGGCTTCCTCGGCGGTCTTTTTCGATATTTCCGCAGCCGCATGCGCCGCCTTATATTCCTTTTCCGCGGCGCTTATTTTCTCGTACAGTCCGAGCTGAGCCGTCAGCTCGTCATATCTTTTATCTGCGGCTCTCGCCTCCGCCTCTCCGAGCATATGCTTTTCCAGCGCATTTTTCGCAAGGATATGCCCTTTATCGGCGGACTCCCTTATCTTATCAGCCTTTTCCCTTTCCACAAAGCGGAATTTCAGCTTTTGCTCCGCCGTTTTATAGGCATTATACTCCGAGACCGACCTGATCTGTGCTTCGATGAGCTCCAGCTCCGCCTTTCTGTGTGCGAACTCGTCGCCGAGAGCCTTCAGGCGGATAAGCTCGCCGTTCTGCCTGTCAAGCTCTTTAAAGCGTTCCGCAATACCGACGAACTCTTCGTATCGGTCGGATATCCTTTTCAGAGCAGCCTCTTGTTCGGCAATAGCCTTCATATCCTCGGCGTGCTCTCTTTCAAGGCTGTCAAGCTCCGCGCGGAGCGACTCGATGCTCTCATGATCGGGCTTGTAATACTTTTCGAGTTCCTTCTGCCTGAGCTTGACGGAATTTGCCGCTTCGGCGCTGCGCCTGTTCAGAATATCCGTGATCTGCTTGATCTTTTCGGTGCCGAAAAGGTCGCGGAAAAGATCTCCCTTTTCCTTGGAATTGCCCGTAAGGAGCTTTTCTATCTTGCCCTGCGGCAGCACCACTATCTGACAGAACTGACTGCAGGACATATGCAGGATATCCTCAGCGATGCTGTTGACCTCGGTATAGGTGTCCTTGGCATTTATCTGTTTTTCGACGCCGGTGACATCAAAAACACATGCCCTTGTCTGCGGAGTACCTCCGCCCTCGCTGTTTTTCCTCGGTTTGGTATACCATTCCTCGCGGCGGAACCTGTACATGCGGCCTGCCGTCTCGAAGGTAAATTCCACCGTCATTCTGCGGTCCTCGCCCCGCAGACACTTTGACATCATCGGAGTGCGGTCTCCCGAAACATCGGCGCGGTCCCCGGAGCTTTCGCCGTAAAGAGCATAGGTCATGGCGTCGAGTATCATGGACTTTCCCGCTCCCGTGCAGCCGTCTATAAGGAAGATGCTGTCCACGCTGTCAAAGTCTATGACAGTCTCCTTCAGATAGCTACCGAAGCCCTTCATCACAAGCTTATGGGGTATCATCGCTTTCACACTCCTTTTCCGCTTCTCTTAGCCATTCTGTCTGATCTTCGGTAAGCTCTGCGCCGTAAAACTCCCCGATATATTTTGCGGCAAGGTCGAGGACGTTCATCTGTGCGATATCATCGTCGGAGATATCGCTTTTTTTCATTTCGGGCAGCTTTCTCCCCGTGCCCACCACCTGCATCGCATTGGGATACAGCTCCCGGATTCGGGCAGCGTTAACGGTGCTGTCGCCGTCGGTGAGCTCTATCCGCACAAGCTCCGTGCCGTCGTATCCCGAAGCCTTTTCGCAGACCTCCTCATAGCTTCCGCTGACCACTCTGAATTTCAAAAGCTCGGGGCTCGGCACAGTTTCCAGAATATGGATATCGGTATCGTAGATACTGAAGGATTTATTCTGGCTTTCTTCGGAGAAGCTGTATTTCAGCGCAGTTCCGCAGTAGCGGACTATCGTGTTCCCGCTGCATTTAATGGTCTGGGGCTTATGGATATGACCCAGCGCCGCATAATCAAAACCGCGGAACACCTCGGCTGATACGGCGCCCAGCGTTCCCACTGCGGCGATATCCTTTTCGGAGAAAAGCAGCTCCGCGGAGGTCTCGCTCCGTGAGGGGACGCCTCCCGCAGCAAAGCAGTGCGCCATGATGATATTGCAGCGCGAGCGGTCCATTTTTCCGCGTATGATATCGGTAAGCTCCTCATAAGCGTCCGAAAGGCTGTCCAGCTTTTTCCCGAGGAAACCCTCGGCATGACCCTTTTCAAAAAAGGGCAGCATATATATATCCGCATTGCCTGCCTGAACGGGCACGTCGAAGCCCTCCAGCCTGCCCCTGATATGGAGCCCGCACGCCTTGAGGATATCGGAGCAGACGGAAAGCCGCTCGGCACCGTCATGATTTCCCGGAATAACGCAAACAGGCACCCTGCAGTCCATGATAAGGGCCCTTGCCAGCTCGTCCCAGAGAACGTTCGCAGAAGCGGTGGAGGTAGCCGTATCATATATATCCCCCGAAACCAGCACGGCTCCTATATCATATTTTTTCACAGTATCCGCGATAACTGCGGAAAGAGCCCTCTGAACTGCGGAAATATCCTTTTTAAAGGGACTTTTCCCCAGATGCAGGTCCGACAGATGAAGTATTTTCATATTACAGCCTCCGAAAAAACTATTTGACAGCATTATAACATTTTTTCACACAGAAGTCAATGAAGCACATAATAAAAAAGGCAGCACATTGCCGCCTTTTATATTATTCAAAATTAGAAGCTGCGGGTCATTTCCTGTCCGCGGTAAAATCGAGAGAAAGGCTGTCCACATCGGGGGTGAGCCTTGTAAGCTTCACTCCCGCGGAATTAAGCATTCTCTTTGAAGCGGCAGTCGTCTCGGAATCGGCGTACTTGTCCGACAGGTAGACTACTTCCCTTATCCCCGACTGGATTATCGCCTTTGCGCATTCGTTGCAGGGGAACAGGCTAACATAAATTTTCGCATTTTCGAGAGAACGTCCCTTTGAATTGAGGATAGCGTTGAGCTCCGCATGGACAACATAGGGATATTTTGTTTCATCTCCCTCCCTTGCCCAAGGGTACTCGTCGTCGGAGCAGCCGCAGGGAAAGCCGTTATATCCCGTGGAGAGGATAATATTCCCGTCGCTGACGATACATGCGCCCACCTGCGTGTTAGGGTCCTTGCTGCGCTTAGCCGCCAGAAGAGACACCCCCATAAAATACATATCCCAAGAAATATAATCGCTTCGTTTCATACTATACTGCCTTTCTGCAGAAATTCTGCGCTGACGGTGTTATCAAGAACGCTGTCTATGTATTCCATATCGAATCTCGCGGTGGAGTTGACTCCGTGCTGAGCTGCCAGCTCGTCGCTGTACTGGGTGTAGAAGTACACCCTGTTGTTGGCGTAGCCCGAGTCATAGTGCTGAATAGTGGGGATAAGTGATATATCATCAATGGAGTATTCGTCGCCGAAGCAGTCAACGTAAAAATCGAGGACTCCGCCGATAAGATTACGCGGCTCGCTCTGTGCGGAGACGAAATTCCCCAGAGAATATGCGCAGAGAGTTTTTCCGCCGTCCTTACGTTCTATCATTTCGATATCGCGGAGAACATGAGGGTGAGTGCCGATGATAACGTCCGCGCCCGCGTCGGCGAGCTGCTGCGCCACATCGCGCTGTGTATCGGATATCACATAGGAATCCTCCACGCCCCAGTGCAGGGAGACTATGCAGATATCGGATATCTTTTTCGCCGCCTTTATATCGGAGACCATCCCATCGACGTCGTAAGCGTTTCCGATAAGCATTTCGGAGCTGTCGGGGAGCTTAAGACCGTTAAGGCTCTCGGTGTAAGCGAGGAAGGAAAATTCAATGCCGTTGGAGGTCACAGTGCGGATATTTTCCTTATCCTCCTCATTGCGGTAAGCGCCGAGAACGGTGACCTCGGGGTGGCTGTCCCAGTAATCGAGGCAGGCGGAGAGTCCCTCCTCCTTCCAGTCAAGGACGTGGTTATTCGCAATAGTGAACACATTGAAGCCGATATTTATCATATGGTCGCCGAGAGCGGCAGGGCTGTTGAAATAGGGATAATCGGAGGGCTCTACAGTATCGTTGCAGATAAGGGTCTCCTGATTAAGGACAGCGATATCTGCGTTAGCGATAAATTCGTCAACATTGTCGTAGAGGTATGTAAAATCGTAGCCTCCGCTGTCGGAGCGGTTTGCTGCCTGTTTGTAGATACTGCTGTGGATAAGGTTATCTCCCGCAGCGACCACATGAACTCTTGCGGTAAGAGCGGCAGAGCGTTCGGGCTCATCAAAAGGGTCGGAAGCGGGGTCCTCGGCGTCGGAGTCCTCATTTTTCTCGGCGGAGATAACGGAATAGCTTATATCTGAGCCGTCAGTTTTCTTAGCGGCAGCCTTTTCCCTTTCCGACGGAGAAGTCCCGCTGGTCCCGATAGAGATCCAGCACCCTGCCATAAGCACTGCGGCTATGGCAAGAGTTACCATATTACTTTGAAATCTGTTCATAGCAAACCTCCCGCAGCTGTACATATCTGCATTTTTCCTTGTGATTATTATAATACATAATTCAGGAAAAATCAATACTTTTTGGCAATAAGTTTTGCAGCTTCGGGCATTATAAAAGCGCGGAGAGGATCATCTGCTCCGCGCTTTGGCTTACTGTGTTTTTTGGATATGCTTTAGGGTCACATACGATCGGCTGTCAGCTCCCTGCGGAGCCTTTGGCTCCGTGCATTTGAGACGCTTCGCTGTCAAATGCATGCGCCGCCCGGATCTTGCTTCTCGTTAGATATTAATAGGATTTACTGTGTTGGATTCCGCTTTTTTTACGCGGGCGGCGCTTTATTTTTGTTCGTTGCTTCGGCTTCGATTGACAGCATCGCTGTGTTACGTGCCGGTGGGGGATTTCGCTGTCTGCGGACAGCGACCAAAGGACGCTGTCCTTTGGATTTCTGCAGCCTTGAAAGGCTGGCGAACTTTTTAAGGTCGGCTTACTTTTCAGCTTCGGTTACTCTCAGCCTCGTACTGTCGCTATCACTCTTTACTCTTCACTCTTCACTATTCACTGTTCACTAATCGCTTCGATTCCAGGCTCGTTATCAGCGTGCCTGTGTTGGCGGCAAAGATATTATCCACAAACAGTACGTCTGTAATACCGTTTGCTTTGATGTAATCCACGGCATTAACTCCGAAATACCGTATGTCAATGACGTAAATCTCGTCAAATCCGTTCACAAAGTACGGAGCTATGGCGTTTCCGTAGGATTCCTTAAAAATGGCGAGCTTCCGCCCGGTGCCGCTGTCGGAGGTTATCTTCACATGCATGTTGTCGCCGCCGAGAAACATGCCGTACATATTGCCGCCGCTTGCGTACTCGTGGAATACGGAGGTCGGTCCCAGCGAAGCAAGGTCATTGTAGCGGTATGCCTGCGCCGAGAACTGTGCGGGAGGGATATAGTAGTAAAAGGTCTCGGGGTGAGCCTTCAGAATGGGGTCGCCGGTGTAGCTGTACAGTGAGCCTACAAAGCCGTCCTTTGAGCGCTCCTCGTATTCGCCGAGCTCCGGGAAATCTATCCCCGCAGTCTTGCAGAAGGCGGTATATGCGTAATATGCGCCCCTGCCCGTCCAGTGGTGGTCGGTGCGGAAGTAGATATATTCGTCGGTGTGCTGTGCCAGCTCGGAGTATGCGTCGATCGTTATAATGCTGTCGTCCAGATTCTCGTAGATGTAGTCGATAGCGTCCTTCTGCGAAGCGGAATACTTGCTGTACTTTTTCGGCAGATAGAACTCCGCGGAGGTGGGGACGACCATATTATACACGTTGATATCGTCGCCCAAAGCCTCCTTGTATCCGTTGATAACGCTGGCATACCGCAGACCCTCGCTCCTGTTGCCGCCGAAAAGCATTATTCCCGCTTCCTCGCCGTACATTTCGATGCCGTTCACAAGAATACCGTTGTTAAGGAAATCGTTGATATTGCCTGTAAACTCTTCCTCCTCCGGGGAGACAGTCTCGGACACCGTTTCGGTCTCTGTTTCGGGGAGCACCGAAACTTCGGGCGCTTCGGTGATGACAGGCTCCGTTTCGGAGGGTATTTCTTCGGTGACAGCTTCGGTCACGCTCTCTGCCACATCGGGCAGATATACCGTATCATCGTCGTCATCGGGCTCCTCTGGTACTATTTCCGCCACATTTCCGTAAAACTTGGGTGAAACGGATATCCCCCGCGCATTTTCGATATAAGAAGCCGCATTAACGAGGTCGTCCCGCATAGGAACGGTATCGGTGTAGTATTTGTCCAGCTGAGCCGCAAACCCGCCGCTGAAATAGGAATCGGCTGTAAGCTCGGGACGAGGCTCCAGCTCGCGCTTTTCCGTCTCGGAGACGATGGGGCGGTCAGCCAGAGTGAGCCACAACGATATCCCGCCCAGCACGGTGCAGAACAGTGCCGCAGATATCATAGCGGATGGACTGTTTTTCTTGTTTTTGCCCATATATTTTCACCTTTAGAATCTGAAATATAGAAAAGGATTATACGTTGTCTGCTTTACAAGAAGCAGCGAGGATATCAGAAATACCGCGATAACAAGCAGATCGTTTGCTATCGTGACAGCAGCCGCGCCGCCCTTTGAGCTTTCGGATACAGCCTGAAGCTTCCCCTTTATAAACGGGAACACGGGACAGGACAGTATCACCGCCGCGATGATAACAAAGCATATCCCCTCAAGGCGGCTCAGGGTGATATCGTCGATAAGGGGGATATTTCCGCCGCCGAACATTCCCGCAAGACAGCCGCCCAGCGCATGCAGGTCCTCAAAGTAGAATATCGCCCAGCCGAACATCACCGCGAGAAGCAGATATAAGTGTGAGAAGAATTTCGGCAGCTTTTCAAGATATTTCCCGTAGAAGAATTTCTCAGCGGTAACGAGTATGCCGAAGTACGCTCCCCAGATGATGAAATTCCACGAAGCGCCGTGCCACAGTCCCGTGAGAAGCCATACCACCGCAAGATTCACCGCCTGATGGCGTCGGTTGCCGCCCATGGGGATATAGACGTAATCACGGAAAAAGCTGCCCATGGAGATGTGCCATCTGCGCCAGAATTCGGTAGCGGAGCGGGAGACATACGGATAATTGAAATTCTCGGTAAGCTTAAAGCCGAACATCCCCCCGAGGCCTATTGCCATATCGGAGTAGCCCGAGAAGTCGAAATAGATCTGCAGGGTGAACAGGATAATGCCGCTCCATGCGGACAATACCGACGAGGGCAGCCCTTCAAAGCCTAAGAAAAGATCGGCAGCTTCTCCCACGCAGTTTGCTATAATGACCTTTTTCCCCAGTCCGAAAGCAAAGCGGGAAAAGCCTGCGGAGAGGTCCTCGGCAGTGACCCTGCGATCGTCCAGCTGTTCTGAGATGTCGGTGTACCGCACGATAGGCCCCGCCACCAGCTGGAAGAACATGGACACGTACAGCAGAAACTTGAAAAAGCTGTGCTGAACGGAAGCCTTGCCGCGATAGACGTCCACGGTATAGGAAATGGTCTGGAAGGTATAGAAGGACACTCCCACAGGGGGCGAAAATTTCGGGATTTCAAGAGAAAGCCCCGTAACAGCGTTGATATTCGTGACGATAAAGCCGCTGTACTTGAACAGGACAAGCACTCCCAGATTGAACACGAGAGAAACGATAACGCCCAGCACAGCCGATCTTCTCCCCCGATGCCGTTCGATGAACAGCCCGTTGAGGTAATCAACAGCGGAACTTATCACAAGCAGCAGCACCCACACAGGCTCGCCGAAGGAGTAGAAAAGCAGTGAAAAAATAATCAGGACTCCGCTGCGCACGGTGCTGTTCGGGGTGATATAATAGCACAGCAGGCAGAGCGGAAGAAAAAGATATATAAAGATCAAGTCAGAAAAAACCAAGTCATGATCACTCCGATTTATAAGTTCTACAATTTATATTACCATATTTCCGCATTATATACAATGGTGAGTTTAACAAAATTCCGTATTATTTCGTCAATTCTTTTTAATCGTATTTTAATTTTTCTAACCGAAAAAATAGTGACAAATCAACATTTATATTGTATAATAAAATTATTAATAAATTCTGAAAGTGAGAAATAAAAATGGCAATCGACCTGAACAAGGAGCATTACAACTCTAAGGATAATAACAACGATAATATACGTACAGTATATCCGGAGACCGAGTCGGAGGAGATATATCCCGAAAGGGAAATATTTCCCCAGAGCAGTCCCGCAGAGGAAAACAAATCAGACGCGGAGGAGGTATATCCCGAAAACGAGGTTCGGCATATAGAAACTGCACAGGAGCGCGCCTTGACAAATCCTCCCCATAATGATATTATTAAAAAGAAGAAAAAGCACAAAAAGAAAAAGCATAAAAGAAGATGGCTGTTCTGGGTGGTGCTTATTGCATTGATAGCAATCGTATCCAATGATTACAAGGAGATATCCTCCTATGTATACACCAATATCATGGACGGCACATTTTCCGAATCCGCTGCGGATTTTTCTGCGGCAGGGATAAATACGCTGACTCTTACCGACAGCAATTCCGATGTGACCATAAAAAGCTCCTACGATGAGGATTTTCACATTTCCGTAAGTACTCCCGACGACAAGTCCTATGACATGAAGTCGGAAAACGGCGGTATAACCGTGAACGGCTCAAAGCGTTCGGGAGGATTCATGACATGGATACTAAGCTCGGACATCACCCTTTATATCCCCGACGGCTACGAGGGAGATATCGTCATAGACAGCAAAAATACGTCGATAGACTGCTCTGCGGGGAAAAGCATTGACATCACCAACACCGACGGAAAAATTACGATGACCGACATCGACGGCACCGATATCCGCCTCAAAAACGACAATGCGTCGATAACTCTTACCAACGTTACGGCAGACACAGTCAAAGCAGAGACGAAAAACTCCTCGATAACAGCCGAAAAGGTGACCGCAGCAAATCTTGACCTGAACGCGAAAAACGCGACAGTCAATGCAGAGAGCTGTACCGCATCGGAATATGCGTCCCTATACTCTTCCAACGGCAGTGTAAAAGCGGAGCGGTGTTGCTTCTATATCTCGGGCAGTCTCATTTCATCGAACGGCTCTGTAAATGCGGCTGACTGCATATTCACGGGAAACAGCGTGATAAGCTCGGATAACGGCAGAGTAAGACTGGAAGACTTTTCCTTTGAGAACATGACGATAAAATCGAAAAACGGCAGTATCGACTGTGAGGCCTACGGAAACGAGAAGAACTATCGTATAACAGCATCAGCGAAGAATGGCAGCAGCGATGTTCCCGACGGAGGGAACGGGGAATATGAGTTAAGTCTGTCGGCAGATAACGGCAGGATAGAGTTTGATTTTGACGGCAGCAAGCCCGCAGCGGGATGACCCGCGGCTGATTCCGCGTCGTAAGATATCAGCTTAGGCGACATCAAGCCGCGGAAGTAAGAAACGAGCAAAGGAAAGTCCGAGGCTGAGAGTAACCGAAGCTGAGAAGTAAGCCAGCATTAAAAAGTTCGCCAGCCTTTCAAGGCTGCAGAAATCCAAAGGACAGCGTCCTTT
>JBJESJ010000007.1:0-20490 GCA_051882725.1 Oscillospiraceae bacterium
AATACCATTGATATGAATACGTATTATTCAGTCTTTGATGATATAATGAGATCGGGTATGCCTAAGCTCAATATGCTCTGGGACTGCGTGAATGACCGCACCATAGCTTTGTATTTTGACGGTGTGCTGCCCGAAGGTGTTTCCCAGCCCTTTGAATATCTGCTTGAAAACGAAAGGATCGACCCCGAATATATCCCCGCCTATGAAGTGTTCTGCTCCGAAATTTCACTGGGCATCACCCGCGGCACCGATAAGCACGAAATTATCCTGCGCCTTAAAATGAACATCTTCAGCGAAGAATACAGCTATGTGACTCTGACCGCTGTTTTCAAAAAGGATGCGGATAACCGCATACAATATATCTACGCAAATTTTCGTCCCTTCACCGTCTCCGACGAGCGGGAATGGGATATTCTCACATCATTTACATCCGATAAGAATCCTGCGATAATCCAGAAAAGGATACGGGAGCTCATTATTCAGAACAACTGCGAGAAAAAGATCGCTTTTGTTCAGTTCGACGTGGAGCGCTTCAAGCTCATCAATGATAATTACAGCTCCGATACGGGAGATAAGCTGCTGGCATTCATCAGCGATACCCTCAATCTGGTATGCACCGACGATATGCCCCACGGACGGCTTTCGGCAGACCTGTACATGTTCGTTATGGCATGCGATGAACAGCAGGAGGTCGTTGATTTTATAAGACTTATCGAAAGCCGTATCAGCGGATTTATGGGCATCGAATTCCGCATGTGCTTCGGAGTTTATATACTGGAGGGCATGCCGAAGGAATCCCTGCGCCGCTACGGCGATAACGCAGGAATGGCAAGACAGCTTGTAAAGGGCAACGCTCTTTCAAATATCGGCTTCTATCAGGACAGACTTCTCAACGACCTTCACAAAACTCAGAATATCGAGGAGGATATGCACAATGCTCTGCTCAGCAACGAGTTTGTGATGTTCCTGCAGCCTAAGGTCTGCATCTCCACGGGAAGGATAATCGGCGCAGAGGCTCTTGCTCGGTGGAATCATCATTCAAAGGGAATGATATCCCCCGCGGAATTTATCCCCGTATTTGAGAAAAACGGCTTTATCATCAAGCTCGACCACTTTATCTGGGAAAGCGCCTGCAGACATATCCGCGGGTGGATAGACAGCGGCATCGAGCCTGTTCCCATATCGGTAAACGTGTCCAGAGCCTACATAAACGGCATGGAAACGGTAAACGAGATATCTGCACTGGTGAAAAAGTATGATATCCCCATTGACCTGCTCCAGCTGGAAATAACCGAAACTGCAGATTCCGCAGGCGTGGACGAGGCTATCGAAATGTTCAAGGAAAACGGCTTTACCATGCTCATGGATGATTTCGGCTCGGGCTACTCCTCGCTGAATATGCTCAAAAAGACCAAGTTCGACGTTCTTAAGATAGACAGGAACTTCCTTTCGGAATTCATGGAATCCGACCGCGGACGGAAGATAATCAACCACACCATCTCCATGTCAAAGGATATCGGTCTGGACATCATCGCCGAGGGCGTGGAGACCAAGGCTCAGGCGGAATTTCTCAACGAATGCGGCTGCGACGCGGCACAGGGCTTTTTATATTCCCGCCCCATCGACAAGGACAAATTCGATATCATGATGAGGGATATCAACAAAAAATAAGCTTATCTTACATAACAAAACGAGGAACGATGCTTACCGTTCCTCGTTATTTTTTGTATTATGTTATCCTATGCTCACAGCTCCACGGGTTCAAAGCGGACTCTTATCTTGGGCAGCTTTTCAACTGTCGCATAGTAATTTTCAGCCCAGTCATCTCCCTGTGAGGGATCGTTCTCGCCTGTTGCGGGAGGTGCGAAGAGCTTAAGAGTCATATCGCACTTGCCGTCGAGGGGCTTCTCGAAGAATGCGCCCATCAGGTCAACGGTCTTTGTGCCGGGAGCCTTGTAGAACCACTTTCCGTTGAGCTCCAGCATATAGTTGCCGTCGTCCTCGAATACGACCTCGCAGAAGTGAGGATTCTTTTCAAAATGCACGGGGATAGCGATGCCCTCTGCGTCCTCGGCGCCGCCCCAGCGCAGCTTTATGGGGAACTGTGCCTCACACTCTTCTTCCATGGAGGGGCTGAACCATTCGGAGTGGATTATCTCCTTATAGGTCTTCATGAGGGGCTGTTCAATGCCCACATTGGGATTGTTGGGGTCCTCAATTTCCAGTCCGAGACGGCCTCTGTCGCGGAACTGATACATAGTAAAGGAGGTGAACCACTTAGCGTTGTCCTTCACGAGGATATCGCAGAATTCCTTTACCATATCAGCCTGCTCATAGGGACCGGTAACATCGCCGTCGGAGTTGAATTCAGCCATTGACATGGGCTTGCCCTCTCCTCCGTTGAGGAACTTGAAGCGCTCATAGCTGCGCTTGGTCTTTTCGTAGGTATCGCTGACCTTGCTTCTGGAGTGGGAATTTCCGCCCCGCTCCGCAACATCATAGGGCCAGCCCCAGTGGAGAGCCATGTACTTGTCCACGCTCCACATATCCGCAGCAGGAACTACGCACTTGAACTCCTCTTCCATTTCCATTTCGGTCTTGTCGAGGTTCTCAATGCCGCCTATGCACATAAGAGTCTTTACATTGGGGGCATACTCGTGGATAATATCGGTAAAATGAACAAAAAACTTCGCAATATCCCCATAGGACGCCCTCTTTGTGAAGGAGAACCAGTCGCCCGTCGCCTCATGATTGATACGGAGTATCATTCTGCCGAAGGTGGAAAGGTCCTTGGCAATGGCGATAAGGTGCTCGTCGTCAAGAGTGGGATCGATAGTCAGAGTAAGAGTAACGTCCTGTCCGTGACGGCGGACATCTCTCATACAGGTAAAGGGCTCGTCGTCGAGAGTGCCGCCGATGCCGCCCTTATAGGTGAAATAGTCGTCATAGGGATAATCCCACTGGAAGCTTACATTCTCGGAGGAGAACGCCTCTGAAGCTCTTACAGGCCAGCCCTTGTCCTTGGGATAGTAGCAGTACATAAGGCTCACGCTGCGGTGAGGACGTCCCAGCTTATTGATGATATAGTCCTGATCCACGTATTCTCCTCTTTCGGAGCCGTCTCCCAGATCGACGGCGCAGTTTGCCTTTCCCATATGTATCTTATAGATCTTATCGCTCATATTTTACCTCCGTTATTATGTTCAATGTCTGATTTGAAATCGTTTTCAGCCAATTTAATAATACACTATTTTAAGATAAATTGCAAGAAGTTTTCCGAAATTTTCAAAACATTTACCGTTTGCACAAATTCGTGCGGATTTTTTGTGTATCTTTATCAGTGTTTTGCATTTAACGGATAATAATTTGTTGACACATCCACAATGACATGTTATAATAAAAAAAATCAGCGGGAGGACAATTATGAACCTACAGGAACTCGAAGAAAAGCTGGAAGTAAGATTTCCCGAAAAATTCCACAGGATATATTCCACGGGAGCGATGGAATGGTTCAGTATAAGTCACGAGAGCTTCAATGCAGACAAGAACAGATATCTGAACGATCCCAAAGCCTTTCTCATGCTGAACTGTGACTGCGAGCCGTTGTTTTTCGACGATATCCCCGGACGAATGGATGAGCTTGAAGAATGGATATCATGGCGCGCAGATGACGGACTCACTCTGAAAGACGGCATCCGACTTATCCCCTTTGCAATGACAGGCGGCGGAGATCTGTACTGCTTCCTATACGGGAACGGTCCTGCCGAGCCGGAGGTCATCCTCTTCTATCACGACGACGACCCCGTGTATATCGGCAAAGATTTTGACGCTCTGCTGTATTATGCAATGCTCAGCGCCGCTGCATTTGATGAGGATACGGAAGGTGAATTCTGGAAAGCTCAGCTTGATCATCTGGACGATAAATACAAGAAAATGCTTGAAGGAAAAACTGCCGATGAACTGGTCGGTGAGTATGAAGCCAATATCCCCAAAAAGGCAGACATCTGGTCATAAACTGCAAAAACACCCTGCCCGAAAAACGGACAGGGTGTTTTCATAGTATTTGTTTATTTTCTCTTCTTGGAAGATACCACCGCAGCCGCAAAGGCTAACGCACCCACTGCCGCAATTGCGGTAATATCTGCATTTCCCGTGGGAACGCTCGCATCGGCGCTGTCCGTGGGCGGAGTATATGTGACGGTCTCCTCTGCCTCGGGAGCGTTTTCCTCCATTGCCTCGCTGAGCAGCTCATATATTACGCCGTGTCCATCCTTGTTGGGGTGGATATCTATTCGGGAGATATTGGTGTACTCCGCAGCATGGCCCTTGAACGCCGAATATACGTCGATAACATAGGCTGTCTCATGCTCTGCCGCCGCATTTTCTATAGCACCGTTGAGCTTAGGCAGCATTTCCTCCGCAGTCTCGGAGTATACCTCCATGCCCTCCACGTCCTCAAAGGGGTCGTAAACGGTGAGGATATACACGTTCACATCGGGATTTACCTCGTATATCTTGTCGAGGATACCGCCGATATTTTCCTCGGTAAGACCGATATCAACGTTGTTCACGGCATTTATCACCGCGCCTTCGATATCCATTTCCATTGCCTTTTCCATGAAATCCTCTTCAGTCATGGTGCCGTCCTTGATGCCCTGAAGTATCTCAGGGTCGGACATCATAGACATCTGAATGGCAGTCACCATGGGAATGAGGAAATCATTTCCGCCGATGGATATCACGATATCGTCCGCATTTTCTGCTGGGGAAAGAGTTTCCTCCTCGGACATTGCTTCAAGAAGCTGTGCGGAGGTCCTGCCGTCCACGGCAAGATTGGTATAGTCCGCATAAGCTGCGGAAAGACGATTGGCAAAGCTGTCTGCAGCGGATGAATTATCTCCCGATACATAACCCTCCAGCCCATAGCCCGAGGTGATGGAATCGCCCAGCACCAGCAGGGAGCTCGTTTCCTCGGCATAGGCATGAACTGCCGTCATTGACAGAACTGCGGCGGATAACATGATCGAAGCAGCTTTTTTGTTCATAGCAATTTCCTTTCTTATCTTTGTATTCTTATGATAGAATTGCGGGGGTATTCCTTTCCTTCGGGGGCGGGCATGGAGAACTTCATTGCCGCATGGCAGGTGTTCTCAACAGGTTCGCCGTTCTCGTCCCGAAGGTCGGTAACAGTTACCCTGTCAAATTTCCGTCCGGGAGCCATTATCTCAACTTCGTCCCCAAGGGAGAACTTATTTTTCTGAACGCAGCAGATACGTCCGTCACGAGTCTCTTCCACCATTGCCGCAGCGTCGTATTCGCGGATATATCCGCTGTCGGCGTAATACTGGCTCTCCTCGGGGCGTCCGTAGAAAAATCCCGTGCAGTAGCTGCGGTGACTTATCTTGAAGACCTCCTGCCGAAGCCATTCGGGGAGAGTGAAATTGTCCGGGTCATTTTTGAATATATCCGCCGCCATGCGGTAAGCGTTGGTCACCACCGAAACATAGTATGCGGACTTTGCCCGACCCTCTATCTTAAGGCTCATAACGCCTGCTTTGACAACATCGTCGATATGGTCAAGCATGCACATATCCTTTGAATTGAGGATATATGTACCCTTTTCGTCCTCGAAAATTGGGAAATACATGCCGTCGCGCTTTTCCTCCATGAGGTAATATCCCCAGCGGCAGGGCTGCGCGCACTGTCCCCTGTTGGGGTCGCGGGCGGTGAGGTACTGGCTCAGCAGACATCTTCCCGAAAAGGATACGCACATCGCTCCGTGAACGAAGGCTTCGATATCCAGCTCGGCAGGAGTTTTTGCGCGTATCTCCGCTATCTCCTCCAGAGAAAGCTCACGGGCGAGGACCACCCGCTTTGCGCCCATATTATATAACTCATTGGCAGAAGCATAGTTGACTATCCCCGTCTGGGTGGACATGTGTATCTCCATATCGGGAGCGTATTTCTTTATCATGGCAAGGAGTCCCAGATCGGCGACGATAAGCGCGTCAACGCCTGCAGCCACGGCTTCCTCGATATACTGACGGAAGCAGTCCACCTCGTCATTTCGTGGCAGGATATTGCAGGTCAGGTATACCTTGACATTTTTCAGATGAGCCCTGTCCACAGCCGCTTTGAGCTGCTCGAAGGAGAAATTCTTCGGACCCGCTCTCATACCGAAGGTCTCCCGTCCCAGATAGACCGCGTCCGCTCCATAATCGAGAGCGGCGTCAAAGCACTCGGTATCTCCTGCGGGAGCGAGTATTTCAATATTGCTGTATTTATTATCCATAGTATTTCCTTTGATATTATATTTATAAAAAATATTTTAACACTTTTTCAGCGCGGTGTCAAGAGCGTTTCGGACGAAAAATGCGGCATTTTTTATCCATTAATGCAGTTATCGCAGAATCCTTCAAACACTTCGCAGGAATATCCCATATCCTCAAATCTGTCAGCAATTGCGGAGCGATTTTCGGAGATAAGCTCAAACACTTCTTCATAGCCGCCGCACTCTGTGCTGTCGGACAGGATATCGTTCATCATATCGCTGTCCCCGTACAGATAATAGGGCAGAAGCTTTTCGGGCTTTGTCTCATCGGCTTCCTCACGCCACAGGAGATATTCCTCACCGCTCTGAATTATCAGAATATATACAGGCTTTGGATCGGCTGTCTCGCCGATACAGAATATATCCCTGACCTGCGGCTCGCCGCCCTGTCTGGAATATATCAGCCTGCCATCATCGGAATATACTTCATATCTGTTGTAGTCCGCTCT
This sequence comes from Oscillospiraceae bacterium, assembly GCA_051882725.1. Taxonomy (GTDB): domain Bacteria; phylum Bacillota; class Clostridia; order Oscillospirales; family Ruminococcaceae; genus RGIG4694. Next base: position 6,781 of record JBJESJ010000007.1, read on the forward strand.
CTCGCTTTCGGGCATGTTCACAAAAAAGCTCCTGCGGATATTATACCTCTCCCCGAATTTATTGCTGTACACGGTGTCCTCCGACTGCATTTCCAGCTCGGGCGGGGCTTCATTCTCATGTATCACATGCGCGGCATATATCACATACAGTATCAGCAGGACCGATGGGATAACGATAAGCACTATTTTCCGAGCATTGCTTATTGCTTTTATTATGTCACCTCCAAAAGATACTTCTCATTGATAATATTTTAACATGATAATGGCGCAATGTCAATATTTGCGGGCAGCGATAGAAAAATCTCCGGACACTTCCAAACAGAAACAATTCTTTAACATTTACATGATATAATGATATCATAAGCCGAAAATAACGACCGAGAGGAAACGATCATGTTTAAAATATTAGTTTTAGAGGACGACAGGGAGCTTAACCGCACAGTATGCACCTTTCTCAATCACAGCGGCTATGAAGCCGTAAGCTGCCTTAACGCCGAGGACGCTTACGATAAAATGTACGAGACCGTATTCGACCTTATTGTGTCGGATATCATGATGCCCGGCATTGACGGCTTTGAGTTTGCGAAGACTGTCCGCTCCCTCAACGAGAATATCCCCATACTCTTCATGACTGCCCGTGACGATTTCGAGTCCAAGCAGCGGGGCTTCCGCGTGGGCATCGACGACTATATGGTCAAGCCCGTTGATCTTGACGAGCTTTTCCTGCGGATAGGCGCTCTTCTGAGGCGCGCAAAGATAGCTTCGGGCCGCAAGCTGGAAATAGGCGGCTTGCTGCTGGACGCCGACGAACACACCGCATACTTAAACGGCAATGAGATTTCCATGACAGCACGGGAATTCAGCATACTGTACAAGCTTTTGTCCTATCCGAAAAAGACCTTCACCCGCACCCAGCTAATGGACGAATTCTGGGATGTCAACACCGAATCGGGTCCCCGCACCGTGGACGTCTATATGACAAAGCTCCGTGCAAAGCTGTCGGAATGTACTGATTTTGAGATAGTGACCGTCCACGGCTTAGGCTACAAGGCGGTGATAAAATGAACCGTGCAAAGGCTGTTTTCAATGGTATCCTGTCATTTATCAGAGTATTTTTCCTATTCTTTGCGATGGTGGCATTTGTTATCACCTGCACCTTTCTTCTGTCCTTCCGGTCGGTCGACCTCCCCGAAGAGGACGTGCGGGCGTTTGCTCCGATAGCATTTATCACCGTTATTGCGCTGGCGCTGGTCTTTGAGATTATCGACTTTATCCGCAGAAAGGTCACCGTTGACCGACCTGTCAGGGCGATCAGGGAGGGTCTGCAAAGACTGAAAAACGGCGATTTCAGCACAAGGATATCCATTTCTGCGGACAGATACAGCAAATTTGCGGAGATAGCGGAAAGCATAAATCTCCTTGCAGAGGAGCTTTCGGGAGTGGAAACTCTCCGCTCGGATTTTATAGCCAGCGTTTCCCATGAGCTGAAAACTCCGCTGGCTGTGATGCAGAATTACGGCACCATGCTGCGGGCCCCAGACCTGTCCGAGGAAAACCGTATCGAATATGCAAAGTCCATAACCGACGCCTGCCGCAGACTGGCAGACCTTATCACCAATATCTTAAAGCTTAACAAGCTGGAAAATCAGCAGATATACCCGTCCGTTACGTCATACGATCTTTCCGAGCAGCTCTGCGAGTGCCTTCTGCAGTTCGAGGACGTCTGGGAAAATAAAAGCATTGATATCGAAACGGATATCGGCGAAGGAGTCATGATAAGCTCCGACCCCGAGCTGCTGGGACTTGTGTGGAACAATCTGCTGTCAAACGCCTTCAAATTCACCGAAGAGGGCGGCAGAGTCACGGTAACTCTCTGCGCCGACGACAGCTTCGCCTCGGTAAGGATATCGGACACGGGCTGCGGCATGTCTCCCGAAACGGGCGCTCATATTTTCGAGAAATTCTATCAGGGCGATACCTCCCATTCCGTTCAGGGAAACGGTCTGGGACTTGCCCTTGTGAAACGGGTAGTTGACATCGTTCAGGGAGAGATAGGCGTGGAAAGCGCAGTTGGCAAGGGCAGCGCCTTTACCGTGAAAATACAGAGGAGCAGACATGAAGGACATGAAAACGATATTTAAAAAGCTCATATATCCGCGGGGCTGGGTGATGATAATCCTGACGGTCATAAGTGCAGCCGCACTGGTCTGTATTTTCGTCAAGGGCTACGATACCCACCCTGTTTCCTGTGCATTTTATGTTTTATCGGCGTATACTCTGACTGTGGTCTGCATATTCTTCGCGAAGGTCCTGCCGAAAAAATACCGCGCCGCCAAGCAGATAGTGTACGACCACCCCATCGGCGGAAGATTCATGACCGACCCCAAATTCAAGACCCACGTCACATTATACTGTTCGCTGGGGATAAATATGCTGTACGCGGCGACAAACATGTTTTCGGGGATCTTTTACCGTTCGGTCTGGTCGATAACGCTTTCGGTGTACTATATCATTCTGGCGGTAATGCGCTTCCTGCTGGTAAGATTCGTCGGCCGCGTAGGTATCGGCAGGGACAGGATAAACGAGCTGAAAAGCTACCGTGTGTGCGGACTGATACTGCTGACGCTGAACATCGTGCTGGCAGGCGTTGTGATACTTGTCATCTCGAAGGATCAGAGCTTTGAATATGCGGGCGTGCTGATATTCGCCATGGCGGCGTACACGTTCTACATAACCATCGCCGCAGTCGTCAATCTTGTGAAGTACAGAAAATATGACAGTCCCGTCATGTCGGCGGCGAAGGTCATAAATTTTGCGGCGGCGCTTGTATCGGTGCTGTCGCTGGAAACGGCAATGCTTTCGCGGTTCGGCAGCGAGGATAAGTCCCCCTATTTCGACCGCATAATGATTGGAGCCACAGGCGCGGCTGTGTTCGTGATAATAGTTTCCGTTTCGATATATATGACGATACGTTCCACCAAGGAGATAAAAAAGCTGAAAACAGGCGTTATCCAACAAGATAAGCAAGGAGCATGAATATGGACGATAACAATAAAGAGACCTTTACCTACACATATTCCGCAGTTGAGCAGGAGGAGATAAAAAAGATACGTCAGAAGTATCTTCCCGAGGAATCGGACAAGATGTCGCAGCTGCGCAGTCTTGACCGCAGAGTTACCCAGAAGGGTATGGCTGTATCCATAACCGTCGGAGTTTTAGGCACGCTGCTTCTGGGAGTGGGCATGTGCTGCACTATGCAGTGGGCGGACAGATTCTTCGTGCTCGGCATCATCATCGGAGTGATTGGCATCGGGATATTATCCGCCGCATATCCCCTGTATAATCACATCACGAAAAAGGAGCGGGAAAAGATCGCTCCCGAGATAATCCGTCTTACCGACGAGCTGCTTAAATAAATGACCGTGCCGCCACGACGACGGCACGGTCATTTTTCACAGCAGCGGAGACAATACTCTTACAAGTGCGCGGATGATACGCTGCGGTACGGTATTTTTTATCATATCATCGCCGACGGATATGGACTGCTCCATGGTGGAGAGCATATCCTCCCTTATCTGTCCGAGGACCTCATGCTTATACAGCCACACTCCGTTTTCAAAGTGGTGGACAAGGCTCCTGTAATCGAGATTTACTGTGCCTACAATACCGTATTCGCCGTCGGCAAGATACACCTTCGCATGGACAAAGCCGGGCTCATACTCGTATATCCTCACGCCCGCTCCCATCAGCCGCTTGTAATAGCTTCTCGTCATAAGGAAGATCACCTTCTTGTCGGGGATATGGGGTGTGATTATCCGCACGTCCACTCCTCTTATGGCGGCGTTTTCTATGGCAGTGCACAGCTCGCTGTCAATGATAAGATAGGGCGACATCATATACACATAGTCCTGTGCCTGATTCAGCATGTTCATTATCATGGTCTTTGCGACGCGGCGCTTATACATCGGATTGGGTCCGTCGCCGAAGGGAATGACATATCCGCCGTTCTCCGCGGAGGAACCGTTCAGATAATAGGGCGCAAATACGGTGACGGAAGCCTTTACGTTCATCTCATAGTCGGCAAGGAATATTGAGGTAAGCTGTGTGACCGCCTCGCCCTCCAGTCTTATGCCCACGTCCTTCCATACGCCGAAAAGCTTCTTTTCGTTGATATACTCGTCCGCGATGTTCACGCCGCCCGTAAAGGCTGCCCTGTTGTCGATGACAGTGATCTTGCGGTGGCTGCGGTTGTTGAATTCATTGTTAGCCTGTCCTTTCAGACGGGAAAAGCATACCGACTTTATGCCAAAGCTTTGAAGGGTCTTATAGTAGTCCCCGGGGAGCGTACACATACAGCCCACGTCGTCATACAGCACCCGGACCTCCACGCCCGCCGCAGCCTTTTCCTTCAGCACTTCAAGGATACTGTTCCAGAACACGCCCTCCTCGATGATGAAATACTCCATAAAGATGAATTTTTCCGCCCTTTTCAGATCGGCAAGCATTGCGGCGAACAGCTTTTCTCCCATATCATAATACTCGGCGGAGGTGTTCCGATACAGATGAACGTCCGCCATCCTGCACAGAAGATTTGCCTGCAGATACGCCTTTTTGTCGGACTGCTCCAGCTGTGCGAACGCTTCGGAGTCGTCGGTTTTCACCTGCTGACCCGCTATCCTTTTTGTGCGCCTGATGTATTTATCCGACAGCTTTCTGCTGTAGAACATGAAATATATCATAAACCCCGCCACGGGCACGCAGAGCAGCAATATCAGCCACGGTATCTTATAATCGGGATTTTCCTCGGAATTTATCACCTTAAGCACGCAGACTATCTCCGTAGCCCACATCGCAAGGTAGAAATACGGGATATACTTCGCACAGAGTATGACCGCAGCAATAACTCCACCCGTTTCTAAAATTATGATAAGTATTGCAAGGATAAACCTCACGGGGATATAGTCTATTTCCCGTTCCTTTACGCCGTAACGGCTTTTTATCCTGATCTTTTTCTTCATAAGTATAAGCTCCCTTCGGAATACAGCAGGGCAGCCTCGCCGCTTCGGCAAGACTGCCCCGTTTTTACATGCTGTCCTTTTTAAGGCGTTCCTTTGCTTCCTCGACGGTCTCGCCCTCATGGGTCAGAAAGCTGTCCACGAATTTGTCGGAAATTTTCTCAAATCCGCTGACTGCGCCGTTTTCTATCTTCTTATAGCCGGAGACCACGCCTTCCTCGATCTTTTTATAGCCGCCCACTACGGCGTCCTCGATCTTTTTGTTTGCTTCAGCAAGCTTTGATTTTGCCATGCTATCATACTCCTTTTTCAGCTGTTTTTCTTTGATGATAGTCATATTATACCCTTCGTCTGTTTTTGAGATGTTTGCGAAATGTTTTAGAAATGTTAATCTCGCAGCTTCACGGAAAACAAAAAGCAGACAGAAAGCCTGCCTGCTTTTATGCCATATGAAAAATGATATTATTTGATAGCCTTAGCCTTTTCGAATATCTCCTTGACCTCGTCGGAGGGCTCCTTGTCGATGAGAGATACCACAACGGTCACGATAATGGAAAGGATAAAGCCCGGAACGATGGAGTACATCACTCCGCCAAGATGAAGGATATTATCCCAGACAAGCACTGTTCCTGCACCTGTGATGATGCCCGCAACAGTTCCCTTGAGGGTAAGTCTCTTCCAGTAGAGGGAGAGCAGTATCGCAGGCCCGAAGGCTGCACCGAAGCCCGCCCATGCATTGGAAACGATGCCCATAATGGAATCCTTGGGGTCAAGGGCGAGTATGCAGGCAATGACCGATATCACCATAACGGAGCCGCGGCTCACCCACATGAGAGTCTTGTCGGAAACGTCCTTCTTGACAACTACCTTGAAGAAGTCGTTTGCCACTGCGGAAGCTGTTACCAGCAGCTGGCTGTCAGCCGTACTCATGATAGATGCCAGCACCGCCGAAAGCAGCATGCCCGCAATAACTCCCGGGAACAGCATTTTTACCACCTTGATGAAGATAAGCTCCTGTTCCGCAGAGCCGAGATATATTCCCTGTGAATCGAGGTAAACTCTTCCGAGGATACCGATAAGAACTGCTGCGCCCAAAGAGATGATGACCCAGATGATAGCGATGATAGCGGATTTCTTAACGCTCTTTGCGTCCTTGATAGCCATGAAGCGCACAAGGATATGGGGCATGCCGAAATAGCCCAGTGCCCATGCGAGGTCGCTGATTATGCCCGAGGCGCTCCTGTTTTCAAACAGCGAAGCAAAGCCTGCGGTGCTCTGACCCTCTTCAACGATCTTTGCAGTATTTGCGATCATATCGGGGCTGAAATTGTCAATGGAGCAGATAAGGGTGATGGGAACTGCTGCGATAGCGATTATCATAAGCAGACCCTGAATGAAGTCTGTCCATGCAACAGCATTGAATCCGCCCATGAAGGTGTAGGAAACGATGATGAGCGCCGAGATGATAACAGCCGCCTTGGTGTAGGTCTCATTGGTGCTGTCGATGTTGAACACTACCTGAAAGAGCTTTCCGCCCGAAACGAACGCCGAAGTGGTATAAACCAGGAAGAATATGAATATTACTACAGCGCATACAAGACGTACCACGGGACTGTCCGCCTTGAAGCGGTTCTGGAGATACTGAGGTATGGTGATGGAATTGCCCGCCGCCTCGGTGAAGCGTCTTAAGGGCTTAGCCACGAATGCCCAGTTCAGTATGGTTCCTATGGCAAGACCGATAGCTATCCAGTAGTTGCCCATGCCCGTTGCATAAGCTGCGCCGGGAAGACCCATAAGTATCCAGCCGCTCATATCGGAGGCCTGTGCGGACATTGCGGTGACCCAGCTGTTGAGACCTCTTCCTGCGAGGAAGTAGTCGCTCATTTTTTTGCTTTTGTTAGAGAAGTAGAAGCCGATGCCCAGCATCATCAGCAGATAGACCACAAAGGCTACCAGCACGGGAACGTCGGCATTTGCGAAAAACCCCATTTAATTAACCATCCTTTTCTTTGATTTAATATAGTAATGCTATATTTTAATATTATACTACATTTTCTCCCTTAATGTGTGAACATACGGTTAATTATGGGGAGGGTTCTGAATTTTTGAACGATATTTCCGTCATTTGTGGGTCTCATCGTATTGCTGCTCCCATTTGTCCATATTTTCTTCAATGCTGCGGGTCACAGAAAAGGATATATATTCCAGAATATGCGCAAGCCTGTCGATATCCACCATAGACGCGGCACATTCTTCCGAAACGGTTTTCCTTATGGAATCCACATCGTCAAACAGCGAGCCTACGGATAATTCGGGCTGTGCAGGGCTGCCGCCGCTGTCCGTCATACGGAATTTCTCATTGCTGCCTATGTCCCAGTAATAGTCCTCGGTCAGCTCAATTTCTTTCATATGCATTTCGTCCTCAAGATAGACGATAATTTTATCAAGTGCCTGTCTCAAAAGCTCGTAATTTATTTTCACAGCCTCACCCCGTTAATATCTCAAAGAGATCTTATAGCTTACAATAAGATCGGCAATTATCATCACAAAGAAGATAACTCCTGACAGCGCCATGCACACCCAACCCTTTGTGAACAGCGCAATTATGAATATCAGTGCGCCCGCTATCATCATGGATATGCCTGCGATACGCTGAGATATCTTCCATATCTCCTCGTTTTTCATGGTCCATGATGTTCGGAATCCTATTGTTCCGTTCATCCGCAGCTTCGGCATATAGTTGCCCAGAAAGATAAACAGCAGCCCCATTATGCCGAATTCCAGCGAATAGAAGTCCGCCTTGTCCGAAAGAGTGTTCACACTGCTGTAGGCATTGTACAGGAAAATGCAGGTAAGCACATTGAACATCACCAGCACGGTCACTCCTGCAATGAGCGTGACCTTCTCGTTATTGCTGCCCTCCTGCTCCTTTTTCGCGGCAAGCCTTGCCACACCCAGCATTATCAGCCCTATAAGCAGATTTGCTGCGGGCAGTATCAGCATTTCGTACTTGCTCCCCCAGCGGTCCACGGCGCCGCCTGCGCCATAGTGTACCGGGATCTCGTCAGGGAGTATCTGCAGTGCTATTGCCGTTACCGCAAAGGGCAGCAGTATCAGGATGATGTAAACCGCTTTCATTGTTTTGTTTTTCATTGATGTTTCCTCCTTTTAAGCTGTCAAGCCATATAGCCACCTCGTCCAGCACGGACAGGTCAAGCTCATAATAGATGAAGTTCTTATATTTTGTCTCGTAGATTATCTCCGCTCTTTTCAGCTTTGAAAGATGATAGGACAGCGCCTGCGGAGACATTTCCAGCGCCGCCGCCAGATCTCCCGAGCTTATCTTGCCCTCCTTGAGCTTATAGATTATCTTCCGTGCGGTCTCGTCCGCAAGGGCGGACAGTATCTCATTCACTCCCATAGGATATCGCTCCTTCCTATTTCAAATTTTCTTTAAATAGATTATAGCATAGTATTCTGCATTTGTCAATAGCTATTTCAAAAATATTTTAAACAACTATATTTGTCCCAATTGACGATTGACATTCCCCCCGAAATGCAGTATAATATAAAAAGGACAAAGAAGTTCGCAGGAATTTCTTTGTCCTTTTTTGTTGTGAAAGGAAGATATTTATGAAAAAACCGATAATAGGCGTGCTGCCTCTCGTCGATAACGGACGGGACAGCTTATGGATGCTGCCCGGATATTTTAACGGCATTATTGCCGCAGGCGGCGTGCCCGTTATGCTGCCTCTTACCGCCGACAGGGAAATGCTGTCGCAGCTTGCCGATGAATACGACGGATTCTTATTCACAGGCGGACAGGACGTCTCCCCCGCCCTTTACGGCGAGGATATCCTCCCCGAATGCGGAGAGATATCGCAGCCGCTGGACGAAATGGAAAATATCCTGCTCACCGACCTTATCCGACGGGACAAGCCTATTCTTGGCATCTGCCGCGGCATACAGTTCATCAACGCCGCTCTGGGGGGCACCCTTTATCAGGATATCCCCTCGCAGAAGCCTTCTCCGACCGAGCATCATCAGTCCCCGCCCTATGATGTTCCCATACACAGCGTAACTATCTCCGAGGACACTCCGCTGCATGCGCTGCTGGGTCAGTCGGAAATACGTGTGAACAGCTATCATCATCAGGCGGTAAAAAAACTGTCCCCGAAGCTGCTGCCTATGGCGTACTCCGAGGACGGTCTCATTGAGGGCGTTTATATGCCCGACAAAAAATATATCATGGCTGTTCAGTGGCACCCCGAGCTTTCCTATTTAAAGGATAACAACAGCCTGCTTATCTTCCGAAGCTTTATTGAAGCCTGCACTTAATCGGCGGTCAGACGGTGGATAAGCTCCCTGTCCGAGTCGGAGTTAATACGGTACTCTGTCCTCGAATAGAATCCGCCGTTGGTGTCCCATATCACGGGCACAAAGCCGTTTTCGGTCAGCTTGGTGAGCACTATCTCCAGACATTCGGTGGAATCGGTATGCTCCGCTCCCGCAGCGAAATTCTGCTTGGGATAATAAGCTGTGGTCTCACCCATGAATACGGGGATATTCTTTGCGGTGAACGCCTCGTTGAGCTCAGCTATCTGCCTGTCGATGTAATCCAGCCACTGCTTGCCGCCTATCTTGTTTTCCCAGTACATGGAATTATCCACATAATGTACCGACACCATAAGACGGTCGCTGACGGTATCCGTGGGCATAACAAAGCTGTCGGAGGTCGTCAGGTCGATGTTCGTCCAGTAGCCCGATACGATCAGTACACGCTCCGCGTTATTTCCGCCTGTTTTTCTCACTGCGTCCACGAAGGTCTGATTGAGGGCGTTTGTCAGCTCGTAAGCCTTGTCCTTGGGGATATCGGCAAGGACTCCGTTTTCGTTGAACTGACTGCCGCCGAGGTACTCGTTATAGCCCTCAAATACCAGCGTATAGGGATAATCCTTGAAATAGTCCGCTATCTGGGTCCAGAGGTTATCGAATATCTTTTCGCAGCTTTCGAGGTCGTTTCTTCTGATGATGAACTCGTCAAAATGGTGGATATTGATGACGGTGTACAGTCCCGCATTCTGACAGTAGTCCACTATCTCCCTGACGCGGGCGATGTAATCGGCGTTGATGGTGTAGGTGCCGTCATTTTCCATCATATTGCCCCAGAAAACGGGTATCCTTACCGTATCGAAGCCCTCCGCCTTTATGCCGTCGATGACCTCCTGCGTGGTCTCCACTGCGCCCCAGCAGGTCTCGTAGTCGAGGGGCGTATTATCGCCCTGAACGGGTATCCATTCGTAGGTTATCTGTTCGCAGTTTGTGGCAGGATAGGCTTCCATTGTGTTGCCGAGGTTAAGTCCGATGCCCATATTTGCGGCGACCTCCGAAGCGGTCAGGCTTGCGGCGGCTTCCACGGCAGTTCCCTGCGCTTCCGGGGAAGAATTGTCGTTACCCGCCGGAGTGGCTGACGTGCTGTTTCCCGAAGCGCAGCCCCCCGCAGTCATCACAAAGCAGAGCATTATTGCCAGTAGTTTCTTTTTCATATTTTTACCGTCCCTTTTTAAAATAGTATTTATTCTTATTATAGTATCATTCCAAGAAAAAGTCAACCAAAAAAAATCTCCCGTCCGAAGAAAAAACTGCAGACGGGAAAAATATCAATTGTCAATTAATCAGGAAATACCGTCCTTAAGGGACTTGACGAATGTGCCTACCTCGGAAACGCTGTCCCGTCCGCTCTTCTCGATGAGCTTTACCACCGCAGAACCGACGATAACGCCGTCACAGTAGGAGGACATCTTCTTTGCCTGCTCGGGGTTGGATATTCCGAAACCAACCGCACAGGGACAGGTCGCATACTGATCTATCGTACCGAAGAACTCGTCGAAATCGGTGGAGAAGCTGCTTCTTGTGCCCGTAACTCCCGTGGAGGATACGCAGTACAGGAAGCCCTTGCTGTTGGAAGCTATCTCCTTGATCCTTCCGTGAGATGTGGGCGCTACAAGATTGATGTTGATAACGCCGCTCTTCTCGGAGTATTCCAGCACCTCATTGCGCTCCTCGTAGGGCATGTCGGGGATGATAACGCCGTCGATGCCGTATTCTTTGCACTCATTGAAGAATCTCTCTGTACCGTACACGTAGATAGTGTTCAGATACATCATGAAAAGCAGGGGCTTGTCGGTCTTTTCCCTGATGCGCTTTACCACATCGAAGACCTTGGTGAGATTCGTTCCGTTGTTGAGACTGCGCAGAGATGCCCTCTGAATGGTCACACCCTCTGCGATAGGATCGGAAAAGGGTATGCCCAGCTCGATGATATCCGCGCCCTTGTCGAACATTTCAAGCACAAGCTTTTCTGTAGTCTCAAGGTCGGGGTCGCCTGCGGTAACAAAGGTGATAAGCGCCTTTTTACCCTGATTTTTTAAGTCTTCAAAGCATTTATCTATTCTGTTCATCGTGTTACTTCCTCTCTTAGTTCTGGACTTCGACGCCTCTGTATCTTGCTACCTGATAAACGTCCTTGTCGCCTCTGCCCGAAATATTGATGACCATTATCTGATCCTTGCTCATCGTGGGAGCTATCTTCATAGCCGCAGCCACCGCATGGGCAGACTCAACAGCAGGGATAACGCCCTCCATTCTCGACAGATATTCAAAGGCGCATACCGATTCTTCATCGGTTATAGCCACATAATCAGCTCTGCCCGTTTCGTGGAGATATGCATGCTCGGGGCCTATTCCGGGATAGTCAAGTCCTGCGGAAATTGAGTAAACAGGAGCGATCTGTCCGTACTGATCCTGTAAGAAAATGGACTTCATTCCGTGGAAGATACCTGTTGTTCCTCTTGCGATAGTCGCAGCAGTTCTTTCGGTATCTGCGCCCTCGCCGCCTGCTTCTGCGCCTACAAGACGTACCGATTTGTCGCCGATGAAGTCATAGAACGCACCCATTGCATTGGAGCCGCCGCCTACGCATGCGACTACACAATCGGGGAGCTTGCCTTCCTTTTCCATAAGCTGAGCCTTGATCTCCTCGCCGATGATCTTCTGGAAATCGCGCACCATCTGCGGATATGGATATGGTCCCATTACCGAACCGATGCAGTAGTAGGTGTTCTCGACGTTGGTAGCCCAGTCGCGGAGCGCTTCATTGATAGCGTCCTTTAACGTTCCCGTTCCGCTTTCCACGGGAACAACGTCCGAGCCCAGCAGCTTCATTCTGTACACGTTCAGGGACTGTCTCTCTGCGTCCACGCTGCCCATGTAAACGCAGCATTCCATGCCCATAAGAGCGCATACCGTTGCAGTAGCAACACCATGCTGACCTGCGCCCGTCTCGGCGATTATTCTCTTCTTGCCCATTTTCTTGGCAAGGAGTATCTGTCCCAGAACGTTATTTATTTTGTGGGAGCCTGTATGATTTAAGTCCTCACGCTTCAGATAAATCTTTGCGCCGCCTAAGTCCTTTGTCATTTTCTCCGCATAGTACAGCAGAGAGGGACGGCCTGCATAATCCTTGTAAAGCTGTGCAAGCTCCGCCTTGAACTGCGGATCGTCCTTATACTTTGCATATGCGTCCTCTAACTCGTGGACTGCGTTCATTACCGTTTCGGGGACGAACTGTCCGCCAAATTCTCCGAATTTTTCAACCTTGCTCATGTTGATTCTCCTTGTATATTTTCATTATTCTGCGAATTTTTCCGATATCCTTAACTCCGTCTGTTTCGATGCCGCTTGAAATATCAATGTTCGGTGAAATTTCAAGTGCTTCCTTGAGATTATCCTCATTTATCCCGCCTGCCAGAAAAAACGGGGAGCTTATCTTCGTTTCCCTGATAACGCTCCAGTCGGAGGAAACTCCCGTGCCGCCTATCTGTCCGGGAACGAAGCTGTCTAAAAGCAGACCGTCACAGCCTGATTTTTCGGCTGCATAAATATCCTCGGAACAGCGTACCTTCACCGACTTCCACAGAGGTATGCCGAGCTTTTTCACCTCGGCGATATAGGAAATATCTTCCGAGCCGTGGAGCTGTATAACGTCAAGTTTTATGCGCTCCGCACATTCCCTGACCTTCTCAATGGGCGTATCTACGAACACGCCCACCTTTTTTATCCTGCCGTCAAGACCTGCGGCAAGCTTTTCCGCAGTGGATATATCCACTGTGCGGCGGAAGCCCTCCGCAAGTATCATTCCGATATAGTCGGGCAGGACCTCGTTCATGTACTCTATGTCCTCATATCGGCGGACGCCGCACAGCTTAATCATAGAGTCCCTCTTTCAGCGACTTCATACAGTCTGCGATACCGTCCAGACCGCTGCGCATCAGCGTTTCGCCGATAAGCACAGCGTCTGCGCCGTAGGAGCGGAGCATTTTCATATCCTCGTTATTCTTTATGCCGCTTTCCGAAACGCGGGCATAGTCCTGCGGAACAGTGCCTAAAAGCCGTTTTGTGGTTTCCAGAGATACCTCGAAGGTCTTCAGGTTGCGGTTGTTCACGCCTATCACGGTACAGCCTGCGTTCAGTACGCTGTCAAGCTCATACTCGTCGTGGGATTCTGCCAGCACATCAAGGTTTAGGCTTTCGGCAATTTTGCGGTATTCCGACAATTTTTCCGTATCAAGAAGCGCAGCTATGAGCAGCACAGCGTCTGCTCCCATGACCTTTGCTTCGTATATCTGATAGGGGT
>JBJESJ010000008.1:0-4510 GCA_051882725.1 Oscillospiraceae bacterium
ATCCGCCAGCAGATAAAAACCGTCCTCCAGCAGCCCCAGCAGTGGCTTTAATATCCCGGCGGAGGTCTTTATATCCACGAAATCATCATTGATCCTGCGGCGTATCTCGTCAAGCTCGGGACAGTCTATATTCTCTGTTCCGTACCCTGCCGCCAGCATTCCCTTACAGGTTCCGCATATGGGATAACGGCTCTGCATTATCGGCTTGCCGTTCAGCATTAGCTGTGAGTTGAATGAATAGTTCTTATCGTCTTCGGGACCTCTTCTGTGAGTCAGCGCTCCCTTGCCGTTTCTGACGGAGATAAGCACTGCTGAGCTGTATCGCTCCATATCCGATACGTCCACTTCGCCGATTATATCTATGCTGCATTTTTTGCTCCCGAACATGATTATCACTCCGTTTGTCAATATTTTCATCATTATATCATATCCGCGGAAATATTGCAAGCTTTTCAGTTCTGTGAACTGTTTGCACAAAAGGTCAGTAAATCTGACTATTGATGATATTGAAAAGATGCGCATTATGCTCTATAATATAGTAAAATAACATATAAGGAGCATTTGCCATGACAAAGCTTAAAAAGTCAATGCGTATTATCTCGATATCGATCGTTATCTCTATGATGATAACACTGTTTTCGGGCTGCGGCAGCCCCAAAAGCGAAATGCGGGATATCTCCACAATGGAGCTTGTCCGTGAAATGGGACTGGGTATCAATCTCGGAAACACCTTTGAAAGCTGCGGCGGCTGGATATCCAACACGAGCGTTACCAACTACGAGACCGGCTGGGGAAGCCCCGTTATTACTCAGGAAATGATCCTGGGCTACGCTGATTCGGGCTTTGGCGTTCTTCGTATCCCTGTTGCATGGTCTAACATGATGACCGGTAATTACGACATCAATGCAGACTATCTCAGCCGCGTCCGTGAAGTCGTTGACTGGGCGCTGGACAGCGGAATGTACGTTATCGTCAATATCCACTGGGACAGCGGCTGGTGGGAGAAATTCTCCGGCAGCGACAAGGATGAATGCATGTACAAATATGAAAGGATATGGACTCAGCTCTGCGACGCCTTTGGCGAGTATAACGACAAGCTCATGTTTGAGTCACTCAACGAGGAGGGCTGCTGGGACGATATCTGGAATCATTACGGCGGAGGTACCGATGGCAAGGCTGAAGCATATGGTCTGCTTAATGAGATAAATCAGAAGTTCGTTGATATCGTGAGAAACTCCGGCAAAAACAATGCAGAGCGTCATCTGCTTATCGCAGGATATGCTACCGATATCGCACTGACCTGCGATGAGCTGTACAAAATGCCTGACGATCCTGCGGGAAGATGTGCTGTGTCAGTTCATTACTACACTCCCTCTACCTTCGCTATCCTCGAAAAGGACGCAAGCTGGGGCAAGTGCCGCACCGAATGGGGTACCGATGCGGATCTTGAAGAGCTTGAACGGAATATGGACATGATGAAGGAGAATTTCATCGACAAGGGTATCCCCGTTATCGTGGGCGAGTACGGCTGCCCTGTGAAAAACAAGGAAGAGGAGTCTATAAGAAAATACCTGACAAGCGTATGCGAAGCAGCTTATTCCCGCGGGATGTGTCCTGTACTGTGGGATATTACAGACGCCTTTTATAACCGCCGCGAGGCAAGGTTCATCGACTCGGAGCTTCTTGATGGGCTTATGGCAGTCAAGAGTACGAATGATAATGAATGACTGTGAAAGGATATGATGTTATGAATAAGATAAGAAAACTCATCGCTGCAGCTGCTGCCGTTTCACTGACCTGCTCATTTACCGCATGCGGACAGGAGGACGATACCTCGGAACACGGCTATCTTCTGGAGGAGACCACAACGACTGCGGTGACAGTCGAGCTTAATACGGAAACTCTTGCTCCCGAGCAGGAAGAACAAGTGAATGATCTGGCAGATTCACTTTCGGGTGAACTTGAAAACAAAACGATCAAGTGGATGTCCTTCTATGACCCGTGGCACCCTACGGGACTCGGAAATACAAAGCCTGTTTCTGTGGAGCTTTTTGAAAAGAAATACGGCGGCGTTATCGAATACTATCCCACCACATGGGCGGGTCAGTATGACGATCTCTCTACTATGATACTCAGCGGTGAGGGGATAGATTTCTTCCCTGCAGCAGAAGCTGTGCCCAAATGCATGCTTTCGGGAATGACTCAGTCCTATGATGAGTATATCGACTGGTCTGACCCGCTGTGGCAGAGTGTTGCGGATCTTAACGATATGTTTGCTGTGGGCGGTAAGCATTATCTTATGGCATGTCAGGCTACGGAAGGGTATGTTGTATATTACAACCGCAAAACTATCGAAGAGAACGGCTTGGACGACCCCAAGGAGCTTTACGAAAACGGTGAATGGACGCTGGATAAATTCAAGGAGATGCTTCTTGAATATGTTGACAATGATGAAGGTATGTACGGTCTGGACGGCTGGTTCAATGCTACGCCGCTGTACCTTGCAAGCGGTGTTCCGTCGGTATCGCTGTCCGACGGAAGGGTGGTCAGCAATATAAGCGACCCCTCCTTTGAACGGGCGATGGAGTTCCAGTACGATCTCAACAAAAACGGGCTTATCCTTGATAAATCCCTGTTTAACTGGTCGCCGCAGATACAGTACATCGGCGAGGGCAAGGAGCTATTCTACATAGGCGGACTGTATGAGATAGAACAGTCCCCCGATATATGGACAAAGACCTTCGGCGACGTTGAGGACGTGTTCTTCGTTCCCATTCCCAGAGACGCGGAAGCGGATAAGTATTATTACAATGCCGAGATAGACTGCTATAATCTCTGCAAGGGCGCGGGAAATCCTGAGGGTACCGTAAGATTTATGGAATGTATCATTGCTTCCTATTATGATGAAAATGCACGGCAGATCAGCAATGACAAGCATATCTCCGATTACGGCTGGACAGAGGAAATGCTGGAAATGAAGGAAGAGGTGCGGACGCTTACAGTAGAAAATCCCGTCCGTGATATTTACGGAGGACTTCCCACCGATACTGCCAATATGATAAGTGACGCTATCAATCAGCCTATTCAGGGCAGCGACTGGTATTCTGTAAGGGATTCCATTGCTTCTGCGGTGGATACATGTGTTGATGAGGTCAACGGACAGATATCGGCTCAGTAACAATACAAAAAAGACTGCCGATAATTCGGCGGTCTTTTATCCATATTATTTTGAAAGGCGGGATCTCTAATGAATCCATATCTTCCATGTTGGGAATATATTCCCGACGGTGAGCCAAGAGTGTTCGGCGACAGGATATATGTCTACGGCTCTCATGATACTTCGGGCTCCGATAAATTCTGTGACTATGTGCTTAAATGCTGGAGCGCTCCTCTGTCTGACCTTAACAAGTGGGTCTGCCACGGGGATATCTTCCACACCCGCGCCGACCGCGACCATCCTTCCGATATCGACTGGAACAACGATGATACGTTCCTGTTTGCTCCAGATGTGGTCCGGGGAAAGGACGGCAGGTATTATCTCTATGCATACATCGTCAACGGTAAGGGCTGCGTTGCTGTCAGCGACAAGCCTGAGGGACCTTTTAAGCTCATATCTCAGTACAAGTACACCATTTCCGACGAGATATGCTGCAACGGCTGGTTCATCGACCCCGGCGTGCTGGTGGACGACGACGGCAGGACCTACATCTACTGCGGCTTTGAACGCTCATTCCTTGCGGAGATAAACAGCGACAACATGTACGAGGTCCTCGACAATACCTGCATTGAGCATTTTATCCCCTGCGTTCCCACAGATGAGGGCGGCTTTTCCGAGAATGAAAGCCTGTTCTACGAGGCTTGCTCCCCCCGCAAGATAAACGGCACGTACTACATGATATATTCCCCGAAGCGTGGCAGCAGGCTCGCTTATGCTACATCCGACAGCCCCACGGGACCATATACCTACCGCGGATATATCGTTGACAACGGCGTGGACTATCCCGGAGGGAACAATCACGGCTCCGTTGCCTGCATAAACGGACAGTGGTACGTGTTCTATCACCGCATGACCAACGGGACTATCATGTCCAGACGGGGCTGTGTGGAGAAGATCGAGTTTCTTCCCGACGGTACTATCCCGCCCGTTGAGATGACCTCCCTCGGCTTTGAGGACAGTCTCGATCCCTATCAGGTCACGCCTGCGGATATTGCATGCGTGCTCAAGGGGAGCGCTTTTATCACCGAAAGGAATGTATTTGAACGCTGTGTGGCAAATATTCACAGCGGCGATGTTATCGGCTACAAATACTTCGATTTCGGTGACGACTATTCAAGCAGCACCATGGAATTTGCAGCCGAGGTCAGAGGAATGGGAGCGGATTGCCATATTCACATCTTCGCCGACGATGAAGAGATAGGCGTATGTGATGTGGGGCATGACAGCGGTGTTGTAAAGGCTGTGGTAAAGGCTGTTACGGGCAGGCATGCGGTATATTTTAAAATATCAACG
>JBJESJ010000009.1:0-4437 GCA_051882725.1 Oscillospiraceae bacterium
TGCCATTCCTTTGAGAAGCTGTGCGAAAGTATGACATTTCCCTCACTGTCGGTCACGGTGACCTCCACATCTGCCGAGACTATGCCCGTCAGATTATAGAGCACCGAATACTGCGACGAGCCCGTGCCGAAGCCCTCTGCCATTCCGGAAGATCCGCAGGCGATGATAGTACCTCCCGTGACCTCGGCGGTGCCGTTGTAGTCAAGAGCACCGTTTCCGCTGTTGGTGGGTCCGCTGACGTATACCTCGCCGCCATTAAGATAAAATGCTCCGTTAGAGTCAATGCCGTCGCCGCCTGCATTTATCTCGGTAACTCCGCCGTTTATCTCGATATATACGCCATCGGAGACATCAAACATTCCCATTCCCATGCCCCCTGTGCCCGAGCTGTCGGTGCCGTTAAAGCCGTCGTCGGAGGATACCGCAGAGATATTTCCGCCGTTAACGGTTATGGTTTTGGCTTCGATCCCCTCATAGCTCCGGGTTATGGTGATATCGCCGTCTGTGATAAGAAATGTGCTGTCCGCGTGTATGCCCTGACTTCCCGATGCAGCAGTCAGACTGCCGCCCGATACGGTCACGCTGCCGTTGGAATGGATACCATCTCCCGCAGCATCTATCGTTATCTCTCCGCCCGAAAGAGTCAGATAGGTCTCCGCCTTTATGCCCTTGGGCGCGGAGGACTCCTCCGTACTCCCGGACGAAGCCTGTTCAGAAGAATCTGTGACCGTATTCTCCGCGTAGATCAAGGCTAAATTCTGCATATTCCCGAAGTCGGGAGCAGTATCCCAGTTCATTTCGGGCTTTTCGGGCATTTCCCCGATCATCGCGGGTTTATCCTCGGGAGGAGTCATCTCTCCGTTTTCCGTCATTTTGTCATGTTTGCGGAAACCTCCGTCCTCACCGTTCCCTTCGGGTCTTTCTCCGCCGCCGAAGAAACCTCCGCCGCCCTTGTCGCCGCCTGTTTTCGGCTCAGCGTTCACATAGCCTCCGCCTGCGGTCAGGTCAAACACTCCACCGCTTATATCCAGCGCCGCAGCGGAGGATATGCAGTTATCCTCCGAAGCAACGGTTATACTGCCGCCGCAGATGATGATACTGCCCTTGTCCGCTTCCTCGGTATTGGTGGACTTGATGCCGTCGTTTCCCGCCGTGACGGATATATTGCCTCTGTCGATCTCCACCAGATCCTTGCCGCAGAGACCGCTCGATACGGCAGTGACGTTCAGATCCCCTCCGATGACTGCAAGGTCGTCCTTGGATACGATACCGTGCTTATAATTTCCGCTGACGTTAAGGGTACCCTCTCCGCCGATGATAAGGTCCGCCTTGGAGAAAATGCAGCCGTCCGCATTATCGCCGTCGGAATAAACTGTACCGTCTGACAGCTTATTTTCCGTGCCGTCCTTCAGTATAAGATACGCATTTTTCGCCGATGTGACAAGCAGCGCAGGACCGTCCTTACAGGAAATATCCGCTCCGTCAAGGATAAGCCTTACATTTTCATCTTCGCTGCAGTTCACAACAATGCTGCCGTCGGAGGTGCTGCCCGAGATGATATATTCTCCCCCGGCGGAAATTGTGACTGTCCCGTCGGCATAAGCCGCTCCCTGACCGTCAACTGAGGCGGCTGTGCCGTCAAAGGAAATGTTCACAGCAGTCTGTTCATCATAGTCTGCCGTTTTCTCACTGTATTTTGCAAGCAGAACAGCGCTTTCTCCCACAGTCTCACGGGCAGCCTCCGAGCCTGCTGCAGAGGTCTCCGCCGCCGAAGAGCCGCTCCCCGTATTATCAGCCGCTGTATTTCCGCAGCCGGTCAGCGCCGCCGCAGACAATACCATAGCCGCGCTTATGACCGCAAATCTGTTTTTAGAATCCATAATATCGTCCTTTCATACAAGTTCAGAAAAGCGTCTGTTCATCGGTAACGCTTATCTGTGAGCACATTATCTCAAGATTTCCGTTTCTGCACCTAAGCTCGTCGATGAGCTTTTTCTCGTTGGATGGGTCGGTTATCTCAATATAGTATTTCAGCTTGAAAAGGCTTCCCATATTTGTGGTCTTGACCTGAACAAGCTCCCACTTCTTAGTGTATTTTTCAAATATATCCTTGAAAACGCCGTCATATTCAAGATTTTCGGGAATAGTGATGTTAAGTTCCTTTTCCTTCGGCTTGTTCTTTCCGATGGGAAGTACCGAATAGAACAGCTTAAGCAGGCAGACTATCACCGCAAGCCCTGCAGCTATCCAGATGTGTCCCGTTCCGCAGGCAAGACCTACAGCCATCGCAAGAAACACTCCGCAGATATCAATGGCACTTCCCTGTGCCGAGCGGAATCTCACAAGCCCGAAAGCGCCCATGACTGCGATACCCGTTCCCACGTTGCCGTTTACCAGCATTATTATCACCTGAACGATAAGCGGGATAAGCGCTACCGTAATCATGTAGCTCCCCGATTTGCGGGATTTGTATCCGAAGGCGGCGGCTATCATCGCCCCCAGCACTATCGAGACCGCTCCGCAGATGATTATCTCCCCGGCGGAAAAATTTGTTGTAAGCGTCTGATTAAGCATAGCAGTTCGTCCTTTCGAGGTTATTGTATTTAATAAATTCTCTTTCGTAAGCCGATCCGTACTTTGAAAAGCTTCCGGGGAAAATATCCAGCTCCGTAAGAATATGCGCAAACCATACAGGCATAGCGTCGGGTATTTTCAGCTCCATTATATGCTCACCGTCGTCAAGGAGCTTTTCACCGTACACTCCGCTGCGCAGGTCGATGTCCTCGGTGCGGTAGGTGATGTTCTCGTCGAAGGTCAGGCGGAAGTCGGGCGCATCGGCGCAGAAATAAGCCTTTCTGTCATAGCTTAAAAACATGGCAGGCTCAATATTGCCGTAAAAATCCAAGAAATATTTCATTTCACGTTCTATCTGCGAATCATCGGCAGGCGGAACAGCGCCGTCAATAAAATCAACGGCATGTGCGACCGTCATATCTGTGCGTCGCTTGTATACCACTCCTTTGTATTTCTTTTTCAGCTCAAGGAACACCTTGGAATCGTCGTCGGGAACGCCGTAGCTCCTCAGACGAAGCTTTTCCTTATACACAGGCTTCTCAAGAGAGTTTCTTACAAGCTGCCTGTCGGGGGTATCATAGTAAATATTGCATATCGTGCTTTGGAAATATCTGTCCTTTAAAAAATATTTATCAAGGCATGAGCATAACCCACGGTATTTTTCCTCGTCGAGGATATACTTTCTTTCGACCCGTTTAAAAACATTCTGATAAGCGTTCATAAAAACATTGCCTTTCATTGATAACTTTACAAAATCATTACGCGGATTTGATTTTCTGGATATAATTATAATATCGTCAACTTAAATTTATCTTAAAACAAGGGTGTCTATTTTGAAAATGCTGTGAAATTCAAATGAAATAGTATTGCAAAACCTGTGGAAGTATGGTATAATATAAGGAAGTCGATACCGCCCGAAAAGACAGGTCGGACATATCGGCAGACTTCCGAGCAAATAGCCTGTCTGCGTGTTTTATCGGGATATTTATTTGCAGTGCGAATTTACATACAAAAGGATGATTTTATGGAACAGACCCTTACAGATAAAAAAGCCTTGTCTGAATTAAAAACAGGCGGTTCCCGTTGGGTCGTCATTATTTACAACGACGATATCACTCCCGTGGATTTTGTATACTATGTGCTTTACACCGTTTTCGGCAAGGACGAGAACGAGGCGGGTGAGATAATCAAAAGCGCCGAATCCGACGGCTCCGCTGCCGTAAAGTATTACAGCGACCCGTCCATGGCACAGGTCGCCGTCGCTCTCACCGAGGACCTGAAAAAGAAATACAAACAGCAGGAATTTAAGATAAGAGTTTTTGAAATGACCGAATAAGAGGATATACTATGAGCAGAATAATTGAAGAAACAAAAAAAATGATGAAGGAACGGGGCGAAAAGGTACTCAGCCTTTTCAATATTTTTGAGACCTGTCTCTGCGACCGTTCCTTCAAAATGAAAATACAGAACAATTTCGGCAGAGAAGCCTGCAAAAGGCTCGCGGAGATTTTCAGAAAATACTCCGAGGACGCTCAGAAGGAGCTTCCTCCCGTTTTTCTCAATAATAACAATGCGGACTTTTTCGTAAGTCCTCTGACAAAGGGCGTTATCGAAAAGATAAAATCCGATTTTCCTGACCCCGACGCCGAGCTTACCGCTGCGGCTATCTGCGTTTCAAAGCTTGTTAACCGTCCTATCTCCGAGGCTCTCGGCGATGCGGCAGACGATTTTCTCGCATTCATGGCAAGCGTGATAGTTGCCTATTCCGAAAAAAAGGAAAAATTCACCTCATCCTACTGCCGCTCAATGATGGAGGAAGCGGCAAGCTCCGATATCCCATTTATAGGACGGGAGGATATCATC
>JBJESJ010000010.1:0-20100 GCA_051882725.1 Oscillospiraceae bacterium
TTCTTGCAAGATGGCAGCCTTTTTTCTTGGGGACTTTTTTTACAGCCCCTTTTTTCAGTATTTGCTGTCATCTTCAACAGGCACGCCGTTCATCAGCTCGGAGAGCGCCTTTTCCGCCAGCAGCTTTCCGCCGCCCGAAACAGCCGCCGCCTGCATCACAGCCAGCGACAGAATGGATTCATCGTCGGATTCGCTTTTTGATATCTCGCTGAATGCCTCCCGGATTATTTCATTTGTCCTTGCAAAGGCAAGCTCGTAATGCTCGCTGAAATAGTTGAACATCTCCTCGTCGGAGCGCGATCTCAGCAGGATATCTATCAGCGTGCCGATAAGGGGTATGGGCAGTATCGGCTTGAGAACGCATATCATTATCAGCCGCGATATATGTATGCGGGAATATTTTTTCTTGACAGGCGCAGGCAGAATATCCAGCTTGACATAATTGTTTATCATGGAGGGCGTAAGCGGAGCGTCGGTATCCGCCGACAGCGGACCGATATATTTGTTGATAAGGGTGATGACCTGATCCATGTACAGCTCCAGATCGGGAAGGTCGTTCCATCTGGGAAGCCGCAGGCTTTCTGTATCTGCTGAAAAAGCTCCCGTTTCATGTGTTGGACCGTTTTTCATATTTTATCGCTCCCTTCGTCTCATTTTTCGTCGATTTTCCTGTATAGTATTATTATAGCATATTGTTTCTGAAATTACAATAGGGTTTTCATAAATATTTTTGATAATACAAAAAATCCCTTGACAAAATTATAAAAATGATTTATAATAGTTTTAGAAACCAGATGAAATGTTTACCCGGAGGAAATTATGAGATACAGCTTCAAAAAGATAACTATCCTTACGGGACATTACGGCGTGGGAAAGACAAATCTTGCCGTGAATATGGCGGTATGTCTGCGAAAATACGGCAGCGTTTCCATCGCGGACGCAGATATAGTCAATCCCTATTTTAGAACTGCTGACTTTAAAGGGCTGTTCGAGGAAAATGATATAAAATGCTTTTGTCCCATGTATGCAGGCTCGAATCTTGATACGCCTGTTCTTGATTTTGATATGGAGAATATAATAGCTTCGGGGGAACACGTCATTATTGATGTGGGCGGCGACGACGCGGGGGCATACGCTCTCGGAAGATATCGGCATATTTTTGAAAAATATGCCAATAATACAGATATGCTTTATGTGTTCAACATGTACCGGCGGGAGGATCTTTCTCCCCGGGAGGCAGCGGATATCATGCGGGACATCGAAAATGCATGCGGCATGAAATGTTCGGCTCTTGTGAACAATTCAAATCTCGGAGCCGAAACGGATCTTGATATCGTCCGAAACTCCCTTGCGTTCGGCAGGGAGCTGGAAACTCTTACGGGACTTGTTACCGCATTTACGGCTGTTCCCGAAGGCTCGCCCGAGGACGAGGGCTTTTTTGAAGTAAAGCGCATGGTTAATATGCCATGGGAAAGGTCAAGCATATGATCACAGTTGATTCCGAAAGATGCAAGGGCTGCGGACTATGTACCGAGGTCTGCCCCAAAAAGATCATTCAAATCGGACAGGAACGCAATTCAAAGGGATATTATGCCGCGGAGTGCACCGATAATTCAAAATGTATCTCCTGCACGATGTGCGGAGTTATCTGTCCCGACTGCGCTATCCGTGTGGAGAGGAGCAACTAAAATGAGCAAGGTTCTTATGAAGGGAAACGAGGCTCTCGCCGAAGCGGCAATGAGAGCGGGCTGCAAATGCTTTTTCGGCTATCCCATAACGCCTCAGACTGAAATATCCGCATATCTCGCAAAGCATATGGCAAAAAGAGGCGGAGTGTTTCTTCAGGCGGAAAGTGAGATAGCTGCCATTAATATGACCCTCGGTGCTGCGGCTTCGGGAGTAAGAGCGATGACGTCAAGCTCCTCCCCCGGGATATCTCTGAAAAGCGAGGGCATATCATACATTGCAGCTTCCGACCTGCCCTGCGTTATCGTAAACGTTGAGAGGGGAGGCCCCGGACTGGGCGGCATTCAGCCTGCACAGTCGGACTACAATCAGGCAGTGAAGGCTCCCGGTCACGGCGATTTTCACATGCTGGTGTTCGCGCCGTCCTCCGTGCAGGAGACCGTGGATATGACCTATCTTGCCTTCGATATGGCGGATAAGTACCGCATGCCTGCGATGATACTCTCCGACGGTCTTATGGGTCAGATGATGGAGCCCGTGGAGTTCCCCGACAGGGAGATCACTCCGACAGAAAAGCCATGGGCATGCTGCGGCCACAAAAACAAGCGTGAGCATAATATCATCAATTCGCTGTATTTAAAGCCTGATATCCTTGAAAACTCTGTCCGCGGCAGATATATGCGCTATGAACAGGTGGAAAATGAGCTCCCGGACGCGGAGATATATCTCTGCGAGGACGCGGATATCGTGGTGACGGGCTTCGGAGCGGCTGCGAGAATTGCGGAAAGCGCAGTGAACAGCGCACGCGAAAAGGGTATCAGAGCAGGACTTTTCCGTCCGAAGACGCTGTACCCCTTCCCGAAGAAGGAGCTTAACGAGGCAGCGGCAAATGCAAAGGCAATACTTGATGTTGAGATGAATATGGGTCAGATGATCGACGATATCAGACTTTATACGGAATGTCGTCTGCCCGTGTATTTTTACGGAAGAACAGGCGGAAATATCCCGTCTGCGGAAGAGATACTTCAGCAGATAGAAGCTTGCAGCAGGAAAGGGGAGAAGGCAGAATGCAGGTAGTTTTTGATCGTCCGAAGGCACTTTGCGATGTGCCGCTCCATTACTGTCCCGGCTGCACCCACGGGATAATCCACCGCATAACTGCGGAGGTCATCGACGAGCTTGGTATCGAAGGAGATACCGTGGGGATATGTCCCGTGGGCTGCGCGGTGACGGCTTACGATTATTTCGGCTGCGATATGATAGAGGCTCCCCACGGAAGAGCTCCCGCAGTTGCAACGGGAGTAAAGCGTGCAAATTCTGATCTTACCGTGTTCACCTATCAGGGAGACGGCGACCTTGCCGCCATAGGCACCTGCGAGACTGTCCATGCCGCCGCAAGAGGCGAGAACATCACCGTTATCTTTGTCAACAACACGATATACGGCATGACGGGCGGACAGATGGCGCCCACCACTATCCCCGGGCAGGTCACCCAGACCACTCCTTACGGCAGAAAGCCCGAGGTCAACGGCTTCCCCGTGAAGATGTGCGAGATGCTCGCCACGCTGGACGGAACTGCCCTTGCTCAGAGAGTCGCCGTGGACAGCGTTCCTCACATAAAGGAAGCAAAGGCTGCCATAAAGAAGGCTTTTGAAAATCAGATAAACAGACGGGGCTTCTCCATTGTGGAGATACTGTCCACCTGTCCCACTAACTGGGGAATGACTCCCTCCGAGGCAATGGAAAGACTTCGCAGCGAGATGATACCGTACTATCCGCTGGGAGTTTATCGTGATACCGATGTATGGAATGGTAATAACATTTGATCAAAGGAGATAATTACAATGCTTACCGAGATTATTTTTTCGGGCTTCGGCGGACAGGGGATACTGTTCGCGGGAAAGACCCTTGCTTACAGCGGAATGGATATGGGAAAGGAGATATCATGGCTGCCGTCCTACGGCCCCGAGATGAGGGGCGGTACGGCAAACTGCTCCGTGTGCATTTCCGACGACAAGATAGGCTCGCCGCTGGTGACGAGCCCCGATATCCTTGCGGTGATGAACACGCCCTCCTTCGACCGCTTTGAAAGCAAGGTCAAAAGCGGCGGGGTCATCTTCGCAGACAGCGCAATGACCGAAAGGGAGACTGTCCGTGAGGACGTGGAGTTCCATAAGATACCCGCTTCCGAGCTGGCTGACAAGAACGGGCTCACGGGTATGGGAAACATCGTGCTGCTGGGAAATATGCTCAAGGAGTGCGGGAACCGTCTGGGAGATTTTACCCTCTCTGCGGTGAAGGAGGCTTTCAAGAAGATAGTTCCTCCCTCCAAGCCCGAGCTTCTGGAGAAGAATATCAGGGCGCTGGAGCTCGGATATGCTTATTAAATGAAAGATAATGTTGCGGCTGCTGCCTGTGATGGGCGGCAGCCGATTTTTTGTTAGTTTATTAATAATGTTGTCATATCTTCCAAAATATCGCTGAAAAAATCTTCTAAATTATACTTGACCGCCGGTCGAAAATATGGTATTATAATTACAGAAGTTTTTGAACTTCGGTCGAAAACCGATCAAGATGAACTGCTTAGGCAGTTCGGTGCTGAGATCTGATAAAAACGCCGTGTGTGTCGGATATCCCTGCACATGGCTGTTAAGCTAAAGGACGATTTGCGAAAGGACGATGTATAATGAGCACTTCGGGAATAGTAACGGGAGCTGCCGCTGTGGGCGCAGTTCTTCTTGCTGCGGGCAGTACTGCGGGGGCTGTGTATCTTTTTAACAGGGTCATTCCCCGTCAGGACGAGGTCCGCGTGGACGTCAGCGAAATGGCGGATATGACAAAGTGGGAGGAGTATAAGAAGATAATCCACCCCAATAAGGAATGGCTCATGGCACAGCCTCTTGAGCATGTTACAGTTAAGGCAAGAGACGGTGTTGCTCTTCATGCGGACTATCTGCCCGCAGAACAGGAAACAGACAAGCTTGTAATCGGCTTCCACGGCTACACCAGCTGCGGTCAGAATGACTTCTCCACTCTTTCTCACTATTACCACGACCGCGGCTATGACTGCCTTATCGTCGATAACCGCGCTCACGGAAAGAGCGAGGGCGATTACATCGGCTTCGGCATTCTTGACCGTTTTGACTGCATCTCGTGGGTGAAGTACATAAACGAACGCTTTAACGGCGAAAAGAAGGTGCTGCTCCACGGCATATCCATGGGCGCGGCTACCATTCTTATGGCGTCGGGCATGGACGAGATGCCCGATACGGTGAAATGTATCGTCGCAGACTGCGGCTTCACCTCGCCTTACGATGTGTTCGCTCACATTTTAAAGAGGGATTATCATCTGCCGCCCTTCCCCGTTATGAACATCAACGATATGCTCTGCAGGAAAAAGGCAGGCTACGGCTTCCGCGATTTCTCCACTCTTGATTCGGTGAAGAAGGCGCATTGTCCCATACTCTTCATTCACGGCAGGGACGACGATTTCGTACCTACCGAAATGAGCCGGAAAAACTTCGATGCATGCACCTCCGAGAAAAAGCTGCTTATCGTTGAAAATGCGAGCCATGCGGCTTCGCTCTACGAAAATCAGAAGCTGTACGAGGATACCGTTACCGAATTTACCGAAAAGTATATGTAATGACCGATCTCGGCATGTTGTTTGGCAGGCTGCGGCTCTGCCTTTGAATATGGACTATGGATAATCAATGGAAATGATTCCGAAAGGGGATTTGAATATGAAAGAAAAGATGATCAACATCAACGGCGCGGAAATGAAGTGCTATCCGCTGGCGGCTGCCACAAGAATGCACAACTTTACCGTAAAGTACTGCCCCGCACATCAGGTGCTCAACATCGGCACGGGACTTTACGTAAAGCAGGACGTTGACTTTGCTTTGCTGAAAAAGGCCATCTATAAGGCGTATGAGCGCTGCGAGGCAATGCGTCTGCGGTTTGTGCTCGACGAGGAAGGCGAGACATGGCAGTATATCGTCCCCACCGAGGACAGGGACATCGAATTTGTGGATTTCTCTCACTGGCGCGAGGAGGCAGCTCACAATGAGATGCGCCGCTGGACGGGCATCCCTTTTGAGCGTTACAATTCTCCTATGAACCGCATAGTTATGATAAAGCTCCCCGACGGCTACAACGGCGTCTATGCCAAGTTTGACCATATGACTATGGATTCCAGCTCACTTATCGTCTTTGAGAAGGATATTCTGGAGATATACTGCGCAATGCGATACGGCACAAAAATGCCTGCACCCATGACCTCCTATATCAAGGCTCTTGAAAAGGATCTGGAATACGAGGCGGATTCTCCCGCAAGAAAGCGTGACGAGGAATTCTGGATGAACGAGCTTGCCCGTCCCGAGCCTATGTATACCGACTTCAACGGCGTGGGAAGACTTATCACTCAGCGCAGGGAAAGCGGCAATCCTGATCTGCGCAGCGCAGTCATCGTGTCCAGAAGCATTGAAGCAGCTATCTCCACCTACAGGCTTGAAGCAGAGCCTACTCAGCGGCTTCTCGACTTCTGCTCCGAGAACAACGTTCCAATGACGAGCCTGCTGCTTATGGGACTGCGCACCGTGCTTTCCCAGTTCAACAACGGCGAGAAGGACGTTTCCGTCAAGACCAATGTTGCCAGAAGAGGTACAGTCCTCGAAAAGCGCTGCGGCGGAACGAGGATACACTATTTCCCGCTGCGTACCATCTTAGAGCCGGAGCTCACCTTCTTAGAGGGCGTTAAGGAGATACAGAAGGAACAGATGCGCATATTCAGACATGCAAACTTTGACCCCGTTGAGCTGACTATGAGAAGAAGCAAGGAGCTGAAGCTTGCTCCGGGCGCCAGCTACGAGAGCATAAGCCTTACATATCAGCCCCTTACATCACAGAAAGCTTCTGCCGAGATGCCCGATATCCCTTACAAGAGCATGTGGTACACCAACGGCACTGCTGCTCAGCCTCTGTATCTGACGATAATGCACCGCCCCGAGGACAACGGTCTCAACTTCAACTTCGAGTACAAGAAGGACGCTGTTACCGATCAGGAAATGGAAGTGTTCTACTACTATTTCTGCCGTGCGCTTTTCAGAGGCATCGAGGATAAGGACAGAACTATAGGCGAAATTCTTGAAATGATATAATGATATGAGAGGGTCAGTATAATGTACGAAAAGATAAAAGAACTTATTTTAAACTATGTCGAGGTAGATCCCGACGCTGTAACTCCCGATTCTAAATTCATCGAGGATCTGGGATTCAATTCCTTTGACTTTATGAGCATGCTTGGCGAGCTTGAGGATTCCCTCGGCGTCACAGTTGACGAGAACGAGATCGCAAAGCTTTCCACCGTGCAGGACGCTGTGGATTACCTTGAAAAGCTTACAAATGCTTAAAGGCGGAAAGGAAAATGTAAATGGACAAGTCAGCTGTAAAAACACTTGCCGATCTGGTGGTAAATGCTGCCGCACAGTTCGGTGACAAGACCTTCGTCAAGGAGAAAAAGGGCGGAGATATCGCCGAAAAGAGCTTCGCGGAGTTTCGCTCCGACAGCCTTAAGATCGCTTCCTATCTTAAGGAGCTGTCCGATGAAAAGCTCCATGCTGCAGTTATCGGACCCACATCCTACGATTATCTGACCTGCTATTTCGGCACGGTCATGAGCGGAAATGTCATCGTTCCGCTGGACGCTCAGCTTGCCTGCGAGGATATCATCGACCTGCTTATCCGTGCGGATATCTCGGTGATTTTCTACAGCCCGCTTTTTGAAAAGATGATACCTGTTCTCAAGGCAAAATGCCCCGCTGTCAAGGCGTTCGTGCCCTTCAGCGGAGAGGGTCTTTCCGCTGAGAAGATCCATGCGGAGTATTCATCCGCCGAGCCTGCTGATATCGACCCCGAAAGCCTTGCGGCGATACTCTACACCTCAGGCACCACCGGCAAGAGCAAGGGCGTTATGCTGGCTCACCGCTGCCTTATGGACAATGCGATGTGCTGCGATAACGAGGCAACTCCCGAGGATTCCCTGCTCACAGTGCTGCCCATTCATCACGTTTACTGCTTCACCTGCGATATACTGCTGTCGCTCAGATACGGCACTACCGTCTGCGTAAATGATTCCATGCTTCGTCTGGGAGCGAACCTCAAGCTGTTCCAGCCCACGATAATCCTGCTTGTTCCGATGATCGCACAGACCATCTACAAGCAGATAGCTGCCGCTTCCAAGGCAAAGCCCGAGATACCCATGGCTGCCATTGCACAGGCTGTTTTCGGCGGACGTCTTAAGAGGATATACAGCGGCGGAGCGTACTTAAGCCCCGAAATAGTGAAGAATTATGCCGCTCTGGGTATACCTATGGCACAGGGCTACGGTATGACCGAGTGCTCGCCCAGGATCTCCACCGCAAGCTTCGACGAGGAGGCTGTTGAAAGCGTGGGAATCATCGTTCCCGGCTGCGAGGTGAAGATAGTTGACGGCGAGATACGCGCAAAGAGCCCGTCGGTAATGCTGGGCTACTACAAGGACGAAGCGTCCACCGCAGAAGCACTCACCGAGGACGGCTGGCTCTGCACCGGAGACCTTGGCTATGTCAGCGATACCAACCACATTTACATAACGGGCAGAAAGAAGAACCTCATTATCCTCAGCAACGGAGAAAACGTATCTCCCGAGGAGCTGGAGAACAAGTTCGCCGATGCGGAGATCGTACAGGAAGTTCTCGTCTACGAGGAGGACAGCGTTATCACCGCGGAAATATTCCCCAATCAGGAGCTTGTAAAGGATATGCCTCTTGAAGAGATAGGCGCAAAGCTCCAGAGCCTTATCGACGAGATAAACAAGACTCTGACTTCCGCAAAGACGATCCGCAGACTGCGTGTCCGCAGCACGGAATTTGTCAAGACCACTTCCAAGAAGATAATCAGAAAGCAGCCTGAAAAGGGCGAGCTTATCAAGTAAGATAAACAGGTAAGATAAAAACGGTCAATGTGCGTATATATACATTGACCGTTTTTTTGCATATTATTTCATGGAAGCTGCACTGCGGAGCGCACGTACTTCCTCGCTTGAAAGCTCGCGCCATGTGCCGGGCTTGAGCATGCCCAGCTTTACGGGTCCGATGGCGATGCGCCGCAAACGTGCCACTTCAAGTCCCACAGCCTCGCACATTTTGCGTATCTGTCGGTTTCTGCCCTCATGTATCACGATAAGCAGCACTACTCTGCCCTCCTCTTTTGAGATCACATCCACGTTTGCGGGGAGAGTCTTTTTCCCGTCGATGACCACACCCGACGAAAGAGCGATGAGCTGTTCCTCGGTGACGGCAGGACGTACAGTCACGCGATAAGTCTTTGTGACATGACGAGCGGGGTGCATGATATCGTTGGCAAACTCGCCGTCGTTGGTGAAAAGCAGCATACCTTCGGAGTTGCGGTCCAGTCTGCCAATGGGGTAAACTCTGTCCTCCACGCCCGTCAGCAGGTCGGTAACGCACTTTCTGTCCAGCTCGTCGGACATGGTGGTAACATATCCTCTGGGCTTGTTGAGCATGATGTATATTTTTCTTTTGCGGCGGGGAAGGTCTATCCTTTGTCCGTCCAGCTGTATAACGTCGCGGGAGCCCGCCTTGTCGCCCAGATGAGCCACATTCCCGTTTACCTTGACTCTGCCTTGGGAAATGTATTCCTCAGCCTTTCGGCGGGAGCATATCCCCGCGTCGGACATTATTTTCTGAAGTCTTGTCTTTTCCATTTATATATTCTCCTTACAGTGGATAGGTTTTCAGCTTTACAGATAATATTATACACCCCGCGCGGTGATTTGTCAACAAGGATTTTCATAAGATGATATGTCAAAACCATCATCTGCCGCATATAATGAAATCGGGGATATATTCCCCGCGAAAGGACCGATAACATGAAAAGCTATACTGCTGCCTTTCCGTCGGTTACTCTGGCGTCGAAGGCGAAATATATACTTGAAACGCAGGGGTACGAGGCGAAGCTCATCAGAACGCCTAAAACACTTGCGTCGGGCTGCGGCTACAGTGTTGTGACAAATGCACAGCCGCAGGCAATAGCGGAGCTTCTCGAAAGCTACGGCATGAATTACAAGGCTATCTCGGTAAGCAATGAATAGATATCTGCATGCAGGCGGGAAATGATGAGCACAGGCTGTCATTCCCACAGCCTGCTGCGGAGACGGAGGGGAAATGGTCAATTTTGATAATGCCGCAACAACTTTTCCGAAGCCTGACAGCGTTCGTGCGGCTGTCACAGCGGCAATAACAAAATACGGAGGAAATCCGGGGCGCAGCGGTCATGACATTTCCATTGCGGCTGCGCAGGAGGTATATAATGCAAGGAAAAAGGCTGCCGATTTTTTCGGCGCACAGCCCGAAAATGTTGTCCTGACATTAAACTGCACTCATGCGCTGAACTTTGCAATAAAAGGCGTGGTCCGTTCGGGCGACCATGTGATAATATCCAATATGGAGCATAACTCGGTCTTTCGTCCCGTGTATGCGCTTTCCAAAAGAGGGGGAGTTTCCTACAGCATAGCGCCTGCAGCTCCTGCAAACGATGTGCTGCTGCGCAATATCGAAAAGGCGGTCACCCCGAAAACGAGGGCGGTGATATTCACTCTCGGAAGCAATGTCACGGGACAGCTGATGCCCTATCGTGAGATAGGTGCTCTCTGCCGCAGACGGGGACTGTGCTTTATCGCCGACGGAGCGCAGGTCTGCGGAGTGCGTGACATCGACCTGACCCGGGACAATATCAATATCCTCTGCTGTGCAGCTCATAAGGGGCTGTATGCGGCACCTGGCACAGGACTGCTCATCTCGGACGGGAAATATAAGATAAGACCCATTATCGAAGGCGGAACAGGGAGTACCTCTCTCGACCCAGAGCAGCCGGATTTTCTTCCCGATTCGCTGGAAAGCGGGACAGTCAACACTATCGGAGCCATATCCCTTGCCGCAGGGCTGGACTTTGTCAACAGCATAGGCAAGGATAAGATATACGCTCATGAAAAGGGACTGTGCGACCGCCTGATTGCAAAGCTCGTGCGAATTGACGGAGTGACTGTCTACAGGCAGGAGGGAGCGGAATATCTGCCTATCGTGCTGTTCAACATCAGAGGAGCCCTTCCCGAGGAGGCGTGCAGATTCTTCAACGACAAGGGCTTTGCTCTGCGGGGAGGACTGCACTGCTCGGGGCTTGCCCATGAAGCTATAGGAACTCTTCCCGACGGTGCGGTAAGATTTGCCCCATCGGTATTCAACACCGCGTCGGAGACCGACAGGTTTGCAAGAGCCGCAGCTGAAGCTGCGAAAAGGTTCGGACAAAAATAATATCAGGGACCTCATATAATATGAAATGCTCTCCTTTGACGGGCGATAGGGTATATCGGGAATATACCGTAAGCGTCCCGGCAAAGGAGAGCATTTGCTGTATGCGGCATGCTAAGGAAATATCAGGATAGCACACGGGACAATATATTCCAAGCCCGTAATAATGACCATGGATTACATATATGATAACCTTTACTCCAAGATATCCGAACATGTGTCGCTGAGTGTGACCGTAAACAAATATTTTGCCGTAAAGCGGGTGGAAACTGCGCAGGATATGCTGAAACATTCGGATCATTCTCCGCTGGTTATCGGGAATTATCTTTCGGTCACTCCCTTTGATGAATGAGGATTTTTCCTGCAGACTGCCAGACACTCTTATCCGAGAATAATATGTTCGGATAAGGGGTGTTTTGTTTGCTTTGTATATAAAAATCCCCGGATATTTGTGCAGAATTTCTCTTGAAATTTAGAACCTACAATTGTATAATAATATTAGAACATACAAATGTATGTAAACAAAGGAGGAAAATAAATATGAAAAGATTGCCCGACGCGGAATTCTCGGTAATGCAGGGAGTATGGAGCTGTGATGTTCCCGTTTCCACTGCCGACCTGAAGGCTTATCTTGACGAGAAAAAGGAATGGAACATGTCTGCACTGCAGACAGTCCTTTCCCGTCTGGAGGAGAAGGGCTTTGTAAAAAGCGAAAAAAACGGCAGGAACCGCTTCTATACGCCCATAATTTCCGAGGAGGAATATCTTGTGGAGGAGGGACGTTCCTTTGCCGAAAGAATAGGGGAGAAAAGTCTGCCGAAGCTGGTAGCTGCCATGTTCGGCAGCAGAAAAATAACCGACGAGGAAGCAGAGGAGTTAATGGCATTTATCGAAAATAAACGAAAGGGGTGAGCCTATGGGCAATGAACTGTTTACAAGCTACTCCGAGCTTGGCTTCGGAGCCTTTATGTCAACGGTCACGGTGGGGATATTTCTGTATGTGCTGATAGTCAAGCTGTTTGATGTGCTGTTTCACAATAAATTCCCGAACGGCTGGAAATATGCCCTTGCGGTGGTGATACCCGTTTTTCTGCTTATCCCCGTAAAAATATGGTCGCCGTGGACCATTATCCCTCTGGATAATTTCAACCTGCCGCTGTTCATAAGATCGCCCGAGCCCATATTCGCTGACGGGGTGACCGAGATAAACAGCTATTTTACAGGCGCTGCCGCCGAGGCAGATCTTCTGTACAACGCACTGTTTTACATCTGGCTGGCAGGCGCAGTGATCACCTTTGCTTATCAGATGATAAAGCTGGCGACTCTTTACAAAGCGGTACGCATGAGAAGTATCCCCTGTGCAAACCATGCGTATAATGCCATACTTGAACAGATATGCAGGGAAAATAAGGTGAAACTGCCCGAGCTGATAATTTTCCCCGAAACGGACACGCCCTTTGCAATGGGGATATTCAGAGCGAAGATAATACTCCCCTCAGAGGAGTTCTCCGAAAAGGAGATAGGCTTTATCCTGCGGCATGAGGTCACTCATATCCGAAGAAGAGATATACTTATCAAGCTTTTGCTGATGATATTCCGCTGTATCAACTGGTTCGATCCTCTGGCGTATATCATGGTGAAAAACGCTTACGAGGATATGGAGATAACCTGCGACGAGCGCGCTTCAAAGGGCTTCTCCGACGAGGAGCGGGAGGAGTATTCAAGGACTATTCTCAAGGGTGTTTCAAGGGCAAAATATCCCGCCGTCACCACATATCTCAGTCCCACCGCAAAGCTTACGAAAAAGCGGATAAGCGCTGTGATGACCGTAAAAAAGCTTGGCAGTGCCATACCATTTGTGCTTGCGTTCTGTTCGGTAACGCTTCTGGCGCAGACCTTTTATGCCCTGCCCGACGACAACACTAAAGCCGCATTTTATTATTATATTGACCCCTACACCATGGAATCCGATCCTTACATCACCTCCGACGGCTGGAAAACTGCCGAGGCTGCTTCCGTTTCGGAGGCTGGTGAGAAAATTTTCAGACAGTACATGGAGATGTACATGGGCGGGGACGTTCCCGATTATTACCGCATTGATGATTATTGCATCAATAACGTATATGTGCCCGGTGAAAACGAGAAAGAAAATACCCCCGCTTTTTTGGCGGATTGGATGACTAAGGGCGTTTTCACACAGCATGAGTATGTGAGCATTGACTACAATTTCATGACCGCCGATCAATGCGGAAATACTGTGCACAACAAAAATTTCGGTCACGATGCTTTCCTTAACGGTGTGTACAGTAACTGCTGTATGGGCTTTGAGCTTGAAAAGGACGGTGACTCATACACTGTTGTGAACATAGGCGCAGTGGGCATATACGGCAGCACCGATTATCATTTTGACAATAATCTGACAGGCGACGGCGGATTTCTGCTGCAGGCTTCCGAAATGGCACAGTCGGGACTGTTCGACTACAGCTGGAATGATACCGATGATCTGCCCGACCCGCAGGATATCTGCGAATATGAATACCTTCAGCGGTATGATTTTCAGATGACACAAGAGGACCCCGACCCTGAACAGACCGAGTATTTCCCGACATCAATGGCATTTATGACATCAATGGACATTATCGGCAGCGAGCATATCGCCAAGGCAGACTGCAGATATTTATCCGATGACGGGACTGACAGGATAGACACCTCTAAGCTGTTCTATGACGAAAGCAAGGGCTTTGAATACTGCGGCTATGAGCATGACCCTGAAAGCGGAGCGTCGGTAGTTTACGGCAATGTTACGGGAACTGACCCTCACGGAGTGAAAATGTACATCTATACGGCGGACAGCAATAATTATTATCTCAGAAAGCTCCATGCCGTTGAAGTGACAGACGAGCTTTACACTCCCTATGAGTTTCACGACAGCTTTGACAGTATTGCTCTTCCCGATGATATAACGTCCGCCGAGGATATCCTCGGATATATGAAAACTCCCCGTGACGGCTGCGATTTTACGGTGATGGATTATCGGAACATCACCGAGGAAAAGGACGGCGTCTATGCCGAGGTCAGATTCAAGGGCAGACTTGACGGACAGTATTCCGCCGACCTTACCGAGAACGGCGGAGACGGATATCTTAAAACGAAAATAATCTGATAATATGAACAGTCCCTGTCGCTTTTGAGGTATAATACTTATCCTCAAAAGCGGCAGGGATTGTTAAAAATATTTGATCTCAGCCGTCGTAAAAAAAGCGGAAATGCCCCATGAGCTTTATTTTCCGAAGCCGAGGCCGATGTCATTTCCTTCAAGCCCCTTGTGGGCGGTTATGGGATAGGTTTCCCACAGCACGAAATGGTCCTGCGCCATTTTAATTGGGAGAAGCTTATGCTTTGAAAGCTCTTCGGCGCTCATTTTGGGATCTGTTGTCCTTATCCTGTATTGACGGTAGATCATCGGCTGACACATAACACTGCGCAGTGGGTGATCCTCGGGGACCTCCTTCATTTCAGTATTTCCTCACCTTTCCGAGGATAAGACAGTAGGTATACTCATTGGGGGAAAGCTGTCTGCGGAAGATATCCCCCGCAGTGAATTATATTGTTTTTCGCTTTTTGCTGATGAAATTATCAAGCTGTTCGCCGTAATTGTCGGACAGGCAAGCGATATTTCGGAAAAGCGGAAGGCTCTGGTCATTGCTTGAATTGAATGAAACTGCACAGCCCTTGCCCATATAAGGCTTGAAAGGGCAGTGTGATAGCGCATATCGCCGCTTGAAATGCTGTACAGAAAGCCTTTTGCCGTCTTTTGGAGAGGTATTTTATCGGCGGATCTTTTAATGCGGGAAATAAGCTCATCGTGGTTCAGCGGCTCATATCTTGCTGTCAGCTTCTGCTCTTCAAAGAGAGCTGCTTCTTCTGCGGCAAGAGACTGCTTTTCCGACCTTTTCAGAATAGTAAGCGCCTTTTTCAAATCCTTGTCCATTTTTTCACCTCGGAAGATATTATCATAATTGTTCCATAATGATCTGCGGAGGTCAACTGAGTATTTTTGCTGTGAGAAATGCCGTGGACTATCAGAGGGATCCATTGACAGCTTCTGTCAGATATGATATTATTATGAAAATCATATGGAAAGAAATGACCTGTTTCTACATGCACGAAGGATATCATTTCGGGGAGGAAGCTTATGTATTTCATAAAGGAACGTCTCATCGGAATTGCAGAATATGACGCTGTATGGACGAAAAAGACGGACTCTTTTCCGAAAAATAATTTTGCCGAACAGGGGAGTGTCCGTATCGGAGCGATGTACTGCTCTGGAAGACCTGTCAGTACCGCCGATTTATCCGGATATCGTCTGTGAGAATAAATTCATATACGGAGAAAGCAGCTGTCCCGCCGAATATTCAAGAACGGGATATAGCTTCTGCAATGTCAGTACGGGACAATGGAAGGCTTCAAAAAGAATGTTTGAACGCTTCAATAAAAACGTCATCGGTTGGTTCGATAAATGAGCAGGATATTTTATGTCAGGTATGGTTGAGAGCTTCATAATGATAACGGCATGGAGCAGTTTTCTTCCTGTAACTGAGAATCCGCTTTCACAATCGTATGCGCATGTCATTTCGGCAAAAAAAATCGAGAAATTATTTTTGGAATGGATTATAATGTGAGCAATGGGAGGGATAAAAAATGAACGAGACCGTAAAAGCTGTTCAGCGTATGCAGGACTACATTTCAGAGCATATCAACGAGAAAATAACCATGGCCGAGCTGTCCCGTGCGGCAATGTTTTCACCGTGGTATTCCTATCGGATATTCCGGGAGCATACGGGAATTACTCCCTCGGATTATATCCGAAGGCTGCGGCTTTCCCGCTCGGCGATTCGGCTCAAAAATGAGGATGTCCGTATCGCGGATATCGCCTTTGAAATGGGCTTCGGCAGTGTTGACGGCTATCAGCGGGCGTTTCTGCGGGAGTTTGGCTGCAATCCCAAGGAATATGCAAAGTCACCCGTTCCGATATCCTTGTTTGTCCCATACGGAGTAAAATTCCGTGAGCTTAGAAAGGAGTATGATCGTATGGAAAATGTCAGGAACGTGTTTATTCAGGTGGTCCATAAGCCCGAAAGAAAGGCTGTGATAAAGCGGGGCGTTAAGGCGGAGGATTATTTTGGATACTGCGAAGAGGTGGGCTGCGATGTATGGGGACTGCTCATGAGCATGGATTCGCTCTGCGGCGAGCCTGTATGCTTGTGGCTCCCCGAGAAGTACCGCAGAAACGGCACCTCCGTGTATGTACAGGGAGTTGAGGTCCCGAAGGATCATGACGGTGCCGTTCCCGAGGGCTTTGATGTGATAACGCTTCCCGAGAGCGATTATCTGATGTTTCAGGGCGAGCCATTTGAAGAGGAGGATTACTGCGAAGCCATAGCTGCCGTTCAGCAGTCAATGGATAGGTATGCCCCCGAGGTCATCGGATACGAATGGAATGACGACGCTCCCCGCATACAGCTTGAGCCTGTCGGAGAAAGAGGCTATATCGAGCTGAAGGCTGTCCGCCGCAAAAACGGATAAGAATATGCTGTGCTGACAGCTTTTCCTTTCGGAAGGCTTAATATTTCAAAACGGCAAGGGACTTATGAGAATTCAAAGTTTCCTTGCCGTTCCTTTTTTTGCGGGAACGCTCTGCATGTCGTTGACAATTTCGGGGAAAAGTGATATAATGTCTGTATCAATGACAGATATGCGGGGGAGATAGAATGAACATTTGCCTGAACAGATTCGGGATATCCGATCTGGATTCATTTATAAATATACACGGCAACACTACGAATAATGAGCAGCAGGTGTTTTTTGTCCGCGGCACGGGCTGTACCGATTCACTGTGCGATAAGCTCAGGGCGCTTGACGCTAAGCTCTCGCCGGACGGAAATTATGTCTATCGCAGGATAAACGGCTTTCCGCCCTTCCGTGACAGTCAGACCGCGGAGCATTATATCGGAATGTACGGAGATATCGCCGCCGACAAGGAAACGGCTTCGCTTAAGGGGATATCCGACACGCAGCAAAACCGTGATTTCCGCGCAGCCTGCCGAAAAGTCTGCGGGGAGGTCGGCAGGGCAAGGAAGAATTTCAGCCCTACAATGGAGAAAAATCTCGGCGCAGTTCTGGCGTACTGGTCGGACATGTATATCGCCGATTTTCTGCAGAACAAGGGTAAATTCCGCAAGCTGATATGCTCTGGCAGGATAGGCTGCAATGAGTATTCCTTCTGTTATCTTGCCGCGCTTATGGGGATAGATGTGTGTATCCTGCTGCCGGGCGGGGATATCAATATTGATAAGGAGCTGCTGGACAGGTCCTCCGCTTTTGTGATAGGTCCGCCGAAGGATATGGCTCTTCCCGATCACAATGCGGCTCCTGTCGGAAATGCTCCCGAACGCAGGAGTAAGGTTGATCTGAGCAGACCTCCAAGAAAAAGAGTTTCGGCAAGTCCCGCTGCAAACAGTGCTGCTCCCGCAGGGAATTCCGTAAAAAGCTATACCGTAGACCTTACAAGACCTCCGAAGCAAAGCTCGGCAGGCGCTGCGAGTCAGACGTGCAGACCGTCGGCAGGGACACAGGCAGCGAACCCGCATACGTCCGCAGCGAGAGAGCTCAGCTATGAGGAGCTTGCAGCGCTGGCGGAGTCGGTAGTTCTCATTGAAGTACATAACCGTTTCGGAATGACTGTGAGCACGGGTTCGGGCATCGTCATCAACGACAGGGGATATATCCTCACAAACTGTCATGTGGCAAACGGAGGAGCTTCCTACTCCGTCAGAATAGAAAACGACAACGGCAGCTATCCTGCGTACAGCGTCATAAAATATCACCCGCTGCTCGACCTTGCCGTCATACGGATCGACAGGCATATCAAGCCGCTGAAGGTCTACAGCGGAAGCGCTCCCCTCAGCCGGGGACAGAGAGTGGTGGCTATCGGAAGTCCGCTGGGGCTGTTCAATTCCGTTTCGGACGGCATAATCGCAGGCTTCAGGACGGTAAACGGCGTTGAGATGATACAGTTCACCGCTCCCATTTCGGCGGGAAGCTCGGGCGGAGCAGTGCTGAACATGTACGGCGAAGTCATCGGGATAAGCACCGCAGGCGTCCGCGGCGGACAGAATCTGAATCTTGCGGTAGGCTATCGGGATATCGTTCCTTTTATTGATAATTTTGTATAAAAAACGGGCTGATCTGTTCAGCCCGTTAAATTATTATCAATAAGCTCCGAAAGACGGGAAAGCACAAAATCGGGTGAGCTTTCCGTATCCTCGGAGAGCTGACGGGGATTTATCTCCCTGCCGCAAAGCTCGCCGTATTTTACTATAGCAATATCTGCCGCCGAGAGCATACCCTCGTCAAAAAGGCTGTCGCCCGCCGCAATGATGAGCTCATTCTTCAGCCGCATTTTCAGCCTTTCGAGAGCATTTTTCTTGCTGATGCCGTCGGGAATGGCGTAGAGCTTGTCGCCGTTGATGAAAAGCCGCGTCCTGACGGGCTTTACTGCAAAGGACAGCTCATGCATGATACGCTCCGAGTCATGGCATTTTGTGAACAGGAAGGAATCGTCCACGAACCGTATATCGAAATAGACCTCGCCGCATTTTCGGAGAAATTTCTCACATTCATGTATCTCGGGCAGGCTTTCGTTTACGGCGGGAATTATTTCGCTGCGCCATTGATCGTCGGGCTTGCCGTTTATCAGGAGATTTGCTCCGTTGTCGATAACGGCGTAACGGGGG
The DNA here is from genome assembly GCA_051882725.1 of Oscillospiraceae bacterium. Classification (GTDB taxonomy): domain Bacteria; phylum Bacillota; class Clostridia; order Oscillospirales; family Ruminococcaceae; genus RGIG4694. The sequence continues at coordinate 18,851 of JBJESJ010000010.1, forward strand.
ACATATCCTCCGGGGAAGGATATCCGTCCGTACTGCTCTGCAGACCGCGTAGTCACGGGGATAAAGGTCACACGGCGGACGATCCTTCCGAAAAGCTCCGCTGAGCGGTATGTCATGTAAGACAGATCTTTCCCGTCCTTTTTTTCAACGCAGAGGTTTTCCTCGGACAATTTTCTGTAGGAAAAAATGAGGGTATTATCAAGGTCGGATAGAAACAGCATAATATTCACCAATCACGCGTCAGAGGGCATATTTCTGATGATACCGCAGCTGCGGTATCTTTTCAGCGGATATTTCTCCGCAGGCACATTCTTTTCGCGGGCAAGCTCGATTATATGAGCCACATATTTTTCGGGACAGTCCTCGGCGATAAGCACCTTATAGGGAACTCGTCTTAACAGCACGCGGGTAGTTTCCCCAATGCCGGGCTTGATGAAATTGATGTCCGATATGCGGAGCCGTTCCATGATATCATACGCCTCGTCATAGCCCGTACAGGAGAGAGCCTCTTCATTTTCGGGGGAGATATCCTCGTAGGACATCTCCGCTTCCACGGTATCAATAAACTCGCAGGAGCGGTCATTTTCGGCAAATTCTCCGTAGTATACGGCTCCGTGGAAATCGTCGGGACCGATAAGGTCGTCCCGCAGAACAGTCCTGCTGATAAGTCCCGACACCACCGAATTCAGGCAGGAGCTTGCAATGAGAAAATCGTCGTGAGTGCCGCAGAACGGGGTTATCCCCGCAGGATCGGCGATGACAGCCACACGGGGGTCTATGCCCTCATAGTCCTTCATGGCATCAATGAGCTGATTCTGTATAGCGCCCTTTCCCGTCCAGCCGTCCACGAACTGCAGTCTGTCCGCGCTGAAACGGTCAAGGATATACTTCATGGCGTTTTTGTCGATACCTCTTCCGCGGATAATGGAAACGGCAAAATGTGGCACCTCAATGTGATATTTCCTTTCAAGATAATGCTTTATCATTATCCCCGCAGGAAGTCCCGCTCTCGCAAGTGAGATAAGCACGGGCGCTTTTTTGTCGGCATATATCCTTTCCGCAGCGATACGCACTCCGTCGGCGGTCTCCTTGGAAAAATTATTCAGCGCATATTCATACAGCCGTAAATATTCCGCCGAGGGCTGATATTCTACTGGCAGCATTTCGCAGTAGTGAGTTCCCGACTGGATCTTCCTTTCCCGCTGTTGTGTTGACATGGGCTCGATAGCCCCCGTGATATCCTTCAGCAG
>JBJESJ010000011.1:0-4404 GCA_051882725.1 Oscillospiraceae bacterium
TCGATGAAGGCGTTTTCGATGTCCTGAAGGACGGCATGTTCCTCCTCCGAGCCCTCGGAGATGTTAACTATAAAGATGTATTTCATGGACGCTCCTGTACAAATTTATACCGAAAAAGCCCTGCACACGGCAAGGCTTTGTTTCCGACCGATTAAATAAGGCTGTTTCGCAGACAGCCGCGCATCATTCGATGATATTGACAACGATGACCAGCGCAAAGAAGATAAATGCGAGTATTTTGGTAAGGCGCTCCAGAGCTTTTTCCTTTGTGTTCTGAGCGTTTTTGCCGTAGAAGCTGTCATTATTGGTGCCGCCGATAGCAGAGGTCATGCCCTCCTGCTTCTTGGTCTGCGTAATTGTAACGCATACTATCACAACAGCAAGTACGATAAGCGCGATGCCTAATATTAATTCAATTATTGACATATTCTGTAACATTATACATTTCCTTTCATTTCACACGAGATTACACAATATAACTATTTTATAGTATATCATACTTATTCCGAAAAATCAAGTCTTTTTTTGAAAAAAATAAAAAAAATGAAAAAACCTCTTGACAAATGAAAAATAATGTGTTATACTTTAGTACAGTAAATAAATCCTGTGAGCAAAAGCAAGTAACCGTATTGTCGGCGGCACAGAGAGTCCCGGTCGGTGGAAAGGGACACGTAACGGATATGGCGAATGGGTTTGTGAGGAGCCGGGTGAATGTACTTCGTATTAGTAGCCTGCGCCGCGATTCCTGCGTTAGTGTGAAAGGGTATTGACGCTTTATGCCGCGTACTTAGATGAGCCGCATATTAAGGAGCATTCCGCCGTCAGTATCTGTACGAGGCGGATTTTTTAGTCCGTAAAATCGGGTGGCACCGCGATAATTTGTATTATCGCCCCGACTGAACATTTCTTATGAAGTGTTCGGTCGGGGCTTTCGTATTTTTAAAGGAGGCAATAACCATGATAAGCATGACCTTTGATGAAGTTAAAAAGCTTGCAGAGTCGGGGGACTATAAATATATCCCTCTGTCTACGGAGATCTACTCCGATATGCGTACACCTATCGAGGTGCTTCGCATACTGCAGAATGTAAGCTCTCACTGCTATATGCTGGAGAGCGCCGAGGATAACAAAAAATGGGGCAGATACACCTTCTTGGGCTACGACCCCACTATGGAGATAACCTGCATTAACGGCGTGATGAAGATCACCGAAAACGGCGTGACAACAGAGCAGACAGTCGTTCATCCCGATACGGTCATCAAGAAGATAATCGCAGACCATAAAAGCCCTAAGCTGGAAAAGCTCCCATCCTTTACGGGCGGACTGGTGGGATATTTCTCCTACGATTACATAAAGTACAGCGAGCCCGCTCTGAAGCTGGACGCAAAGGATGAGGAAAGCTTCAACGACGTTGACCTCATGCTTTTCGACAAGGTCATCGCTTTTGATAATTATCGTCAGAAAATAGTGCTTATTGTCAATATCTCCGTGGACGAACTGGCGGACAGCTACGCAAAGGGCGCGGAAGAGCTGCTGAAAATGAGAGAACTTATCCTCCGCGGCGAGCTGAAAACTCATGTGCCCGGAAAGCTCAAATCGGAGTTCCGTTCCCTGTTCAGCAAAGAGGAATACTGCGAGATGGTGGAAAAGGCTAAGCATTATATCCGCGAGGGAGATATCTTCCAAGTGGTGCTCAGCAACCGTCTGGACGCGGATTACGAGGGCAGCCTGCTGGACGCTTACCGTGTGCTGAGAACGCTTAACCCGTCGCCCTACATGTTCTACTTCTCCAGCGACGATATCGAGATCGCGGGCGCTTCTCCCGAAACGCTGGTAAAGCTGGAGGACGGCGTGCTGCATACCTTCCCGCTGGCAGGCTCCCGCCCCAGAGGTGTTGACGATGAAGAGGACAGACAGCTTGAAAAGGAGCTTCTCGCCGATGAAAAGGAACGCTCCGAACACAACATGCTGGTGGACCTCGGCAGAAACGACCTCGGAAAGATAAGCGAGTTCGGCACCGTCGAAGTTGAGAAATATATGTCCATCGAGCGATATTCCCATGTAATGCACATAGGCTCCACCGTCCGCGGACAGATACGCCATGACCTGTGCGCTACAGACGCGGTGAATTCCGTGCTTCCCGCAGGAACGCTCTCGGGCGCTCCCAAGATAAGAGCCTGCGAGATAATCAACGAGCTTGAAAACAACAAGCGCGGCATCTACGGCGGCGCTGTCGGATATATCGACTTTACGGGAAATCTGGATACCTGTATTTCCATACGCATAGCGTTCAAGAAGAACGGCAAGGTGTTCGTCCGTTCGGGCGCGGGAATCGTCGCAGACAGCGTTCCCGAAAAGGAATATCAGGAGTGCATCAACAAGGCAAAGGCTGTAATGACTGCGCTGAAGGAGTCCGAGGGCGGACTTGAATAAGGAGGGCTACACATGATTTTGCTTATAGATAATTACGACAGCTTTTCATACAATCTGTATCAGCTGGTGGGTTCCATTGAGCCCGATATCAAGGTCATCCGCAATGATGAAATGACCGCCCGTGAGATAGAAAAGCTTGCTCCCGACAGGATAATATTATCCCCGGGTCCCGGACGTCCCGCAGACGCTGGCATCTGCGTGGAGGCGGCGAGAACTCTTGGAAAGCATATCCCCATTCTCGGCGTGTGTCTGGGACATCAGGCGATATGCGAGGCTTACGGCGCTACCGTCACCTACGCAAAGGAGCTTATGCACGGCAAGATGTCACACATCAAGCTTGACACGGATTCTCACCTGTTCAAGGGCATGGACGATATCATCGAGGGCGCAAGGTATCATTCCCTTGCGGCGGATAAGTCCACTGTCCCAGACTGTCTGAAAATAACGGCAGAGACCGACGACGGCGAGGTCATGGCGGTGGAACACAGGGAATATCCTATTTACGGCGTTCAGTTCCACCCCGAATCAATTCTTACTCCAAAGGGCAAAAATATTCTGATGAATTTTATTAAATAAGAAAGGTTGGTAATCACAATGATCAATGAAGCAATTCAGCAGCTTATGAACAAGCAGGACTTATCCGCAGAGACCGTTGAAACGGTCATGGGCGAGATAATGTCGGGAAATGCCTCACAGGCACAGATGGCGGCTTATCTGGTGGCTCTTGAAATGAAGGGAGAGACCATCGAGGAGATAACCGCTTCCGCAAAGGGAATGCGCAAGGCAGGAACTCCCCTTAAGCACGAGGGCAGCGTATTCGAGATCGTCGGTACGGGCGGAGACCGCTCCAATTCCTTCAACATCTCCACCACCGCTTCACTGGTGATAGCGTCTGCGGGCGTGAAGGTCGCAAAGCACGGAAACAGAGCGGCTTCCAGCAAATCGGGCGCTGCGGACTGTCTGGAGGCACTGGGCGTAAATCTTGCCATTGAGCTTGACAAGAACCGGGAGGTATTTGAGGAATGCGGCATATGCTTCCTGTTCGCACAGAAATATCACGCAGCTATGCGCTTTGTAGGACCTGTCAGAAAGGAGCTGGGCGTAAGGACCATATTCAACATCTTAGGACCTCTTACAAATCCTGCGGCAGCAGATGTGCAGGTAATGGGCGTGTATGACGAATCGCTCCTTGAGCCTATGGCAAAGGTACTCACTAACTTAGGCGTTAAGCGGGGAATGGTCGTATACGGTACAGACCGTCTTGATGAGGTATCTATCTCCGCACCCACAAAGGTATGCGAGTTCGACAACGACAATTATAAGACCTACACCATCACTCCCGAGGACTTCGGACTTAAGACCGCTGACAAGTCCGAGATACTCGGCGGTACAGGTGCGGAAAATGCAGAGATCACAAAGGGCATCTTAAAGGGCGAGATAAAGGGCGCCAAGAGAGATGTTGTGCTGCTCAACTCCGCATGCGGACTGTATGTAACAGGCAAGGCTCCCTCTGTTGCAGAGGGCGTAAAGCTGGCTGCAGAGCTTATCGACAGCGGCAAGGCTCTTGCAAAGCTTGACGAGTTCGTGGCTGCCACAAACAAGTAATGGTGATGATATGATACTTGACGATATTGTACATTTTCGCAGGGAACAGCTTGATAGGGAAAAGTCGGCTGTTTCTTTCGATGAGATAAAAAAAGCGGCTGAGAAGATGTCACAGCCCTGCAGAGGCTTCGGAAAAGCTCTCAAAGCACAGGGACTGTCCGTTATCGCCGAGGTGAAGAAGGCTTCCCCCTCAAAGGGACTTATCCAGCCCGATTTCCACCCCGCAGAAAACGGCGAAGCTTATGAAAAGGCAGGTGCTGCGGCGATATCCTGTCTCACCGAGGAGCATTATTTCATGGGCGGCTCGGATTATTTCAGAGCTATCCGTGAGAGGGTTGATATCCCCATGCTGCGGAAGGATTTCAT
>JBJESJ010000012.1:0-19931 GCA_051882725.1 Oscillospiraceae bacterium
TCTCCGAAAAATTTCTGGAGTATCTTCGTGATTTCAAATTCTCCTGTGATGTGTGGGCTGTTCCGGAGGGCACGCCTATCTTCCCCGGAGAGCCGATAGTTACCGTAAGAGGTCCTGCGATACAAGCGCAGTTCGTGGAAACTATGATACTTATCTGCATAAATCACCAGAGCCTTATCGCCACAAAGGCTAACCGCATAGTCAGAGCTGCAGAGGGACGTCCGGTAATGGAATTCGGCTCCAGACGTGCACAGGGCTTCGACGGGGCTATATACGGCGCAAGAGCGGCATATATCGGAGGCTGCTGCGGCACTGCCTGCACTATCTCCGACGAGATGATGAATACTCCCGCACTGGGCACCATGGCTCACAGCTGGATACAGATGTTCGACAGCGAGCTTGAAGCCTTCCGCGCCTATGCGAAGTGCTATCCCAACGGGACCACGCTGCTTGTGGACACGTACAATGTGCTGAAGTCGGGCGTTCCCAATGCGATAACCGTGTTCAAAGAAATGCGGGAGCGGGGAAATAAGCCCGTGGGTATACGCATCGACAGCGGAGATATCGCCTACCTTTCAAGAAAAGCAAGGAAAATGCTGGACGCGGAGGGCTTCACCGATGTGAAGATAGTAGCCTCCAACTCCCTTGACGAGTATATTATCCGTGACTTGATCGTTCAGGGGGCGGCTGTTGACAGCTTTGGCGTGGGAGAGCGGCTCATTACCGCGTCCTCGGAGTCGGTGTTCGGCGGAGTGTATAAGCTTGCCGCCGTGGAAAAGGACGGTAAGATAATCCCCAAGATAAAGCTTTCGGAAAATGCGGCGAAGATAACAAATCCCGACTTCAAGGAGGTCTCGAGATTATTCGACAGGGCAAGCGGAAAGGCTATCGCAGACGTTATCACCTGCGCAGGGGAAGTTATCGACGACAGCATGCCCTATGAGATATTCGACCCCGAACACCCCTACAAGCGCAAGACCGTCACCGACTTTACGGCGAAAAAGCTTATGGTGCGGATTTTCGACGGCGGAAAGTGCGTGTACGAAAGCCCCTCCGTGAGCGAGATAAGAGAATACTGCGCCCGTCAGACAGACACCCTCTGGGACGAGGTCAAGCGGTTTGAATATCCTCACGAGTATTACGTTGACCTGTCCCGTAAGCTCTGGGACAAGAAAAACGAGCTCCTCAACAAGGATTACTGCAATTGAGGAACGATAATAATTTGCAGCGGCTGCTTTTTCGGCTCCGCTGCGATTTTTTGTTTGATCGTCAATTGATAAAGGGGACTTGACAACACAGACTAAATGTATTATCATATAAATAGTACATTTGTTTCAGGAAAGGACATAATTATGGATAAATTTGAACTTGTTTCCGATTACAGACCCGCAGGCGATCAGCCGCAGGCTATCGAAAAGCTCGTTAACGGCATAAACTCCGGCATGCGCGAACAGACCCTCATGGGCGTTACAGGCTCCGGAAAGACCTTCACCATGGCAAGCGTTATCGCACAGCTCAACCGTCCCACCCTTGTGCTGGCTCACAACAAGACCCTTGCAGCGCAGCTATGCTCCGAGTTCAAGGAGTTCTTCCCACACAATGCAGTGGAATATTTCGTATCCTACTACGACTACTATCAGCCGGAGGCGTACATTCCCTCCACCGACTCATTCATCGAAAAGGACAGCGCCATCAACGATGAGATAGACAAGCTCCGCCACTCCGCTACCCTTGCCCTTTCCGAGCGCAGAGATGTTATCATCGTGGCTTCCGTGTCCTGCATATACTCCCTCGGCTCTCCCGAGGATTACCGTACCAACGTCATTTCCCTGCGCACAGGCATGGAGCTTTCCCGCGAGGACCTGCTGGGCAGGCTGGTGGCTATCCAGTACGAGCGCAACGATGTGAATTTCATCCGCAACAAGTTCCGCGTCCGCGGCGACGTGGTGGAGATATTCCCCGCAGGCTCCGCTGAAAACGCCATTCGCGTGGAGTTTTTCGGCGACGAGATAGACCGCATCTCCGAGATACAGGTGGTGACGGGAAATGTTATCGCTACACTTTCTCATGCGGCGATATATCCCGCTTCCCACTACGTTGTCAACAAGGAAAAGCTGCACGCTGCCGCCGAAGAGATAGAGTCCGAAATGAAAGAACGGATAAAATATTTCAAGGACAATGACAAGCTCATCGAAGCCCAGCGCATCGAACAGCGCACCCTCTATGACATCGAAATGCTGGAGGAGATAGGCTTCTGCAAGGGCATCGAAAACTATTCGCGGATACTTTCGGGACGGGCTCCCGGAAGCACTCCCTACACGCTGCTCGACCACTTCCCCGAGGATTACGTCCTGTTCGTGGACGAGAGCCACGTATCTCTCCCGCAGGTCAGAGGAATGTCCGCAGGCGACCGCGGCAGAAAGAATGTCCTCATAGATTACGGCTTCCGTCTGCCGTCGGCGCTGGATAATCGTCCGCTGAATTTCGATGAATTTCAGTCGAAGATAAATCAGGCGATATACGTTTCTGCCACTCCCGGCGATTTTGAAAAGGAACATTCCTCACAGATAGTAGAGCAGGTCATCCGTCCCACGGGACTTATCGACCCCGAGATAATCGTCAAGCCAGTGGAAGGACAGATAGAGGATCTGCTGTCCGAGATCAACATGCGCACCGCCAAAAGAGAGCGTGTCCTTGTTACCACTCTCACAAAGAAAATGGCAGAGGACCTGACCGACTTCCTCACAGGCATGGGAGTAAAAGTCAGATACATGCACCACGATATCGACACTATCGAGCGAATGGAGATAATCCGCGACCTGCGCTTGGGCGAGTTTGATGTGCTGGTGGGAATAAATCTGCTCCGTGAGGGACTGGATATCCCCGAGGTATCTCTCGTAGCGATACTCGACGCCGACAAGGAGGGCTTCCTCCGCTCGGAAAGCTCGCTGATACAGACTATCGGACGAGCTGCCCGCAACAGCGAGGGCAAGGTCATAATGTACGCCGATTCGGTGACCCGCTCCATGGAAAACGCCATCACCGAAACAGAGCGCCGCCGCAGCCTGCAGATGAAGTTCAACGAGGAACACGGCATCGTTCCGAAAACTATCATCAAGGACGTAAGAGACGTTATCGAAATTTCCACAAAGGCAGAAACATCGAAGAAAACATCAAAGAAGAAGCTGACCGAAAGAGAACGTCAGGAGCTTATCGAAAAGATGACCATCGAAATGAAAAATGCCGCAAAAATGCTTGAATTTGAGCACGCGGCTTTCCTCCGTGACAAGATAAAAGAGCTTAAAGGCATGAAATAATTATATATACTATCTTGCGGCTGAATGTTCTCAGCCGCATTTTTTTGTATTATTTGAAAATGTAAGTGCATAATAACTATATCCTAAAAAACGAAAGGATACAGTTGATATGAAAGATAAAATATTTGCGGTGCTGCAGCGTATCGGACGTTCCTTTATGCTGCCCATCGCAATTCTTCCCATAGCGGGGCTGCTCCTCGGGATAGGAAGCTCCTTTACAAATCCCACCACCCTTGAAGCCTACGGGCTGACGGGAGTTATCCACGAGGGCGGACTGCTCTACACGATACTCGACATAATGAGCGAAACGGGAAATATAGTCTTTGCAAATCTCCCGCTGCTGTTTGCCATGGGAGTGGCTATCGGCATGGCCAAAAAGGAAAAATCCACCGCCGCACTGTCCGCTGCGGTGGCGTACCTTATCATGAACACCGCCATAAGCGCTATGATAACCGCATACGGCGGCGTGGAAGCAATGCAGGAAAACTCCACCGCCTCCGTTCTGGGGATAACTACCCTGCAGATGGGCGTTTTCGGCGGTATCATCGTGGGACTGGGCACTGCTGCGCTCCACAACCGATTCTACAAGATCGAGCTGCCGCAAGTGGTGTCCTTTTTCGGCGGGACACGGTTCGTTCCTATTATATGCTCACTGGTCTATCTTATCGTCGGGATAGTCATGTTTTACATCTGGGGATTCGTTCAGACGGGCATCTCTAACCTCGGCAATCTGGTGCTGGAGTCGGGCTACGCAGGCACATGGATATACGGCATCATCGAACGGGCGCTTATCCCCTTCGGACTGCATCATGTGTTCTACATGCCCTTCTGGCAGACCTCCGTGGGCGGAACTGCTGTCATCGACGGAATGACCGTTTCGGGCGCGCAGAACATCTTCTTTGCGGAGCTGGCATCAAAATCCACCGAAGTCTTTTCCGTTTCCGCCACAAGATTTATGACGGGTAAATTCCCGTTCATGATATTCGGACTTCCCGCTGCGGCATTTGCAATGTACAGAGCAGCCCGTCCCGAAAAGAAAAAGGCTGTGGGCGGACTGTTGCTCTCCGCGGCGCTGACCTCCATGATAACAGGCATCACCGAACCGCTGGAATTTACGTTCCTGTTCGTGGCACCCCTTATGTACGGAGTACACTGTGTGCTGGCGGGACTGTCCTATATGCTCATGCATATCCTGAACGTGGGCGTGGGCATGACCTTCTCGGGAGGACTTATCGACCTGACCCTGTTCGGAATACTGCAGGGCAATGCCAAGACAAACTGGATATGGATAGTCATCGTCGGACTTTTCTACGCGATAATTTACTATTTCGTGTTCTACTTTATGATAACAAAGCTGAACCTGAAAACTCCCGGCCGCGAAGCCGACGGCGAGGAAACAAAGCTCTACACCCGAAAGGATATGAATGCACGCAATGAAGCGCTGAAAGGCAGTTCCCTCACAAGCGCGCTAATTCTTAAAGGGCTGGGCGGAAAGGCTAACATCTCGGACATCGACTGCTGCGCCACAAGACTCCGCGTCACCGTGGACGACCCTGCCGCCGCCGACGAAGCTCTGCTGAAGCAAAGCGGAGCAAGCGGTGTTATCCGAAAAGGAAACGGCATACAGGTAGTATACGGTCCGCGGGTATCGGTCATCAAGTCCGATTTAGAGGATTTCATGGACACTCCCGCTTCCGACGACCTTGACAGGCTCCTCGGCGGCGTCATGACAAATGACGAAGCCGAAAAGGGAGCATCCGAAAGCAGCAGCGGGAACGAAAAGCTCATCGCTCTTGCGGCTCATATGAACGGAACTGCGGTTCCCCTTTCGGCGGTGGAGGACGAAGCCTTCGCCTCGGGTGCACTGGGAGACGGTGCTGCCATCGAGCCTGCCGAGGGCAAGCTGTACTCCCCTTGTGAGGGCATCGTGGAAACGCTGTTCGACACAAAGCATGCTATAAGCATACGCTCCGACGGCGGCGCGGATATCCTTCTCCACATCGGTATAGATACCGTGCACTTAGGCGGGAAATATTTCCTCGCCCACGTCAAGGACGGCGACAGGGTGAAAACAGGCGAGCTGCTCATCAGCTTCGACTTAAACGGCATAAGAAACGAAGGCTATAAGCTGACGACCCCGCTCATCGTCTGCAACAGCGACGAGTTTGAGGACGTGTCCCTCCGGGCGGAGGGCAGCATCTCCGCAGGAGAAAATTTTTTGAATGTAACGGGAAAGGAATAATATCACATGAAAGAATTTGATTATGTAATAAGGGACGAAGTGGGTATCCATGCCCGTCCCGCAGGCATGCTCGCCAAAAAGGCAAAGGAGTTCAGAAGCGAGATAACCTTGGAAAAGAGCGGAAGATCGGCTGCCGCGTCAAAGCTCATGGCAGTAATGGCGCTGGGCGTGAAATGCGGCGACAGGGTGACCGTAAGGGTCAGCGGCGAGGACGAGGAAACAGCCTATGCCGAAATGGAGAAATTCTTCCGGGATAATCTGTAATAAAAAACTCCGTCCGCGGGAAAAACGGACGGAGTTTTTTATAAAAGGAGAAAATATGAAAAATATGAAACGGTTTGTTATTGTTAATCAACCGATGATCAAATCGCTTCACGACACTCTCAATGTCGATATTCCGAACGTCGGAAACGATGGCTTCGCCTTATTCAGCGATCTCCTGATCATTCCTTGACAGCTCCGTTTGTGAGTCCCGCATAGATGTACTTCTGCAGGAACAGGAAGATGATGAGAACGGGAACTGTACAGATGACGATACCTGCAAAGATGATCTCCCACTTTGCGCCGTAGGGTCCCATAAAGCGGTAGAGCGATGTGGATACGACGGAAAGCTCGTCGGAGGGCATATAGAGGTTTGCGGTATAGAAGTCGTTATAGATGCTGATTATCTTGATGATAAGCACCGTTGCGATAGCGGGCTTAAGGTTGGGAAGGATTATCTTGAAGTAGATCGTGAAGTAGTTGGCTCCGTCCATGTAAGCGCTTTCGTCAAGAGAGTATGAAATGTTATTGAGGAACTGGATGAATATGTAGATAGAGATGATATCCGTTCCGATGTAGAGAAGGATAGGTGCGCCCATAGTTCCTACGAGACCGAACTTGTTCATGATGCTGTAAACAGTTACCTGCATGGTGATGGAGGGGAAAAGCTGTGCGCAGAGGAACGCGCCCTTCATGACCTTTCCCATGACCGTATTGAAGCGCTGTACAACATATGCGGTCATAGTGCCGAGGATAACGGTAAAAAAGCAGGAGATAACAAGGATTATCAGCGTATTTTTCAGACCAAGAAGCACCTTTCCGTCGATAAAAGCAGTTTTGTAGTTGCTCCACTCGATATGGGTGGGCAGAGCGAATACGTTGGAGGAAAGGAACTCTCTGTTATCCTTAAGGGAGCCTAAGAATACTACTAACAGCGGGATAATAACGATAAGGCAGCCCATTGTAAGGATAACGTATTTCAGAGCCTGAAAAAACTTGCGCTTGAATGCCGAGGAGTCATAACCTGTGCTGTCCTTTTTTCCTGCGGAGAGGGTGTGGAAGTTTTCTGCGGAAGCCATATTACTTATCCTCCTTAAACGCTACTTTTTGAATAACAGTTACCACGACGATGATCAGGAACAGCACCACCGACATGGCACAGGCAAGCCCGACCTTATGGAACTTGAACGCCGTTTCCGTTGTTTCGATAACGAAGGTGCTGGAGCCGAAGCGTCCGCCTGTAACAATGTAAGGAATATCGTAAACGCTGATAGCGCCCTTGACAGCGAGTATCATCTGAAGCAGGATGATAGGCTTTATCTCGGGGAAGATTATGTAGCGGAAATTCTGGAAGCCGTTTGCTCCGTCGAGGGAGGCTGCCTCATAAAGCTCGGGCGAAACGGACTGTATCGCGCCGATGAACATTACAAGGTCCATACCGATATATCTCCAGATAGAAATGAATACCAGACATATATTTACAAGACCCTCGGAAGAAAGGAACTTGATAGGCTCTCCGCCAAGCAGCGTAATTATCGTATTTAAAGTACCGTCGGTATTGGTAACGCCGTCGCCTCTCTGGAAGAATCGGCGGAAGATAAGTGCTACCGCAACGGTATTGATCATGTAAGGGAAGAAGAGAACTCCCTTAAAGAAGTTGGAAAATCTGATCTTTGAGCAAAGGATCGTCGCGAGAAAAAGTGCAAGCGACAGCTGGATAAAGGAACCAGCCAGATAGTAAAGACTGTTCTTGAACGCTGAAAAATACTCGGGCGTTTCAAAGATGGTCTTATAGTTCTGAAGTCCGACAAATTCAACGTTAACGCCGAACTGGTCGCGCTTTTCAAGGCTGTAGGCGAACATATTCGCCGCAGGAATATAAGTGAAGGTTATCAGAAGAACTGTGGGAATGAGCAGGAATATGATAACTGTCAAAAGCTGCTGCCTGTAAATTCTTCCGAAGCGCTTATTTTTGGTAAGATTTGCTGTACCGGTCATTTAAGAAGCCCCCGACTGTAAAATAATGCGTGAACTTAGCACGCATTTATCCGATTTATACGTATCATTAATTTGAATCCCCTCCGCTTCCCACAGGGGAAGCGGAACGAGATCCACGACAGCTCCGAGGAAGCGAAGCCGTCAATTCTGGTAAAAAAGGAAGAAAAATGATATGTTACAGCATGATGTCAAGCTAAGATGATAAACCCAGCGTCAAAATATCCACGTCGAAAAGTACGTCACAAAACGTTGTCAGAAGGTCATGTCAGCAAATTATGTATCTGATCTGTCACGGGAATATTTCCCCGTGACAGGATAATCAGCCTATGTAAAGCTTAGCCGAGAATGGAATCTCTGGAAGCTGCCCATGCTGCGTTTGTATCAGCGCAGATAGAATCATAAGCCTCTCTGCCCTGACCGCCGAATGCAGCCTCTGCCATTCTGAACTTGAAGTTTGTGGAAGCGTCGCCCCAAGGATCTACCTCAGACTCCTTAGCGATCTCGTCCCACTTGCCCTGAAGCTCGTCGGGGAATGCAGCCTCAACGAAGAGCTGAACGTTGAGCTCCTCGAAGGAGGAAAGTGTATCGGGCATGGAAGCGGACTTAAGACCGGAGATCTCGCCCTCATTCTGTGCAAAGCCGGAATCTGTGCAGAACCATCTTGCATATGCTACAGCTGCGTCGAGGTTAGCGGAGTTCTTGTTTACGCTCATCATGTAGTCGTTGGAAGATACGGAGTAGATCTGTCCGTCAATGCTGTTGGGGAAGGGCATGTAGCCAACGTCAGCGCGGTCTGTGCCAACCTGATCGCAAGCCTCCTGGAACTGTGTGATAGCCCATGAGCCCAGAACCATTGTAGCGATCTTGCCCTCTGCGAATGCGGGCTTGCAGCCTTCCCAGTCGGTTGTCATAGGATCTTCCTCATGGAGAGTGGGATCTGCGTAGATGTCGAAGAGTGTGCCGTATACTGCGTCATAGGGGCTGCCTGCAGAGAAGAGGTCTGTCTTCTCGGTGAGGAGCTTGGTGTTGTACTCGGGATCTCCGGAAGCGCCTACTACGAGTGACTGCCACTGAGTGATGCACCATGAAGCGTTATAGTTTGTATAATAAGGAATTGCGTCGGTGTTCTCGCCGATCTGCTTTAAGCAGGCGATGAACTCATCGGTCGTCTTGGGAAGCTCTGTGATGCCTGCATCAGCCCATACTCTCTTATTATAGAGAACGCCGGAAGCTGTACCACCTGTAGGAAGTGCGTAAACCTGTCCGTCTACGGAGTAGTTCTCCAGCCAGTAGTAATCCTTGGAGAGCTCGTCATAAGAGCCGAAGGATACGAAGAAGTTGGGGAGATCAGCCTGCTTAAGAGCCTGAGGAGTCATAACAACGTCGCCGTAGTTATCAGCCTGCATCATTGTTGCGATATCGTCCGCATAGTTTGTGAAGGACTGATACTCAACAGTCACATCGGGATAAAGTGCGTTGAAGCCCTTGGTGAGCTCAGCCATTGTTCCGTCCTGATCGCGGTCTGTACGATGGTGGAGCACCTTGATGGTACCGGAAAGAGCTGCTGTATCGGAGGAATCCTCTGTATCAGCTGCTGCGGAATCGTCTGCAGCCTCTGTATCAGCTGCGCCGCCGTTGTCTGCAGCTGCTGTGTTGGCAGCTGTAGTTGTGCTTGAATCGGTCTTGCTGTCGCCGCATGCTGTAAATAATGCTCCTGTCATAACAACTGCTGCAAGTGCTGCTGCAGCTCTCTTCATTTTTGTAATCATAGTAGATTAACCTCCTGTTGCTAATTAATAATTTGTGGATTTTTTTAGCTTAGTTTTGTGATTTGCTATGCTTTTATTATAATCAAAGAAATTTATTTGTCAATAAAAAATCCAATAAGTAGCACATCTTACAAATATTTTTTGTTAACTTCGTGTAAAATGCACGACGACCCCCAAAAATCCCCAAATATTTGTTGATTTTGTACAATCTAACCACTGTTTCTTTGTATTATTTATCACATTTGACTTGTAAAAGGAAACCGTTTTCATTTTATTTCAAAAAAGTTAATCCTTTACGTAATTTTTCATTAATATTTAAAATGATAAATATTTAAAAGTTAGGTTAAATTTTAATCTTATACCTATTAACAAAACCGTTTTCATTAACCGGATAACTAAGTTCAAATTTTAATATTATTTATAGGTGCTTTTTACCATTGAAAAATTAATCTTGTTATGCTAAAATGTTACTATAAAACACAGAAAGCGGGAAAGCCTATGAGCAAAAAAGTGACAATGAAGGATATAGCCGACAAGCTGGGAGTCAGCGTTGTGGCTGTATCAAAGGCTCTTTCGGGCAAAAAAGGCGTCAGCGCCGAGCTCAGGAGCAGGATAAAGCGCACAGCGGACCAGATGGGTTACCGCGTGGGCGGCGAACAGTCAAAAAAGACCGCTCACAGCAACAATATCGGCATAATCGTTGCGGAACGGTACATTTCGGACAATTCCTTCTATTTTAAATTTATACGTGCGATATCCACCGAGCTGCAGGCTCACGGCAATTACGCTTTCATACATACTCTCACGCTGAAAAACGAGGAGGCGCTTATCCTGCCCGATATTTTCTTCTATCAGCGCGTGGACGGGATAATCATTCTCGGACAGATATCCGACAGCTATACAAGAGCTGTCATGGACACCAAGATCCCCGTTATCTTCCTTGATTTCTACAACGAGCTCACCGCCGACCGCTGCGTTATCTCGGACAGCTTCTACGGCATCTACGAGATAACCAACTATCTTATAAGAAACGGTCACAGAAATATCGCCTTTGTGGGGAATATCCACTCCACCAGCAGTATTCAGGACAGATATCTGGGCTACTCCAAATCCCTGCTGGAGCACAATATCCCCATTCACGACTACTATATAATCAGTGACCGCGACGAAATGGGCAATATGATACCCATCGAGCTGCCGCTCATCATGCCCACCGCATTCGTCTGCAACTGCGACGAGGTTGCGTGCCGCCTGATAAACCAGCTCAAAGAGAACGGATATCTTGTGCCGAGGGACATTTCCGTCACGGGCTTTGACAACTCCGTGTACAGCAGCATAAGCGTCCCGAATATCACCACCGTGGAGGTAAATACCGAAAATATGGCGCAGATAGCCGTGGAAGCCCTTATCGGCTCCATAAGCAGACCTGCGGGCAAGACTAAATCCACTCCCGGAATGATAGTAGTCAAGGGGAATATCATCTACCGCGACTCGGTGGCTTCACTGAATTACGACGAAACATAAAAACGGCAGCGCAGACGATACATCTGTGCTGCCGTTTCGTTATTTATATTATGCTGCAGCCTTTACTTCATTTTCTTCAGCAGGCTTTTTCTTTTTGCACAGCATGATAAACGCTCCCACTCCGAGCAGGGCATTTACTCCCAGCAGAACAGCTCCGGTGACGAAGTTGTGCTCCTCGCAGAGCTCTGCGTAGTTGGGTATCAGAAGGGCGGGTATCACCATTCCGTTGATGCAGGCGTGGCATATGGACGAGGGATATACCGAACCGGTCTTTTTAGTCAGCCATGTGAGGAATGAGCCCACGAATATGCAGGATACGCTCATCGCCGCAAAGCCCGTGAATGGGAAGCCCCAGTAACCGAAACCGAAATTGTGTCCGTGTACCGTCAGCGGAGCATGCCACAGTCCCCAGATGATGCCGCCCACGATAAGGGCTAAGGGCTCGGGCATAAGCTTTTCCAGCTTGGGCGTGAGATATGCTCTCCAGCCGAATTCCTCTCCGAAGGTTATCCAGAAGGTCTCGAGATCCATCGCAAGGGTCAGCAGGAACATCGCTGCCATGCCTGAACCTAAACCAACATCGGAAAGGCTGTAATCGGGACAGTAGAGTATTATCAGCAGTATCGTCGACAGAAGCGAGCCTAAAACAGCGTATACTATGCCTAAGAAATAGTATTTCAGATTTCCTCTGAAATTGGCTCTCAGATAGTTATCGGAGAAGCCCTCCTTAGTGATGAGCCTTGTGAGGATATTCGCCGCCATGGGAGTAAAGCCCGCAAGTGAGGCGCAGAGCGTATATACTCTTCCCTCTTCGCCTGTGATCGTTCCGTTGACATCAAACAGTGCACTTATCGCTATCATGGGAGCATATGAAAGTATAACAAAGATAACGATGCGTATTATCATCTTCTTTTTATCAGCGTTCAAAGCTTTCAGCTCCTTTCAGATAGAATTTGCAGGACAGCCTGTATGACAGGTAATATGCCGCTATCGCCAGAAAAGGACAGAGCGATAAAACCAACAGCACATTATCCGAGAATACAGAACCGTCAAGGATGCCGTAAACAACGTCAAAGAGATTGTTCATACTGAACATGGAAAGATCGCCGAAAAGCAGATATACGAAAACTATGAATATCACCAGGAAAAAGCTTGCCATCTTGTATGTGGAGCCTATCTTGCTGCCGAAGCGCACTATGAAGGGATATTCTGCCGCACGGAGCAAAAGCTGTACGTAAAAGAATATGAACACGGCAGTCATCGCCATTGACTGAGAGTCGAGAATGAAGTTTATCACAGTGTCCAAGACCTGACACCACAGCATGGCAAACAGCGACATCACAAAGCTTGCCATGTATTTGGAGTATACCTGTCCCCTTGCCATCGCAGGGGTGGAGGTCACGAAATATGCCCATTTTTTGGTCTCGTCGGGCTCGAAAAGGTTAGGCTGGAACATTCCCGTAAAGAAGAAAATCATGAAGTAAAACAGCGGAATGATACCTGCCGCCTTTTCGGGGTCAATGTCATCACCTGCTACATTTACGATCGTTCCGAAGGAGAGAAACAGAACTGTGCCCAGATATATCAATAAGCTTTTCTTATTGATGATAAGCTCCTTGTATAAAAGTCCTGCCATTACTTCACCCTCCTTTTATAAAGGATCACTGTCGCAGCAAAGCCTGCGGCAAGGGATATTATTATCACGAACGGAGCGATCTGTGCAGCGATATCACGCATTCCGGACACGATCTCGGTGACATCCTTCATCAGAAGCTCCATGTCGATGATATTTCCGTTTTCGTCGGCGTACTGAGAGAACCATGCCCTAAGTCTGTCCATATTGAGCCACAGTACCAGCACAACTATGCCCATTAATCCGATACTTAATGCATCCATTGCTGTCTTTACCCTGAGCCCTGTCAGAAGAGGTATGCCTATCGAAAAGACCAGTATGCACACTGCAGTGATTATCAGGATATTTTTCATTATCCCTGCGCTCAATGCCTTTCCGCCGATGCCGCAGATGATAGCCGCATTGATGATACCCGGTACAACAGATGCCACAGCCGAACCGATAAGTATGATATACTTTACCGCCGCAAGCTGTATTTCGCTGAGGGGCAGCGTATAGGCAAATAAACCGAAGCGGCAATGTGAATCGCCGATGATGACTCCGTGGTCCGACATGATCGTACACAGAGACGTTATCAGCGGGAGATACATGAATATATTATATGTATAAATGTCCATGACACGGTAAGAGTCTTCGTCCAGCTTGGCAAGGTTGCCGTAAATGGCGCTCAGCCGCACGAGTATCCCCACTATCATTATTGCAAGGGTCACAAGAAATCCCGTTATATAGGATTTTTTCGCAATATAAAGCTCTCTGTAGATAAGTCCCTTCATATCAGCTCCACTCCTTTTTCCTGCGGTTGACGTAGAAGAGCATTATCTCTTCAAGGGTGGTGGGGTCTGCTGTCAGACCGCTGTACTTAGTGCGGCAGAGGGTGCTGTCGGCTATCATGACCTCGGCGCCGAAATCGGTGAGGCGGGCGCTTATGATATCCTCGGAGTCGATACCCTTATAGTCCGACTTGGAGCATTTTATCACCCGATGATTTTCAAGCACATCGTCCTTGTAGCCCGTGAGAGTTATCTTTCCGCGGTCGATAAAGGTCACGCTGTCGGCGATCTTTTCAAGGTCGGTGGTGATGTGGGAGGACATGAGTATGCTGTTGTTCTCGTCCTGCAGATAATCGAGGAAGATATCCAGTATCTCATTTCTTACAACGGGGTCAAGACCCGTGGTAGCCTCGTCCATGATGAGCAGTCTTGCATTGTGGGAAAGTGCCGCCGCGATCTGCAGCTTCATCTTCATGCCCTTGGAAAGGCTGCCTATATTCTTTTTCAGAGGAAGCTCGAATTCCTCCAGATATGCGTGATATTTCTCGCTGTCCCACTCCTCGTAGATATCCCGCATGATGATCTCCACCTGCTTCGCATTGAAGCAGTCATTGAAGGGATTTTCGTCAAACACTGCAGCTATCTGCTTTTTGATGTCCTCCTCATGGTCGGAGATGTTCATTCCCAGCATATTCACGGTACCCGCATCGGGCTTGATTATGCCCAGAAGAGAATTTATCGTAGTGGTCTTGCCTGCGCCGTTCTGTCCGATAAAGCCCATGATGCTGCCCTTGGGAACGCTGAAGGTCACGCTGTCCAGTGTAAAGGTGTCGTATTTTTTGGTGAGTCCGCTGATCTCGATCGCATTTTCATAATCGGTCATATCATTCGCCTCCGCTTATTATTTCAAGAATTTCTTTCAGCTCGTCAAGATCTATCCCGCAGGACTTGGCTTTCTTCCACACCTGCGACAAAAGCTCCTCTATCTGACGGAGATTTTCCTCCCGCAGAAGCTCGGTATTCTGTGCCTTGACAAAGCTCCCCTTACCCGTGTACGACTCGATGAAGCCGTCACGTTCAAGCTCCTCGTAAGCGCGTTTTGTGGTGATAACGCTTATGCGGAGCTGCTGTGCCAGTACGCGCATGGAAGGCAGGGCGTCCCCTTCCTTCAGTGCGCCGTTCAGGATCATGCCTTTTATCTGAGCGGATATCTGCTCATAAATAGGCTCTCCCGAAGAATTGCTGATGATAATATCCATGGTTATTCTCCAACATTGCAATATTGTATATATTCAATATACACATTATATCATCTGTATATACATTTGTCAATAGGTATTACAAATTTTTTTTAAAAATTTTATGAGCATAAAAAAGCGCACCCGCTTATCGCAGATGCGCCATATTTTCAGGTCTGTGAAGGTCGGTTCGCGCCGAACAGCTTTTCCGCCGTTTTCACTGCAAGCTGCACCGCAGTGAATATCAGCGCCGCGGCAAATATCACCGCGGAGGTGAGCCCCGTCACCATTGCCCGCATTATCAATATTATCATTTCTTTCATTATCTCACTCTTTCCCGCTGACTATTTTGAAATAGCTCCGCGAAGTTATGAAGTACACTGCCGTGTACATCGCCCCGAAGGCTACAAAGCAGCATAGGGTCACTGCGGCGAACAGTCCCGCGTCCGTCAGACCGAACAGCGTCAGCAGCCTTGATATTATCCCGAAGGCAAACGCCATATGCACTCCCGCTGCGGCAAGGGGAGCAAAAAACACCGTCAGCACCTGCGAATTTATGCTCTGTCTTATCTCCTTTTTTGTCATGCCGACCTTGCTGAGTATCTCGTATCTCGACCTGTCCTCGAAGCCCTCGGACACCTGTTTATAGTACATGATGAGCACCGCCGCGGCAATGAATACCGCTCCCAGCAGTATCCCAAGGAAGAACAGTCCGCCGTACATGGCATAGAATTCCGTCCTGTCCTTTGCGGCGCATTCTATGGAGACTCCCTGCCATTCATCTTCGGAGCAGTTCTCCTTTATCATCATTATCTCGTCGAACAGCGCATTGCCGATGTCGGTCTGCTTTTCCTCATCGCAGGACAGGTCAAAGCCGTAATAATCGTGCATATAGGAGTGCGCGCTTCCGTAGATACCGAGCTGCAGCTCGTAAAGCTCCTTCACCACAGCCTCATCCTTTACGAAGATGTACAGCGAGGGCACCATCTGCATGGAATCCACTCCGTTGTCCGCGAAATCCTCCGCATGAGCCTTTACGGTGAATGTGCCGTATTCTCTGAGGGTAATGGAATCATAGTCATAATCGCTCTTCGTGGCGTAGGTCATGACCTCGCCGTCGGAAAGGATCTCGTTTTCGTTCATAAGGCGGTTGTAATCGTCTATCGTCACTATGAAGATCTGACGGATATCGGGGTCCAACGAGTCAGAAAGCTCATCTATACTGTCGGGGTCAAGTATGACGCTGTCACCATCAAATCCGCCCGAAATGTCAAGATAGCTGTAATACAGCACATTTTCGGGAGCTTCTCCGTATTCCGAAAGGACCTTTTCCGCCGCTCCGTGAGTGAGGGAGATCATTTCCTCGTCGGTGGTGTAGGTGTCTATGACGATGTTGCGCGGATAGCGCTGTCGGAGCATATCCTCCTCGCCGATGAAAAGGCATATGGTGGAGGAAAGCGTCACCAGCACCATCGTGGACAGGATACAGATAGAAGCCAGTCCTGCGCCGTTTCGCTTCATGCGGTAGGACATCTGGGATACCGAGATAAAATGGTTGGTCCTGTAGTAGTAGCTCTTGTTTTTCTGCAGTCCCCTGCATATCACCACAGAGCCCGCTATGAACAGCAGATAGGTCGCGATAATGACCATTATCACAGCGATGAAAAAGGCAAATATCGCAGATATGGGCTGCTTTATCACCACTGCCATATAGTACGCGATACCCAGCAGCACCGCTCCCGCTATCGCAAGAAAATAATTCGCCTTGGGAGGCTTCTCCCCCGATTTTTCGCTGTGCATGAGCTCGACCGGATTTGAAAGATGTATCTGCCGCAGTGAATTTATCATTATCATCAGGAATATCACCGCATAATAAATGAGCGCATGGATTATCGACCTTATCTCCACATTAAACGCATAGGAAGCCGTCCCGCCCAGCATTTTCGTCAGAGCAAGCTCCGCAAACTTTGAAAACAGTATCCCGCAGCCTATCCCAGCCGCCATTGATACGGCGTATATTATCAGCGTTTCCCAGAAGAGTATCCGGGAGATGTTGCGCTTATCCATGCCGAGGATATTGTACAGTCCGAATTCCGTTTTTCGGCGGCGTATCAGGAACGAATTTGTGTAAAACAGAAATATCGCCGAAAACACCACCATCACTCCGCAGCCGGAATACAATATCAGCTGCATATAGTTTCCGCCCTTCATTTCCCCCACAAAGCTGCTTACCGTCAGAAAGGATACGATATAGTACATCATTATCATGCCTGAGCAGGTCAGGATATATGGCAGATAAGTGCGGCGGTTCTTTTTTATGCCGCTTGCCGCCAGCTTCGGATATAAAAGCATTCCTGTCATTGTGCGTTTCCTCCCGAAGCCATGAGAGTCAGTGCGTCGGATATCTTCTTGTAAAGCTCCTCATTCGAGCAGCTGCCTCTGTATATCTGATGAAATACCTCTCCGTCCTTGATGAACAGCACACGGTCAGCATGGCATGCCGCCTTTACCGAATGAGTTACCATAAGAATGGTCTGTCCCTCGGCGTTGAGCTTTGAAAATACGGCAAGCAGCTCATCGGAGGCTTTGGAGTCCAGCGCTCCCGTAGGCTCGTCCGCAAGGAGCATTTTCGGCTCGGTTATCATAGCCCGTGCGGCAGCTGTCCTCTGCTTCTGACCGCCGGATATCTCGTAAGGATATTTGTCCAGCAGTGCGGATATCCCCAGCTTTTCCGCCGCGGGGATAAGCTTTTTCTCCATGTCGCGGTGATTCATTCCCCGCAGCACCAGCGGCAGCAGGATATTGTCCCGTACAGTAAAGGTGTCCAGCAGATTGAATTCCTGAAAAACAAAGCCGAGGTTTTCCCGCCTGAAGGCGGCGGAATCCTTTTCCTTTACCTTTGCAAGGTCTGTACCGTCCAGCAGGACGCTCCCGCCCGTAGGCTTATCCAGAGCGGCAAGGATATTCAGCAGTGTGGTCTTGCCCGAGCCGCTCTCTCCCATTATAGCGATATATTCTCCCTTTTCCGCGCTGAAGGTCACGTTTTTCAGCGCCTCCACCTTATTGGAGCCAATTCGGGAGGTATATGTTTTCTTTACGTTAGTCACCTCAAGTATCGGCATATCTGTCATTCCTTTCGTTATTTTCTGTAATTATTATAACAGAAAAGGAAAATGTACGCCATTGATACGGCTTACATTTTCCGTAAAAAACCTTACATTTTTGAAAGACTATTCCGTTTCAAGCGCCCTGCGGCTAAGGTCTATCCTGATGACAGTGCCATTTGCCGAGCTTTCCGCAGAGATACTGTGCCCCAGCTTCCCGCATATCCTTCTGCACAGATAAAGCCCGATGCCGCTTGCCTTCTTGTCGAGCCTGCCGTTGCAGCCGGTATAGCCCTTTTCAAATATCCGCGGTATATCCTCCGGGGCGACGCCTATCCCCGTATCGCGGATACAGAGAGTCAGCTCGTTTTCGCAGTATATCTCCACCTCCCCCGAGGGAGTGTACTTGACCGCATTCGATATGACCTGCTCAATGACGAAAAGCAGCCATTTTTCGTCGGTCAGCACCGTTTTTTCCACGGGAGAGTAGATAAGCTTCAGCTTTCTGCGTATGAATTGGGACGAAAATTTCCGCACTGCCTGTCTTATCATGCCGTCGAGGTCGTACTCCTTGATAACGAAATCGGTGCTGTCCGAATCCAGCCGCAGATAGCACAGCACCATTTCCGCATACTGTTCTATCCGCCGCAGATCTTCGGTGAGCTCCGCCTTTTCGGGACAGCAGGTGCTCTGGAGGATAAGGTCCGCCGCCGCAATGGGAGTCTTTATCTGATGGACCCACCTGGTATAGTACTCGGTCATGTCCGACAGCCTTGCAGCCGTTTCATTTTCCGTATTTTTCAGCTCGCAGAAAAGCTGACGCACAAGCTCGTCGTATTCCGCCTCAATGCCGCTTCGGGGAGCGGGCAGACTGTCCAGGGTCAGAGTTATCTCCCCCGCCGCCTTTTCAAGAGCCTTTTTCCTGCGGCAGAATGCCATATAGTCGATGATAAAGAATATCAGTCCGAAAAATCCGCTGACCGCCCCGCCGTACAGCACAGCTTCGCAGGGAAGCCCGAAAAGTCCGAAAACTGCCGCGAAAACGGCGATCATCGTCAGCCAGACGATAATGCTTTTTACATGCGCTTTAAGATATCCCATAAACATTTCCGTCACTCCGCAATATATCCCATACCGGGCTTAGTTTCGATAAATCCCGGGAGCCCCGCTCCCTCAAGCTTTTTCCGCAGCCGCGAAACATTGACGGACAGGGTGTTCTCATCGACGAAGCTGTCGGTCTCCCAGAGCTTGTTCATGAGAAGCTCGCGGCTTACCACCTTCCCCTTGTTCTCAAGAAGAGTCAGCAGTATGCGGTACTCATTTTTGGTCAGTTCAATCCTTTCCCCGCCATAAATCAGGACCGCGTCGGAGATATTCAGCACAGCGCCCTTATGTTCGATGATGTTCACTCCGCCGCTGAAATCGTAGGTTCGCCGCAGGATAGCCTGCACCTTCGCCAGAAGCACCGCAAGGTCGAAGGGCTTCGGGATAAGATCGTCGCCGCCCATGTTCATCGCCATGACTATGTTCATATTGTCCGAAGCCGACGACAGAAATACCACGGGCACCTTCGATACTCTGCGTATCTCCGTGCACCAGTAGAAGCCGTTGTAAAATGGCAGCCCGATATCCATGAGCACCAGCTGAGGCGAAAACTCCGAAAATACGCTCATAATATCCTTGAAATCCTCGGCGCAGCGCACCTCATAGCCCCATTTTTCCAGATGCTCCTTCACAGTCTCCGCAATAACGGGTTCGTCCTCCACGATAAATATCTTGTACATACAGATCACTCCGTCCGCCATAAAATATCAACGGTTCACATTATATCACATACGGAAAAAATATGCAAGTCCGTCTTTTCTGCAGATGTCCCAATTACATACCGATACGCAGAAATATACATATACAATATTAACAAAACATATGACGAAAACAGAAAAAAATTGACCTCTGATGTAAAAAAATGCTGATTTTGCTTTGATTTTATTGACAGTTTGGTAAAAAAACATTATAATTTATAATAAGATATTATATTCTATAAAGGATCTGATCTTGTTGAAGAAAAATAAGCC
>JBJESJ010000013.1:0-19752 GCA_051882725.1 Oscillospiraceae bacterium
ATTTGAACCCCAGACCCTTTGATTAAAAGTCAAATGCTCTGCCGACTGAGCTAATAGCACATAAATCATGTTCAAAAGATAATCTTCATCTTAACATGACTTAATTATTATAGCACTCGCTGTAGATTTTGTCAACAGATACCGATAATATTTGTAGAAATGCACAAAAAAATCAATGATTATTTTTGCTTATCTGTCATACTCAAAGGAAATATCCTTTGAGTGAAGAATGAACTCGGGGAAGGAATCTCCGTTCCTGCAAAGAGCGCAGAGTTCGTACTCGCCGTTTGTCAGATACATTTCGTTAGCTATCCAGAGAGCGTCCTCCAGACCGTCGTCAAGGCGCTCCGCGTCTGCGTCCTTCAGATGCATCGCAGTTACATCGGAGCCGCTCCCTGCGTTATCTATGAGTATCGTGATATCTCTGCCGCTGCGTATGACCTTTCTGATACTGCCCCCAGCAAAGCCGTACTCCTCCCAGAGCTCGTCGGGGATAGGCTCTGTTCTTGCGGGATATTCCTCCTCGAAGCGGAAGTCCGTTTCCTGCATAAAGCGGCGGCATTCCTCCGAGTAGGACGTTATCAGCTCCGCAGTCTTATTATCCGCACGGTTCAGTGCAAATATTCGTATATCGGGAATCTCAGCAAGTATTTCTTCCGGCAGCGCAAGCTTTACCGCAGCTATCCTTTCGGAAAGCCGCTTTGCCGCGATAAAATCCGCCTCATCGGGATTATTTTCCGCAATTCGCCGTTTAAATTCCTCTTTCAGAAATTCCTCGGATTCGGTGCGATCCTCGGCGAAAACGTCGTAGGACGTGTTCTTTATCTGCTCGCATTCAAAGCGTATCTCCTCGGCGTACATGGCAAGCTGCTTTTCATAATACTCCGCCGAGCGGGATTCCTCCTCGGTGCAGATCTGCAGATTCAGATACAGCCCCGTGCATTTCGACTTCAGATACCATTCCTTCGTGTAATAATACATAGCGTTCCTCTTATCCAAATTATGCCGCCCATACCGAGCGGCATAATAATTATTTTATTCCGTTACCTCGTATACTTCCGTATACCAGTTGATATCGTCGTCCGCCTCGGGGATATCTCCCAGATTGTTATAGCCCGTCAGTCCGTATTTCTGAATTATATAGGGATAATCCTTGTAGCTGTAATTCAGGTCAACATCCTCGGGGATTCCGTCCATCCTGCCGGTTTCGCTGTACTGCCACATTCCGTAGGAATAGGAGAAGTTGCTGCTGAGTCTGTCCTGATCTCCCCAGCATGCCACCCAGTTATCGTATATCTTCACGCGGTCGTAGATAAGGCTGTCGCCGAAGAAGGACGCATAGCTGTATATCATCGCATAATAGCCCGCGTTCTCCACCTTTTCCATGAAGGCGCAGACGATATCCGTGACCTCTTCCTTTGTCATGTTCTTATAGAAGGATTCCTCGATATCCAGCACCAGCGGATAGGTCGGATTATAGGGACGGACCGTTTTAAGGAAGAAATCCGCCTCGATAAGTGCTTCCTCAACGCTCTCCGCGTACATGTAGTGATAGAACCCGTAGGGGATACCATACTCCTCGCAGCCCGCAACGTTCTGCACCAGACGGATATCCTCGGTCTCGGTGCCGTAGGAGGCTCTTATCATAACAAAATCAACGTCGGGGTTCCGGCTTACGGTCTCCCAGTCGATATCGCCGTTCCACTTTGAAACGTCGATGCCCGAGAAGCGCTCCTTGAATACCGTCACCGTAAAGGAAGCCATGCAGCCGTTATCGGTCTTGACATATATCTCGCAGGTACCCTCTCCCACTCCGAGGACAGTTCCCTTGGAGGATACCTTGGCTACGCCGGTATCGCTGGAATGGAACTTAAGCTCCGTCACCGCGCCCTTGGGATAGACCTTTATGGACGGAGAAAGCTTGCTGCCTATCTCCACCGAATCGGAGCCGTGCTCGTATTCCACTCTTGTGGGAAGAAGATTTCCGTTTTCATCGTATATATATGTTTCGTCCTCGGGCTCGGAAGCTTCTCCTACCGTTACGGTTATCGTATCATAGCTTATCCCGTTGGAAGCGGTCACCTCAGTGACCCCTTCGGATATGGCGAGGATAGTACCCTTGACGGATACCTTCGCCACCGACGTATCCGCCGAGGTGAATTTCATATTCTCGTCGGGGAAAGCCGACACTTCGGGGCGCACCTTGTCGCCCACATTCAGGCTGACGCTGTCCTCCGCATATTCAACATATGCTGCAGGAACAGGCTCATCCGAAACGATGACTGCGATAGTCGAAGCACAGCCGTTGCTGGTGGTGATGGTCACATTGCATATTCCGGGTGAAACAGCCGTGATATTGCCCGAGCTGTCCACAGCGGCAACCGACGTATCGTCCGAATAATAGCTCACCGTATATGTACAGCCCTTAGGAGTCACCTTCGCCGTGGGACGATAGGTCTCGCCGGTCAGTATATTGCACTGGTCCTCGGTATAATACACGGCGTTCGGGAAATTATCCTCTCCCTCTTCAGCCACCGTCACCGAGACATTTTTGCTGGTGCCGTCGGAGGCTGTGCATGTGACCGTGGTCTTTCCCGCGCTCACCGCGACTATAAGCCCCTTATTGGAGACCTTAGCCACCGTGCTTTTGCTGCTGTGATATGTATAGGTCAGACTGCTGTCCGAAGCGTTGGGGACTATGCGGTACTGTCCGTCATGGGCAAGGGTCAGCTTTGAGACGGGTATCTCAAAGGAGCCGTCCGACGACGCCGTAAGAGCCTTGACTTCAGCGGTCCCGAACGTATATCCCGATGAATCCGCAGACGCGGCAAAGCCCGCCGAAGCGCATATGAAAAGCGACATCGCGGCGGCAGCCGCACAGCGGATCAAGCCTTTATGATTCATTTGCTACCATTCCTTTCGGTTTGTTATCTTTTCCCTGTTCTATCTTTCTTTTAAGTCATTTGATCTGTAAATGCAAATACTTTTATATAATAGTAACATTTTTCGGCATTTATGTCAAGACACAAAACTGTTACAAATCCGATAATCCGCAAATTTCACCATTTTATCCAAACAGCGGCGCAAAAAATATGCAAATCAGAAAAACACTTGTTTCGTTTGAACGGTCAATCTCCGCTGCGGCTCGTCAGGAATTTCACCGAACGCTCTATGCTGTCCTTAGAGTTTCCCCAGTCTGCGTCCTTGCCCGTATTGCGGTAGTCGTACATGGAGCAGTAATGGGACACGTCCTCATAAAGTGTGTTGAGATATCTTTCCGTTATGGCGCGGATATCCTCGGTAAACGACGCAAGCTCGTTCTTTTTCAGATATTCGGGCGCAAGGCTCAGAAGCAGGTCGTAATGGGGCAGGCAGATGTATTCCTGCTCGGACAGCAGCTTACGGAAATCCTCATGGGCATACAGCTCAAAAAAGGTCTTCATCAGCCGCTCCATACCCCAGTCTATCTTCTCACAGACAAAGCAGCTTTCGTTTATTTTCGACAGCTTCTGTCTGCGGGCAGTCTTGGGCTCGAAAAGCTTCTTCCGCGAAAAAAGCTCCCTGTCCGTGGTCTCAAGGTGAGTCTGGAGCATAAGCGCCAGCGAAAGACGATTCTTCTGCTTCATCATCTGTGCAAGATGAGTGTGGCAGAAGCCTGCGCGGTTAGTCTCGATGCGGACATCGGGCTCCATCATGGCAGCGCCCATTATATATTCCACCGTGCGGGATTCCAGCATATCCCTCATGCGGCAGAGGGGACAGCCCTCCTTAGGGTCCATTATTTCACTGATAGGTATCGTCAGCAGACTTTCTCTCATATCCATTTCCTTTCATGTATATTTCCCGGATTTATGCGGTCATATATATTCTACCATATTTTCCTCAGGATTACAAGCACTGCAAAGAAGTATTTTTCTGCGTCCCGTACAGGGTTTTCAACAGCTGACGGTTTCTGTCATAATTTAAAATATACAAAATTTTTCTGTATTATTTATACAGTTTTAACCTTTTAAAATCGCCGAAAACTGTTGACATAGCCGATATATTTTGTTATAATTATATTGATTAATACTAAGCTTCCATACATAGTATTTTTAACTTTTGTCTGCACTATATCTTATCGCAGCCAGCAGAAAGGAATGAGCTTTCAATGGAAATCTTAAACGATTACGGGAAATTCAGGGAACACTGCGCCGCATTCAAGGACGTATTCATGGAGAAATATCTCCCCGAGGGCGAACTGTTCTGCCATCCCTTGACTAAGGGGCTCATCTATGCCCCCGCCTCCGACGATGAGGCAAAAAGCAACGACGCCACTATCTGCCGCTTATCGGATATGATGCTTATGTCCGAGGACGGCGAGACCGACTGGATGCCTTTCAATATCACTAAGGCAAGAGAGATCGCTGAGGCTAACGAACATATCTTCCTGTCTGACCTGCTGTTTAAGACCTCATTTGTCGCTCAGGACTGGATGATCGACGGCAAACACGATCAGATGATCGTCAGCGAACAGTACATGAAGGAGCACAACAAGCCTTATGCTCCCGTAACTCCTCTTACCAACCAGAAAATGAAGATAAAGAAGATCGTCAACGAGAACTTCTGGAAGCAGGGCACCCTTGAGGCTCCCGTTTCCATTTCCTTTGAGGATCTGTCCGCTTCCCTTGATGATTTTTCTGCGGAAAAGCTTGAAAAATTTCCCCTTATCTCCGGGGTGTCAGCACATACGCTCACTGTCGGAGAGACCTGTGCAAAGGTCTCCGCAGAATGTGCAAAGATGTCTGTGCTCAACAACTCGCTGTCCGTCATCTCAGAGCTCAAGGCTAAAATGGACGAGGCAGCTCCCCTGCTGAAGGCCATCGGCATGGGCATGACCGCAGTGGGATATTCCATCAAATTCCTCGTTGCAGTGCTCAACAAGAACGGCATTGAGATAAACGGTGCAGAATTCAGAAACAAATTCTATGACGCCCAAGTTAAAAAGCTTCCCGCCGAACATACCATAGACGATGAGCTCTCCGCAGCAAAAGCAGCGCTTATCGCAGCGTTTGCCGCAAACGGAAAGATACCTTCTGACAGCACTCCCGCTGCCGAGTATTACGAAAAGCTCCGTGAGATAGAGACCTCACCTCTCACAAAGGATGAGCTGCTGGCAAAGGCTGTGGAGCTTCTTTCCGTAAAGCCCGCCGACAGAGCGGTATTCAAGCTGCTCTATTCCAATTTCAGCGCAAATGCAGACGATATCTCCGAGGCGGAGGAATTCTGGTTCGGCAGCAAGGAGACCTACTCAGACGACGAACTGAACATCCATCTGACAAAGCAGTATATCCCCGCAGACGCTATCGGCGAAAAGGGCGATTACATATGCGGCTTCCCCAAGGCTAAGCTCATCTATGAGGAGCTTTCCGCAGCTGCCGGGAAGTATCACTTCGCAGACTGCCCCGCCGCAGCAAATCTTAAGAAATACATCGACGAGGAGGACAAGAAATCACGCACCTTCAACGGTACAGTGTTCGAGTCCGCCGAGGAAATGGCCAAGGCTGTCAAAAATGAAGCCGAGCTGGCTAAGCTCTGCACAGACCTGTCCGCTCTGAACAGGGATGAGCTTAAAAAACTGAAAAAGTACATATTCGATTCCACCGCCGACGACAAGACCAAGGCGAAATATATCGTGAAGGCGAAGCTGGCGGAAAACTCCGCAGAGGACAGCGAGCTTAAGCAGCTCACTCTCTCACTGCCGCTTATGAAGCTCGACGAGGTGAAGTCTCTCCTTGAAAAGCTTAATGCCGCTGAGTACGATGATACCGTCAAAAAGCCCTACATCTCCGCTGCCGAGGACAGACTTCTCTCCGCTCAGGCAGACGAGCTTTCCGAAAAATACAAGGACATCGACAAGAAGTCCGCTTCCGAGATAGACGCTCTCGTTAAGGAGACCGACTCCGACAGATACTGCGCTATGCTGAAAAAGCACTTCCTCCGCAGAGCAGACGCTGCAAAGAATGCTCTCGCAAGAAAGGATCTGGACGCTCTCTGCGCGGGAATGGAGTCCCTCGACAAGGAAAAGCTTGCAGAGCTGCGCAAAAAGGTGGAGGAAAAGGATTATCCCTCCGCAGTTTCCGCACGGTATATCGGCAGGATATCCGCTCTTACCGCGGAATGCGACCGCAAGGAGGTCCGCGAGGTATTCGGAAAGATATCCTCCGCTTCCAAGGAGGAGCTCGACCGGCTTCGTGAGATCATCAACTCCGGCAAGTACGCCACTGAGCTTACCGATCCCTACATCGACCGCATCGCAGAGCGCGAGACTGCTCTCCGCTTCGAGGAGTTTGAGACCAGATGCAAGACCATCCCCACTATGGATAAGGAGGCTCTTGCTGCTATAAAGGCTGAATTTACAGGCGGAAAATATCCTGCCGAGCTCACAGACAAGTATTCGCCCGATATCATTATCCGCGAAAACGATCTCGAAAAGCAGGAGATCGACGACCTTTGCAAGGATATCCCCACAATGAAGCGCCCCGAACTCAAAAAGCTCGCAGAGACGCTGTCCGATACAAAGTACAACTCCGAATTTACCGCGCCTTACTTTGACAAGATCAAGGAAAGAGAGATCGCTGCGGAAAAGGAGGAGATCGAAGAGCTTTGCAGAGATATCCCCACAATGAAGGACGAGGACCTCAAAAAGCTGTCCGAAGCATTGTCCGATACCAAGTTCAATGCCGATCACACCGCTCCTTACTTTGACAAGATCAAGGCGAGAAAGGTCGAGATCGAAAAGGCGGAGCTGGCAGAGCTCTGCAAGGATATCGCTTCCATGAAGCGGGATGACCTGAAAAAGCTTTCCGAAAAGCTCGCAGACCCCAAGTACAACAAGGAATATACCGCAGAGTATACTGCCAAGATCAAGGACAGAAACCTTCAGCTGGACAATATCGAGGTGGACGAAGCCTGCAGGGATATCACCAAAATGGACAGAGCCGCTCTTAAGGCGCTCTCCGAAAAGATATCCGACGAGAAGTACAGCAAGGACTACACTGCCAAGTATTTTGATCAGATCAAGGCAAGAGAAGCCGATATCGACAGGGCAGAGCTTACCGAGCTCACCAAGAATGTCGATAAGCTCAAGAAGAGCGAACTCGTAAAGCTTACCGCGGATATTAACGAAAAGTATTCCAAGGAGGTCTCCGCTCCCTTTATCGAGAAGGTACGCGCAAAGGAGATCTCTCTGATGAAGGCGGAAATGGAAAATCTCTGCAGAAATATCCCCTCCACTCCCCGCCCCGAGCTCTCCAAGCTTAAGGAAGCACTTAAGAGCGACGATTTCGACAAGGAACTTTCCGCTAAGTATATCACTCAGATAGAAGAGCGCGAAAACGCTCTTATCAAGACCGAACTCCAGAATCTCTGCAAGAATATCGACACCGCTCCCAAGGATAAGCTCCTTGAAATTAAGCTCAAGATCACCGATACTCCCGAGTACAAGGAGCAGGGCAAGCAGTATATCGACAGGATAGATACGCGCCTTAAGAAGCTTGACAAGGAAGAATTCGACAAGATGATGACCTCTGTCAGCACCATGGATCTCAGCGCTCTGGACAAATTCAGCGAGGAGCTCGAAAAGCGCAAGCCTACTCTTGAACCCGCAAAATATACCGAGATGCTGGGACTTATCGACGCACGCTTCGACAAGCTCGAAAACGACGAGCTTAATAAGCTCTGCGGAAATATCCCCGAGCTTAAGATCGAACAGATCACGTCGATACTCAACACTATCGAGGATAAGGGCTTCAAGGACAAAAATGCTCAGTCCTTTATCAAGAAGCTCAACGACGCGGCTAATCAGCTGTATATCAAAGACCTTTCAAAGCTCACCGAAAATCTCGGCGGACTTAACAAGGCAGCTCTTCTGGATGTATGCAAGAAGATCTCCGATTACGGCAACGGCTGCCCCGACGATCTCAAAAAGCGCTATGACGGCATCGTCCGCAAGAAGATACGCGAGCTGGACGACAAGCGCGTTGAACAGGTTTGCCGCAACCTCGGCAGCCTGACCAAGAACGAAACTCTTAAGATAATCGCTCAGATACGCGAAATGGATATCGACGAGGACGCTAAAAAGCGCCACATCTCCACCTGCGAGAACCATATCCTCAGCAGCAAAAAGGCGGAGAGAGATTCCTATACCCTCAAGCTCTCGGCAGATATGGTCGAAGCTTCCATCAACCAGAGCCACGTAATTACGGGAGATTCTCCCACATTCGACAGCACCGCTCTGAAAATGCAGAACAGCTTCGCAAAAATGGGACAGTTCGATCTTCCCGTGCTGCTCCATACCGTGACTCAGGGAAATCCCGACGAGGGCTTCATATTCACTCTGGAATATGTGTTCTGCCGCAACAAGAACGGTCTTATCTCCAAGAAAGCAGTGGACGACATCGACCGCTTCATCGGCAAGAAGGGACTCCTCGGAAACGGCTCTCTTAGGCTGGAAGAGAAGAACGGCACATCTACCGACCTTCCTATCGGCATCAAGGGCGCAGCTATCGAGGGCGCAGCAGTTGTACTCAATAAGCTGCTGACCTATGTCCAGAGCACGCGCTCCGAGGAACGCAGAAAGGATCTGGAAGCGAACGCTGCAAGAAACGATACCTTCATGGATCTTACCGCCGACGCTCCTATCCCACCCGCTGCATCCAAGCCTGCAGAGGCTCCCAAGCCCGCAGAACCCACACCCGCTCCCAAGCCTGCGGAAACTCCCGTTCAGCCTGCGGCAAAGCCTGCAGAGCCTGTTCAGGCAGCAGCTCCCAAGCCTGTGGAAGTACCCGATGTGAGCGTTGATATAAAGCCTATCAAGCACATTGAAACCACCGCTCCCATTTCAAAGAACGCCGATATCAAGGATATCAAGCCTATCAAGCCTATCACGGGAGAAGAAGTCAAGCCCGTTGAAGTACCTAAGGCAGAAGCTCCCAAGCCCGTTGAGGTTCCCAAGGCAGAGGCTCCCAAGCCCGTTGAGGTTCCCAAGGCAGAGGCTCCCAAGCCTGTTGAAGTACCTAAGGCAGAGGCTCCCAAGTCTATTGAAGTACCTAAGGCAGAGGCTCCCAAGCCCGCTCCTCAGCCTGCACCCGCTCCGTCTTCGGCTAAGCCGATAAAGATGAAGTTCTGCGACCAGTGCGGCGCTAAGATAATGAGCGAGTCCGCTAAGTTCTGCAGTGAGTGCGGAAACAAGATCGCAAGATAAAATCATAATAATTTATAAAAAGTGCAAAAAAACTGTGCAGAAGCCGAAAGAAAAGCTTCTGCACAGTTTTTATTTTTTCTTTATCGCAATGTTTTCGGTGCCCGCAGCGTCGGAAAGCTCGGCAAGCAGATCCCTTGTGACGGAAACTCCCGTTATCCGCCTGCCTGACGCCTTCTTTTTCAGGTCCTCAAAATAGAAGACCACTCCGCTTGCTCCCGAATGCTTTATACATATGTCGGTCAGCTTGTTCACAAGCTCTCTGTCGGTGCTTTTGCAGCGGATAAAAAGCGTATAGCTCCTGTCGGTTTTCAGTCCGTTTTCAAAGCTCTCCGCGGGCATTATCCCCTCTGCGATAAGCTTCACGCCGTTGTCTCCATTTCGGGAGATATGTCCGCTTACGGCGATGATATCCCCTTCATGAAGATACCTTTCCGATACCGAGTACACCTGCGGAAAGACTATCAGCTCCATTTCGGAAAGCTTGTCCGATATGACGACAAACGCCATTTTTGCGCCTTTTGCCGTCACATGTCCCCTTACCGACGATACGGTGCATATCGACATTACGGGATAATTTTCCGTTTTTCCTTCAAATGAGGACAGCGGCTGAAGCTTTAATGCCTTGACAAAAACATCATACTTGTCCAGTGGGTCGCCCGAGATGTACATTCCGAGGATATCCTTTTCCATAGCGAGCAGTTCCTCCATGGGAAATTCCTCCATGGGCGGTATGGTCACGGCTTCCTCGCGTTCGCTGCCGCTGCCGAAAAAGTCCAGCTGTCCCTCTACGTTCATCCGCGCTGACTCGGCGGTCAGCTCAAAGATACGGTCGAAATTCAGCAGCAGCTGCCGCCTGTTATACCCGAAGCAGTCCATAGCTCCGCATTTTATCAGGCTCTCACAGGCGCGGCGGTTCATATCCGCGCCCTTCATTCTGATGCAGAGGTCCTCGGGAGAACGGAATATCCCGCCCTTTTCCCGCTCCGCAGCAATGGCGCGGACAAGTCCCTCACCCACGTTTTTCGCCGCAGTCAGGGAAAATCTTATACCCTCCTCAACGGGAGTGAAACCTGCGCCGCTCTCATTCAGGTCAGGTCGGAGTATCTTTATCCCGTTTGAAATGCAGTCGGCGATATAATCCCCCAGATGTCCGCCCTCGTTGGCGGTCATCAGCGCAGCCATGTATTCCTTGTAGAAGTGCCGCTTCAGATAAGCCGTCTGATACGCCACATATGAATACGCCGCCGCATGGGATTTATTGAAAGCATAGGACGCAAAGCCTGCCATTTCATCAAAAATACTGTTGGCAATCTCCGCGGAAATGCTGTTTTTCATGCAGCCGTCCACGAAAAACTCCCGCTCCTTTTCCATGACATCGTGCTTTTTCTTTGCCATTGCACGGCGGACAAGGTCCGCTCTTCCGTAGGAATAGCCCGCCAGCGTGCGGCATATCTCCATGACCTGCTCCTGATAGACTATACAGCCGTAGGTCACTTCAAGGATCGGCTTCAATAACGGATGCTTGTACACTATCTTTTCGGGAGCACGGCGGTTCTCGATGTACCTCGGTATGCTGTCCATGGGACCCGGACGATACAGCGACAGCGCCGCGATAAGGTCCTCTATGCCCTCGGGACGGAGCCGCATGAGCATGCTCTTCATGCCCGCGCTTTCAAACTGGAACACTCCCAGCGTATTCCCCGCCGACAGCATTTCAAAAGTATCCCTGTCGTCCTCGGGTATCTTATTTATATCAAAACCGGGATATTTTCTGCGGACAAAGCTGCATGTATCGCGGATTATTGTCAGATTCCGCAGCCCGAGAAAATCCATTTTCAGCAATCCCAGCTGCTCCAGCGCAGTCATGGTGTACTGCGCCGCCACCACGCCGTCCTTCTTTACAAGTGGGACATATTCCATAACGGGCGCGTCCGAGATAAGCACCCCCGCCGCATGAGTAGAGGTATTCCTCGGCATGCCCTCGATGCTTCTCGATGTGTCGATAAGCTCATGTACCGTCCGGTCGGAGGTGTACAATTCTCTCAGCTCCGCCGACTGCTCCATTGCCTTGTCCAGCGTGATGTGCAGCTCCTGCGGGATAAGCTTTGCCACCTCGTCGCCTGTTTTGTAGGGCAGTCCCATCACCCGCGCCACATCGCGGACAGCCGCTCTTGCAGCCATCGTTCCGAATGTGACTATCTGCGAGACTCTGTCCTCGCCGTAGCGGTCGATGACGTAATCAATGACACGCTGCCGTCCCTCGTAACAGAAGTCGATGTCAAAGTCGGGCATGGAAACTCTTTCGGGATTTAAAAATCTCTCGAAGAGCAGATTATATTTCAGCGGGTCGATATCGGTGATGCCGATGCAGTACGCCGCAATGCTTCCCGCTCCCGAGCCTCTTCCCGGGCCAACGGGGATACCGCTGCGCTTTGCATAGCTTACAAAATCCCAGACGATAAGATAGTAATCGGTATAGCCCATTTTTATGATGACGGAAAGCTCGTATTCAAGCCTATCGGTCACCTCCGAGGAATGATTTTCCCCGTAGCGCTTCTTCATGCCCTTATAGCAGAGAGCGCGGAAATACTCCTTGTTTTCGGGATATTTCGCACGCAGCTCGGGAGTAAGATCATATCGGGGCAGCTTTATCTTTCCGAATTCAAAGGTCACATTGCAGCGCTCAGCGATATTTCCCGTAACATGCACCGCTTCCTCATGCCCCTTGAAGAGCGTCAGCATTTCCTCCTCGGATTTCATGTAGAACTCATCATTGGGAAAATCCAGCGGATTCTTTTCGCTCAGCACAGAGTTTGTCTGTATCGCCAGAAGCACGCGCTGAATTTTCGCGTCCTCTCTGCGGACATAGTGAACATCATTGGTGGCGGCAAGTGGTATCCCCGTTTCCGCGGAAAGCTTGTAAAGCTGTGCAAGCAGCCGCAGGTCCTCGGGAGTTTTATGATTCTGAATCTCGATGAAATAGTTGTCCTCTCCGAAAATGCCGCGGTACAATAAAGCCGTTTCCTTTGCGCCGTCGAAATCCCCCTCGGATATCTTCCGCGCCACTTCTCCCGCCATGCACCCCGAAAGGGCGATAAGTCCTCCGCTGTACTTTTGGAGCAGCTCAATATCCACTCTCGGCTTTGAATAAAATCCCTCGGTGTAGCCGAGAGATACCATTTTTATCAGATTTTTATAGCCCTCATTATTTTTGCAGAGCAGTATCAGATGATAAGGCCTGCTGTCCAGCTGATGAACGCAGTCAAAGCGGGTGCGACGCGCCACGTAGACCTCGCAGCCGATTATGGGCTTTATCCCCTTTTCGATGCAGAGCTTGTAGAGATCCACCGCGGCAAACATGACTCCATGGTCGGTAACAGCTACCGCCTTCTGTCCCAGCTCGGCGGCATGTTCGGCGATATCCTTCAAGCGGCAGGCACCGTCAAGCAGGCTGTATTCGCTGTGAAGATGAAGATGTACGAAATCCGACATGGCTTATTCTCCCCGTTCCTCCCGCAGGCGGTTTGCAATTTCCGATATCTTTTTCAGACGATGATTTACTCCCGAACGCCCCAGCGGCTTGTCAAGCATTTCTCCCAGATCCTTCAAAGATACCTCGGGATTGTCCAGTCTGACCTCGGCGGCATTCTGCAGGTCGGGAGAAAGATAATCCAGTCCCACCGTACGCTCGATATACTCGATATCCTCTATCTGCCGTTCGGAAGCCTTCAGAGTGCGCTCGATATTGGCGTTGTCGCAGTTTGTGATGCGGTTGGTCTTGTTGCGGATATCCTTTAATATCTTGATGTTCATAAGCTCAATGGAGGACTTGGGCGCGCCCATGAGGGTGAGGATATCTTCAATAGCCTCGCTGTCCTTGAGATAGATGATCCTGTCGGTCTTGCGCTCGGCTATCTTGGCGTGTATGCCCACGTTTTCCAGCAGCTCCAGCATCTCATAGGCAAGCTCGGGAAATGGCACCACAAATTCAAGATGATATTCCTTCAAGGGCTCTATCATGCTGCCGCAGGACAGGAATGCTCCCCCCAGAAAGGCATGGACATTGCTTTCGGTGATGATATCGTCCTGTATGCTGTGGATAACGCTTCGGCTGTAAATGTGGTATTTATAGATAAGCTCTTCTCTGTCCTCGGTTTTTCCGATGGATATCTGATGAAGAGTAACGCCGTCCTTTTTGCGGCTGTCGGCAGTTTCGGTGACGCCCTTTCTGCCGATGACATGGTCTGCCAGAGTGCAGAACATTTCCGCTGTGATATCATTTTCGGTCTGGAACACGATATTATCGGGAGCAAAATGTCTGCAGAACAGTATCATTCCGTAAAAGCAGGCATATTTCTGCTCGTGTCCCGTGACCGAAGCAGCTATTTCATTTTTTACCGTTGATGAAAAAGACATATTACTATTTTCCTTTATTGATATCTCTGTGACAAAGTCTGGTCTTTATCCCCTTTTCGGTCAGGTATTCGA
The DNA here is from genome assembly GCA_051882725.1 of Oscillospiraceae bacterium. Taxonomy (GTDB): domain Bacteria; phylum Bacillota; class Clostridia; order Oscillospirales; family Ruminococcaceae; genus RGIG4694. The sequence continues at coordinate 13,733 of JBJESJ010000013.1, forward strand.
AGGTACGTTCCGCGAAGGTCACGCTTCTGTGCTTTCCGCCCGTACAGCCGAAGCCTATGACAAGCTGGGTCTTTCCCTCGTGTATGTACAGCGGAATGAGAAAATCAAACAGCTCACGAAGCTTTTTTTCAAGCTCCTTTGACTGGTCGAACTGCATGACATAATCCCGCACGCAGGCCTCCTGTCCCGTATGATATTTCAGCTCGGGGATATAGTAGGGGTTCGGCAGACAGCGCACGTCCAGAACGATATCCGCTTCACGGAGAGAGCCGTACTTGAAGCCGAAGGACATCACCTTGACTATCATGCTTTCGCCCGGATTTTCAAGGAAGAGCGACGTTAGATTTTCCCGAAGCTGCGCCATGGAAAAATCGGTGGTATCCAGATAATAATCCGCCTTATCGCGGACTGTTTCGAGGGATCTTCTCTCCATTGCTATCGCCGCTTCAAGGCTGCCGTGAGCCTGCTCGTCGAGGGGGTGCTTTCGTCTGGTCTCCTTGTATCGGCTGATGAGGGTCTCGTCGCCTGCGTCGAGAAACAGCACGCTAACATCAAGATTGCTCTGATTTTTCAGATAATCGAAGCTGGCGTCGAAGTCAAGGAAAAGGTCTCCTCCGCGGATATCGGTGACTATCGCCACCTTTTTCATCTGTCCGTTGGAGTGCTCGCAGAGGTCCGCAAACTTGGGGATAAGCTGGGGCGGGATATTGTCGATACAGTAAAAGCCCATATCCTCCAGAACATTGACAGCGCCCGATTTCCCCGCGCCGCTGAGTCCCGTAACTATCAGAAATTTCATGCGTTTTGTCACCCCTTTATTTTAATATCACAGGCTCACATTCAAGCCTGTAGCCCGTTTTTTCGTATACTATTTCCTTCACCTTTTCGATAAGGGCGAATATATCCGCCGATGTGGCATTTCCCGTGTTGATGACAAATCCGCTGTGCTTTGTGCTGACCTGCGCTCCGCCCACGGATAAGCCTTTCAGTCCGCACTGATCGATAAGCAGCGAAGCGTAGCTTCCCTCGGGGCGCTTGAAGGTGCTGCCCGCGCTGGGATAGTCAAGCGGCTGCTTGGAGATGCGCTTTTCCATAAGCTCGTTCATTTTTGCCTTTATCTCGCCGGGGTCGTCCCCGGAAAGCTCAAATACCGCAGAAGTAATGATATACCGGTCATTCATGAATACGCTCCTGCGATAAGAAAGCTGTGCTTCCTCTGCGGAAAAGCGTCTGACCTCGCCGCTTTCCCTGTCCACTGCCTCGGCGTATTTCAGCACATCTTTTATCTCACCGCCGTAAGCACCTGCGTTCATATACACTCCGCCGCCCACCGTACCGGGGATACCGTAAGCAAATTCCAGCCCCGTCAGACTGTTTTCCTGCGCCTTTTTGCACACCGAGATTAGGGACGCTCCCGCTCCCGCGGAGATCATATTCCCGTCCACGTCTATCTCCGCCATATCCTCGCCGATAAGCAGGACAGTCCCCTTATATCCGCCGTCGTCGGCAATGACGTTAGAGCCCTTTCCCAGCACGAAAAACGGCTCCCCTTCTTTTTTCAGTTCCGCCGCAATAATGCCGCAGTCCGCAGCGCTTTTCGGTCTGATGATACAGCTGCACCCGCCGCCCACCTTAAAGGTGGTGTATTTTTTCAGCGGCTCGTTGTACAGTATCCTGCAGCCCATTTCTTCTGCCAGTCCGCATACCCTTTCGTTCATGTCACACCTCCGGAACTCACTCACACGATCATAATCGCAAAACAGAGGATAGATAAACAAATCCTCTATCCTCTGCGATAATTTCAGAAATTTATATTAATATACGTCCCATTTTTTAACGGTTTCCTTCTTCTCGAAATTCATGCCGAGATTTTCGAGAAGCTCTTCCGCCGCATTGTAGCCCATTTTCTTCTGACGATTGTTCATAGCTGCGACCTCAAGAATTACAGCAAGATTTCGTCCGGGCTTTACGGGGATGACCGAATAAGGCACCTTAACTCCCAGTATCGACGTGTATTCGTTGTCCACGCCCATTCTGTCGTATACCTTTTCGGGGTCCCAAGGCTCCAGCTCGACCACCATGTCGATCTTCTCGGTGAGCTTCACGGCTCCCATACCGAACAGTCTGCGGGCGTTGATGATACCTATGCCGCGCAGCTCCATAAAGTGTCTGATATTTTCGGGTGATGAGCCTACCAGACTTATACTGGATACCTTTTTGATCTCAACGGCGTCGTCCGCCACAAGACGATGACCTCGTTTTACAAGCTCGATAGCGGTCTCGCTCTTTCCGACGCCGCTCTCGCCGAGGATAAGAACTCCCTCGCCGTATATTTCGATAAGCACGCCGTGGCGCTGTATTCTCGGTGCAAGATTAAGATTCAGAAACGCTATAAGCGCCGCCATAAATGCGGATGTGCTGTCCTTGCTGCGCAGGAGCGGCACCTCGTAAGTCTGGGCAAGGTCGAGCATCTCGGGGAAATAAGGAAGCTCACGGGAAATTATTATCGCGGGAACATGCTGTGCAAACAGCATTTCAAGCCGTTCCTTTCTGACATTTTCCTCCAAGGTCGCAAGAAATGCGAACTCTGCCTTTCCTACTATCTGTATTCTTTCGGGATTAAAATATTCGTAAAATCCCGAAAGCTGCAGTCCCGGACGATTTACCTCCGTTTCCTCGATGAAAAGCTTAGCGGCGTCCAGCGGAAGATGAATCGCCTCCAAAGTAAACTCGTCGATAATATTTTTCAGCGGCACCTTAAATTTACGTTCTGCCAATTTAAAACATTCCTTTCAAGTCCTTGTATAAGACGGCGCAAAGCATTATTCTGCGTCGCTTGCCGTCATAAGACTGTTCCATGTGGTATTTACGTCCTCAACGCACATGCAGTATATTCCCGAAATAGTTTCCGCAGGAATTTCCAGCTCTGCCGCAAGGTCGGTCATCTTCTTCCAGTCGGCATTTTCGTATGCGAGGACAAGATCGTAAAGAAGCCCTGCTTTTCCCTCGTGATGAAGAAGAGCACCCTTGATCTCGTCGCTTAAAGGCAGCGCATTCAGAGCCTCTTCAAGGGGCATCTGCATGAGCTGTCCCAGAGTGGAGAACATGCCCATGAGATAAGCCTCGGATTTGGAGATAGGCATATCACGGCAGCTGTCCAGCAGCTCCGAAGCAAACTTTGCTCGGAGAAAGGAAAGTCTGATAAGCTCGTCGGGCATAGAGCCGTCGTCCTGCTTGAAGCTCAGGAGGTATATCCACTGCTTGAGCTGACCCAGTCCCAGGATGACCAGCGCCTGCTTGACGGACTTCGCACGGTTGCGGAGAGCAAAGTATGCGGAGTTTACAAGCTTCAGCAGCGAATATGTAAGAGATACGTCGCGGGAGAGTATCTGTTCTATCTCGTCGATATCGGGTTCGTCCTTGGTAACGGCTATCATCAGCAGGAAGAAGTTGCCCTGAAGATATTTCATGTTTTTCAGCTGAGCAGGTATCTTCTCTGCCACATAGGAGCCCTGAAAATAGGTACAGCCGCAGTTTTTCGCCTTTTCATAGGCTTCGGCGCACTCCACATTGTAGGCTATCATCTTCTTGCCGAAGGAGTTTCCTATCCTCACCACGTTTTCCAGCGAAGGATTGTCGTAATTGCGGAAATTCACCTTGATATAGTCCACGATATCCAGCACGCCGAAATAGCGGGGCGCGAACTCAAAATCAACGACAGCTATCTTATAGCCCGCCTGCTTATACTTGGTAAAGAGCGAGTGTGCCAGCGGATTCGTGATAAGCGAATCCTCTATCTGAATAACAAGCTTGCTTGTATCGAACATTTTCGGGATATTCTTCACAAGCAGATTTCTGGTAAAGGTAAGAAACGCTGTTTTTCCGTTTAAAAATTTATCGGTATCCATTGACGAGAGAAAATTCTCGATGGCGTTTGCAGCAGATGAATCGTCAGACTGGCTGACAGAAAGCTGATCGTCCGCGTATAAGATCTCGTAAGCCTTGGCGGCTTGATTTTCATCAACGATTGTTTGTCTGACAATATATGGTTCCATAAACTTCCTCCAATCATACTAACAGGCATACTTATAGTATTTGTATTATTATAACATATATTATGCAATAATTCAACTGTTTTTTATAAATTTTTTCAGCGATCAGCTGAGCATCATCTCGGCAAGATCCATGATAAACCTGTCCGCAGTATCTCTCATGGAGATAATATCCTCTTCGGAGTATCTGTCGTAAACTCCGACTGTCATCATGCCTGCGTCACGGGCGGAAATGATACCCTTTAAAATATCCTCGAATACCGCGCAGGAATCGGGGGAAACTCCCAGCTTTGAAGCCGCAAGGAGATACACGTCGGGATAGTCCTTGCTCCTGCCCGCCTCGTCGGTGGTGACTATCACGTCAAAATACGAGTACACGCTGTTGTGCCGCAGCACAGGCTCATACAGCTCGCGGGGAGACGCCGTTGCTATCGCGAGCCTTTTACCCTTTGCACGCAGATATGTGAGAAACTCCGCCGCGTTGTCCTTTAAAAAGATATTGTTCCGATATTCATAGACTGCCATTTTATTGAATTCCGCCTTCAGTTCATCGACAGATGCTTCCACGCCCTTGGACTTTATATATTCCGCACATTCCTCGTAGGTCATGGACGCCATCCGCTTTATCTCCCTGTCGGACAGATATTTTCCGTGCTGCTGCATATATTTGCGGTCTATCTTTTCCCATACCCTGTTGGAGTCTATGAGAGTGCCGTCAAGATCGAAGATCGCAGCGTCAAAATCATCGGCTGTAAGCATAATTATTGTCCTTTCCGTCAGTTTTTGTTCCGCACATATACCACTCGTACATTGCCGTTTTCGCTGGGCACGGAGTATATCTCAAAGGCTCCCAGCGATTTTATAAAGGGAGTAAGCTTCATAAAGCCGAAGCTGCGCACGTCAAAGCTGGGGAAACGCTTTGTCAGGATATTTCCCGCCTGACTGAGTGAAGCCCAGCCGTCGTCGTCGGATATTTCCGTAAGAATGGTGGCAAAAGCCTTTCTGACGGTCTCCGCCGAGAGCTGACCCTCCTCCTCTGAGGCTTTTTCACGGTTTCCCTCTCCCGAAAGAACCTCCAGATACAAAAATCTGTTGCAGGCAGCTATGAACGGATTGGGAGTTTTCTTTTCGCCCATGCCGATGACGTACTTCCCGGATTCGCGGAGTCTTGCCGCAAGGCGGGTAAAATCGCTGTCGGAGGAAACTATGCAGAAGCCGTCCACATTGCCGCCGTACAGGATATCCATAGCGTCGATTATCATTGCGGAATCGGTGGCATTCTTTCCGGTGGTATAGCTGTACTGCTGGATAGGCGTGATAGAGTAGCTTAACAGCACCGACTTCCACGGAGACATCTCCGACTTTGTCCAGTCGCCGTAGATTCGCTTGTAGGTGATTATCCCGTCGTTGGACAGCTCATCTAAGATAGGCTTGATGTATTTCGCGGATACGTTGTCTGCGTCTATAAGGACGGCGAATCTTTTATCCTCGCTCATAAAAAAATCCTTTCAGTCCTCCAATCGACAGTATTTTCGGGGAGGAACAATTATAATAGATTATGTGATGATCATCCTTCGCATATTCCCTGAGATGATTGCTGTATATAATTATAACACTTTATGGCACGAATGTCAAACATTTCATCAGGAAAGGCGGCGGTAATATTACTGTTTACATAGACGTACTTATCATAACCTCGGTCTACATAGATTTTTTCCTGATAAAAGCCACTGCGGCAGTGCTGCGCAGACCTCCTCCCTCTGCGGGAAGAGCCGTCCTCGGAGCGGTGGCGGGGAGCCTTACCTCGCTGATACTGCTGCTTCCCTCGCTTAATAATGTGCTGCTTTTTCTGATAAAGACAGCGTCCGCCGCAGGGATTGTATTCCTGTCCATGGGCTACGAAAGCTTGAGGCAATTCATCAAAAAGATAATAGTTTTCACTGCGGTCAGCCTTTGCTTTGCGGGGGT
>JBJESJ010000014.1:0-19690 GCA_051882725.1 Oscillospiraceae bacterium
GATATATCCGTCCTTTTCAGCCTCGCCCGAAACAGCATAGCCCTTCTCACAGAAATAGTAATAGTTGTCGGAGCCCACCTTCTGCAGGCCTGTTTTCATTTTGCCGTCCGAACCCACGCAGTATTTCTTTCCGCCGACCTCGACCAGCGCATTTTTATACTGCTTTTCAAGAGCGCCGTCCTCGCCGTAGAGGAATATCTCATTTCCGATAATGACATTCCCCGTCTGCATATAGCCCTTTTCATTGAAATAGTAGGACTTTCCGCCGATTTTTGCCCTGCCCGTTATCATGGAGCCGTCTTTGCGGAAATAGCATGTATACTTGCGGCGAATAGTCTGCCAGCCGGTCTGCATAACTCCATTGCGGTCGAAATAGTAGGTCTTGCCGTCTATCTCTTCAAGTCCGGTGACCTTATCCCCGCTGTCGTCGAGATAGTACGTGCTGCCGTTTTCGGTGACAAACTCCGCAGATACACAGAGCGCCGCCGTATTAAATGATAAAACAATTGCCGCAAAAGCTGCGGCAGATCTGATGTGCCTTTTCATGAAGTTTTCCTCCTTATAATGAAGATATCGCTGCTTATTATTTATTGTCTGATTATACCACATTTTTCTGAATAATTCAATAGTTTTCACATGATATTGACATAAATTTCATAAAAAATTTTCTCGTGGCTATTGACATTTGTATATTATTATGATATACTTTAGATATGTTAATGATAATGATTATCATTAAGGATAAAATATACGGAGGTAAATTAATTATGGCTAAATGGATCTGTTCAATATGCGGATATGTTTTCGAGGGTGAGAATCCTCCTGCTGCCTGTCCTCAGTGCAAGGCACCCGCATCTAAATTCACAAAGGCTGCAGAAGGCAGCATCACATGGGCTTGCGAGCACGCTGTAGGCATCGCTAAGGAAGTTGACGACAAGGAGATCGTTGACGGTCTCAGAGAGAACTTCAACGGCGAGTGCAGCGAGGTAGGCATGTACCTTGCTATGTCCAGAGTTGCTGACAGAGAGGGCTATCCCGAGGTCGCAGAGGCTTACAAGAGAATTGCTTTCGAGGAAGCAGAGCATGCTGCTAAGTTCGCAGAGATGCTGGGCGAGGTAGTTACCGACTCCACCAAGAAGAATCTTGAAATGCGCGTAATGGCTGAGGGCGGCGCATGCGAGGGCAAGCTTGCACTGGCTAAGAAGGCTAAGGAATTAAATCTCGACGCTATCCACGACACAGTTCACGAAATGGCAAAGGACGAGGCTCGTCACGGTGCAGCATTCAACGGTCTCCTGAACCGTTACTTCAAGTAATATTTCCCCATAGAAATATACATATCCTCCGCGGGTACTTCTGCGGAGGATTTTTTGTATAAAATACGGCGGACAATTTTTTAGAAACTGTCCGCTGTTACTATTTAACTATTCATGTAAAGCAGTTAACGCTTTGAGTATCACTTTTCCACCGATGATGAGAGATCCAGCATACAGCCGTCGCCGAAGCTGTCCCGTATCAGAGCGATGACTTCCTTCGGCACTGTGCAGCCGTTGAGCTCCATCACTATGCCGTCGCCGTGACAGCCGTTGTAATACATGCTTTCTAATCCCTCGGCGCTGATATTGCAGTTTCCGAGGTTGTAAACGCAGCCGTCTCCCGATCTGCCCGCTATCATTGCAAAGGCTGCGGCGCTCAGCTGAGAATTGACTGCCGTAACAGCCATCCCGTCGCTTATCCTGCCCATGACAAAGCAGCTGTCAGTCCCTCTGATGCAGCAGTTTGTGAGATTCATCACTGCGCCGTCGCCCAGCTTGTTCACAAGCATTCCGAAGGCCCTTGCGGTCATGCAGGTGTTTTTCACATCGACCTCCGCTCCGTCGCAGGATGAGCCTATATTATTGTATATCTCACCGTCGGGCTCAGGGTTGATATTGCAGTTTTCGATACGTATTTCCCCGCCGTCGGATATGCGTGAAAGAAGCTCGCCGAACTCTCTTTCATACTTGTTCTCATTGGACATTTTTATCTGTCCCGGAGAGAGAGCGCTGTCCCTGCCGCTGTTGGTATGCAGATCCGCAAATCTGCCGACCATATCAGCTGCCTTGCTGACCTTATCCGCAGCCTTGCTGACCTTGCTTTCCACGAACCGCCCGAAGTCATTCCCGAAGCTATTGCGGGAGCCGCCGTGAAGCTGATACTGTCTTTCCTCCCACCACTGAGCGAAGGTCAGATCCTCCAGCTCGGAGTACGCCGACAGCTCGCAGGGGGCGAAAAATCTTGCCACAGCATGCTGTGCGATAAGCAGGAAGGTGGTCTTTTCAGCGTTTCCCGTGTTAAAAGGCACCTCGAACACCCGCAGCAGTCCGTCTTCTGTACGCTTGCTGACAGCAGGATTATACCTGCTCTTATCCAGCGGATAAACGTACCTCTCCTCCCAGTCCTCGTCAAAGAAGATGATCAGCTGAGAAACAGCGTCGTTAGAATCGTTATATCCGCCCGTCATCGCGAAGCGGAAAAGATAGTCCGTATTCTTTTCGAGGATCTTTTCGCAGCGTATCTGCGTCCAGGACCACTTCCAGTCGCCTATCTCGAACTGCTCGGTATTATCGCCCTTAAAGTCGGTCACAAACATCCTCGAGCCCACATTGGAAGTACATTCCTTATCAAACTTAAATTCTCTTGCGTTAAAATCTATTGCCTTACTCATAATAATATCCTCCGTATTTTTATTTACGGACGGGTCATGAGTAATCTGCACTCCGTCAATTTTCCGAAACCTGAGACGTATCTCGCAGTCGCCGACATACTCTGCCCGACCGTTCTTAACAAGTCCCCTTGCCCTTTTTGGGTAGGTCTCTCCGATTATTTTTCCTGTGACGTCTGTGACAATAACGTTTTTTTCCATGGGTATCTTCCCCTTGCACAAACTATTCCGGCGCGCCTATGTTTTTTTCTATGGGTGTCCTCCCCGGCTGCCTGTTTACAGTATAACACACCAAAAAAGCGATTGTCAAGCATTTTCCCAAAAAAATCGTGCAGACAAGCGTCCGCACGACAAATAATTATCATTTCCAATTAACCCTTAAAAGCTGCCTTGACCTTATCCACGGAGTCCTTGATAACGGGGATACGCACTGTCCAGCGGATATTCAGCGAACGGGACTTGTACATCTTCGTGAAGGAGATGACGAGATCCGATACCATAGCCGCAGTCAGAACAACTGCCGTAGTGCGCAGATCATGTTCATCCAGCATAGCCACAAGGCTCATTATCGGGGTAAAGCACTTGCCCATAAAGAAGGTGATGATGAACGCAAATCCGAGGCTTGTGGGTATCGAGGTATATTTCGTGATATGCATTGGCAGGCTCTCATAGTTCCAGTATTCAAAGCCGAATATCTTCTCCACCGCAGTTCCGAGAGCAATTTCTCCGACGCTTACTATCACCGCCGCCGACAGGAAATATACTATGTACCTTGTTGTCAGCGAAGCCCCCGGCGCCGCCTTGATATGAAGCTCCTCAGGAGTTCCGATAAGCACGTAGATCCCCACCACCAGCATTCCATATCCCAGCAGGAACGGGAGGGTCATATTGCGGTTATCCATATATCCTTTTCTGCACGCCAGCCAGATGTTTTCCAGTACAAAGCCCAGAAACGATATCACACCCGCCGCCATCGCCAATGAATAAATATCATATTTTCCTATCATCATAATGATCTCTCCTTTCCGTCAGAATCAAGAATTTTTTATCCTTTTCTTGACATTTCCAAAAAATTATGTTAATATATATTCAGAAGATGTTACATTTATAACGGCGTTACATTTGTATCATCACCTATATAATAACATATTTTTTCTGAAAAATCAATAGTTTTACAGTCGGGTGTTACATTTCATACCGTTCTGTAACATCTTGGGGGAAGTGCAAAAATGGAGAATGTTGTAAAAAAAGACATACTTAGGGCGTCCAACGAAGAAGCTAACCGCATAACAAGAGAATGTATCCAGACTGCGCTGATAAATCTTATCGGTGTGAAGCCCTTCGATAAAATAACCGTAACCGAGCTTGTGCTCAAATCAGGCGTGTCGCGGATGTCCTTCTACAGAAACTACAAGACCAAGGAGGACGTTATCATCGACATGTGCACCGAGCTGGAAGATCAGCTGGCGCAAAGCATCACCGACAGCAGCTTCAGAAATGACCCGCGGGGCTGGTATCTCGATCTGTTCAGCAATGTCAAGTCCCACGAAAAGGAGCTTTCTCTGCTGTTTTCCGCAAATATGCCACAGAATATCTCTATCCGCATACTGACCTCTGCGGGAGGGATCTTCAAAAGGCTCTCCCTCTCCGACGAGGAAAAATATAAGGCGATAGCATGGGAAGGCGCACTGATAGGCATAATTTTTCACTGGATATCCGCGGGGATAAAGGAATCCCCCGAGGAAATGGCGGATATGTGCATGAAGCTCATCAATAATACTCCGTAAGAGATAAAAAACAGGGTACAGCCCATACGGACTGTACCCTGTATTATTTCGTATTATAAAGCTTATCAGCAGTTAACTCACTTAAGCTCTGCGAAATACTTGATAGTTCTTACCATCTGAGATGTGTAAGAGTTCTCGTTGTCGTACCAGGAAACTACCTGTACCTCATAGAGGTCGTCAGCGATCTTAGCAACCATTGTCTGAGTTGCATCGAAGAGAGAACCGTACTTCATGCCGATAACATCGGAAGAAACGATCTGATCCTCGTTGTAGCCGAAGGACTCGGAAGCAGCAGCCTTCATAGCAGCATTGATGCCTTCCTTGGTAACGTCTGCGCCCTTAACAACAGCTGTAAGGATAGTTGTGGAGCCTGTGGGAACAGGAACTCTCTGAGCGGAGCCGATGAGCTTGCCGTTAAGCTCGGGGATAACAAGGCCGATAGCCTTTGCAGCACCTGTGGAGTTGGGAACGATGTTAGCAGCACCTGCTCTTGCTCTTCTGAGGTCGCCCTTTCTGTGAGGACCGTCGAGGATCATCTGGTCGCCTGTGTAAGCGTGGATAGTGCTCATGATACCGCTCTGGATGGGAGCATAATCGTTAAGAGCCTTAGCCATGGGTGCGAGGCAGTTTGTTGTGCAGGAAGCAGCGGAGATGATAGTATCATCGGGTGTAAGGGTCTTCTCGTTTACGGAATAAACGATAGTCTTGAGGTCGTTGCCTGCGGGAGCGGAGATAACTACCTTCTTAGCACCTGCGTCGATGTGAGCCTGAGACTTCTCCTTAGAGCAGTAGAAGCCTGTGCACTCGAGAACAACGTCAACGCCGATCTCACCCCAAGGAAGCTCGTTAGCCTTAGCCATAGCGTAGATCTTAAGGGTCTTGCCGTCTACAGTGATAGTACCTGCCTCATCATCAGCGGTAACAGTGTGAGTATTCTCGCCGATCCTTCCGCAGTAGCCGCCCTGAGCGGTATCGTACTTAAGGAGCTGTGCAAGCATCGAAGGCTTGGTAAGGTCGTTGATGGCAACTACATCGTAGCCCTCTGCGCCGAACATCTGGCGGAATGCAAGACGGCCGATTCTGCCGAATCCATTGATAGCAACTTTTACTGACATGATAAAGTTCCTCCTAAAAATTTTTAAATAGATCCTTGACACGGAAGATTTATCTTTCCGCATCATACAATTATATTTTATACTATTTTTTATTTTTTTGCAATACCTTTTTGCAAAAAAAATAAAAATTATTGTTAATTTTCCGTCAATTTATTGGTGATATCCGCATATCGCAAAAAGTTTTATTAATATACACCATTTGTTCACAAAATACTTTTGCAATTCATCACAATATAGAGTATAATATAATTGTATGTTTATTATCTGTGACAGATGATTTCAGATCGGGGGTATGAAAATGAGCGGCGCTGAAGGTCTCCGGAACGCTGTGGAGCTCCTCGGGGATATTCCTGCGGCAGCACTGCGCAGCGATGAGGTCATATACAGCAACGTTTCCTTTGACGAGCTGGAGAAAAAGCTGGGAAAAGAACGTATTTACGAGCTCATTCGGACAGGCGAGCCCGTGCTCTGCGGAAAATACGTGTACTACGCTTCCCTTTCCGCGGCGGAGGACTGCTCTCTCGCAGTTATCACAAAACGGCTCATGGCAGACCACTCGCCCGATTCTTTCAGTATAATGAACGATCTGTCCTATACGATAAGGTCCTCCGTCACGGCGATATCCTCACTGCTGGACGATATCTATACCAAAGGTCATGCCTACGGCTGCATACCTCCCAATGTGAAAGCGGACTTTGAAAACTCCAACAAGGTGCTTTCCTCTCTTTACGGGAGAATGCTCCTGTACGATGAACTGAATCTGTACGAGACCCAGAGCGGGATATATACCGTATCCGCCGACCTGTACAAGCTTTTTACCGAGCTTGCCCGCGATATGCGGAAGATAATCAGGGAATATTCCGTGCGGATATCCGTTTACGGCGCCGAAGGAGCCTTTGCGGTGGTGCGCCCCGATACTCTTCGGATACTGTTCGCCGCGGCGGTCAGGGAGATACTTCTAATGAAATACCGCGCCGAATATGTGGAGGTGCATGTTTTCCATACCGACACCGAAAGCGGCTTTACCGTCACGGGCGGCACCCTCGAGGGAAGAAAAACTCCTGCAAGAACGGCTCATGCCGCGGGAAAGGAGCTTATCCCCTTCAGAACGCTGATAAGCGCTCTCACCGACTCCTTCTGCGAAAAGCTGAAGGGCAGGTACTACTCCGTCAGGGACGATTTCATGTACCACATGGGCATCACCTTCCCCATGGGAGACAATACTCCGAGATCCCCCGGTGAGCAGGCTGTAGAATATAAAAACAGGATATATTCGGGGAATCTTACATTTTCTCCCGAACGGTCTGTCCTCTCAGATGCCGTGAAAAGCGGAAAATATCCCGAGGACGACTGATTCCTATAATAAAAATGTGTATTACTTAATGAAAGGAAAAATATAATGAACACAAAAAAGAAAAAACTCATCTTTGCCGTCGTTGCTGTTATGACAGCTGCCGCGCTTGCCGGCTGCGGGAGCTCCGCGGACGGAGATTCCGTATCTGACAGCTCGCAGGCGGAAAGCTCATCATATACGACCGCCGACGTTCAGGGACTGCTGGACAGCGCCTCCGACGTGACTACCGTTCCCGAGAACGCCTCCGAAGAGGTCACCTTCTCCACCGTAACCGACGTCGAGAACGAGGTGGACCGCGCTATCTACAAGACTAAGCTGACTCTCCCCGAGGGCTGGCATATCGTCGAGGATTCCAAGGACGGCAAGTTCTATGCAAGCAATCTCGCCAACCTCTCTATTCAGGCGCAGAATTTCGGCAGCGACGCAGAGCTTTCTCCTCTTGAAACTCTCGCCGACAGCGCAGCCGCAAGCATCGTGATACAGAACATGTATCTGCAGGCGGATACCGATTTCGGCGACCCTCAGGAGACTACCGTTGCGGGACAGCCTGCCATAAGATATGACTATACCGTTACGGCGTACATCTTCGACGTGGATGACGAGGGCAACAAAACAGGCGAAAAGAGCGTTTTCGCAGAATATGTGGACAGACTTTACGTGCTCTATAACGGCACAGACGCTTACTGCCTGCGCTTTGAAACGGATAAGAACAGCTACGATTCGGTCTCTCATGAGTTTGACGAGATAATCGACAGCTTCTATATCGCCGAGGACGGCACGGAGGGCTATGAGTCCGCGTCTATCTATATGTCCGAGTATGAAAGCTACTCCTTATCGTCGGTGATAGCCAGCATCGAAGCGGATATTTCCATTTCCGAATCGCTTGAAGCCGAGGGAGCAGTGATATCCGACGAGACCGTCGTGAACTCCGATACGGAATAAATAATCTACAGAGCGCCCGGGAGCCCTCCGCGGTTTCCGGACGGTCTCAGTGAAAGGAATCTTATATATATGGAAAATACAGAAAAAAAGAAGGTCATTCTGAGCGGTATCCAGCCTTCGGGCGCGTTTACTCTCGGAAATTACGTGGGTGCCATCAAGAATTGGGCTAAGCTTCAGGACGATTATAACTGCTTGTACATGATCGCCGATATGCACGCCATCACCGTAAGACAGGACCCCGCAAAGCTCCGCAAAAACACCCTCGAAGCATATGCGGCTATCGTTGCCTGCGGCGTTGACCCCGAGAACTCCGTGGCTTTTATCCAGAGCCATGTCCCCACTCACGGCATGCTCAACTGGCTTCTTGCCTGCAATACCCAGTTCGGCGAGCTTTCCAGAATGACACAGTTCAAGGACAAATCCGCTAAACACGCAGACGATGTGAACGCAGGTCTGTTTACATATCCTGTGCTCATGGCGGCGGATATCCTCGCATACAATGCCGACCTCGTTCCCGTGGGCGTTGACCAGAAGCAGCACTTAGAGCTGACCCGCGATATCGCACAGCGGTTCAATCAGCGCTACGGCGAGCTGTTCACTCTTCCCGACGGATATATCCCCCCGCAGGGTGCAAAGATAATGTCCCTTTCCGACCCCACAAAGAAAATGTCCAAATCCGACGAGAACCAGAACAGCTGCGTTTACATCCTCGACGATAAGGACACCATTATCAGAAAATTCAAGAGAGCCGTTACCGACAGCGATTCCTGCGTGAAGTACGCCGAGGGCAAGGACGGCATCAATAATCTTATCACCATATATTCCGTCGTTACGGGCAAGTCCGTCGAGGACGTTGAGCGCGAATTCGACGGAAAGGGCTACGGCGACTTCAAGCTTGCCGTGGGCGAAGCTGTGGCAGATCATCTCGCTCCCGTGAGAGAGAAGTTCGACGACCTTATGAAGAACAAGGATTATCTCGTAAGCTGCTACAAGCGCGGCGACGTAACTGCATTCAAAATATCCTCACGCATCGTTTCCAAGGCATATCACAAAGCAGGCTTCGTGGACAGATAAGGTGAAAATATGCCCAGATTTTTTGCCGACGAAAACGCTGTCCGCGGCGATGATATCATCATAACAGGCGGCGACGCCCGTCATATCGGATATTCGCTGAGAATGAAGCTCGGCGACAGCATTACCTTTGTCCGTGAGGGCATGGAGTACAGCTGCAGGATATCCGCAATGACCGAATCGGATGTCACCTGTCATATCGACAGCATTTCCCCCTCCGACTGCGAGCCTACCATTAAGCTCACTCTTTATCAGGCTCTGCCCAAATCGGACAAAATGGAGCTGATAATTCAAAAAACCGCCGAGCTGGGCGCTTATCGTATAGTACCGTTCATCTCGAAGCGGTGCGTTTCCCGACCCGACGAGAAGTCCGCGGAGAAAAAGCTTGCCCGCTGGCGGAAGATATCCGAGGAAGCCGCCAAACAGGCGGGACGGGGCATCATCCCCGAAATATCCCCACTGCTGTCCTTTGAGGAGGCGCTCCGTGATATGGAGTCCTCGGAGATAAAGCTGATATGCTACGAAAACGGCGGAAGCGCCCTTTCCGAAGCGGGTATCGACAGTGAAAAAAGCGTTGCTGTCATGATAGGCTCCGAGGGTGGCTTTGAACGGACAGAGGTGGACAAGGTGACGGCTGCGGGAGCTGTTCCCATATGGCTGGGAAAGCGGATACTCCGCTGCGAGACCTGCCCTATTGCCGTGACCTCCGTGATAATGAGCCTATCGGACAATTTTTAATAAAGCATCCTCCGCCTTCTCCCAGTCGATAAGCCTGAACCACGCGTCTATGTACTCCGACTTGCGATTCTGATAGTCCAGATAGTACGCGTGCTCCCATAGATCGCAGCAGATAAGCGGAATGAGCCTATCCACCGAAGGCGTGTTCTGATTTACGGTAGTACCTATCTTCAGTGTGCCGTTCTCACAGCACAGCCACGCATAGCCCGAGCCCTTTATGCTCATAGCTGCCTTTCTGAACTGCTTATAAAAACCGTCCATGCCGCCGAAGGCTTTGGAGATACGCTTCTCCATATGCTCCGACGGCTTTTTTCCGCCCTTTGCCATGCGGGAGAAATATATCCCATGATTATAAAATCCCCCCGCATTGAAGCGGATATCATCATTCCTGCTGAATATGAGCTTTTCCAGCGGCATGCATTTCAGCTGGGGATTCTTTTCGATAAGGGCGTTCAGGTCGTCGGTATACTTCTTATAATGCCCCTCGTAGTGAAAGGACAGGGTAAAGGTGGAAAGCTCCGGACTAAGGTCGGAATAGTCCAGAGTTACTCTTGAAAACGGATAGGTATTCATGCTGTATATTTCCTTTCCAATGATACGCAAAATTCAATATTAAATCATATGTATCCGCTTATCCGATTATTCGTCCTTTACAGGGTCATGTCCGTTGGCGCCTGTAGTCGGTGGGAGTGCAGCCCGTTATCCGCTTGAACTGCCTGTTGAAGTTGGAGAGGTTGCGAAAACCGCACTCGAATGCCGTCTGTGCGGAGGTCATGTCGGTGCTTATCAGCAGCTCACAGGCATATTTTATCCGCAGCTGGTCAACATATTCGATCGCGCCCACTCCCGCAGCCGCCTTGAAGCGGCACATGAAATAGCTTCTGCTCATATGCACCCTTTCGGCAAGCTGCTCCACGGTGATATTCTCGCGGAAGTTTTCGTTGATGTACTCAAATGCAGGGCGCATCAGCTCGCTGCGGCTAAGCACGGTCTCCCCTGCGCGGCAGATGTCTCCGCTGCTTTCCAGCAGCCAGAAAAGCCGCAGCAGCTCAGCCTTCATCAGCATATCCAGCCGCGGCGTATTACCCTTTGCACAGGAGAAAATATTCTCCGCAGCAGTTTTCAGCTCGCCGTAATAGTCATGGTCGGGGGTGATATGCACATTCACGGCATATTCCCCGGTGACTATGGGACGGATACACTCGGCAGCACAGCGGTCGGCGCTGTCCGCTCCCAGCATATCCCCGCTGAATACGATGGTATCGTACAGCTGACGGCTGTCTCCGTGAACGGATATGGAATGGAGCATATTCGGCGGGATAATGATGATATCCCCCTGCTGCGAAACGAAGCGCTCGTCTCCGCAGATAAACTCCGCGCTGCCCTCCAGTATGTGATTTATCTCAAACTCGCCTTGCCAGTGCATGGGCACTCCCCCGAAAAAGTCGGGTATCAGACATTTATAGTAGCTGTACGGCACCAGCTTTGAGCTGTGCCGTCTTTTTTCTTCGGATAAGCTTTTGCTGTTCATATTCCCTCACATAGTATTATAGTATCATAATATAGTATTATTTCAGTGGATATTGTCCTGCTTTTATAGTATTATATCATACAGATAACAATTTCGCAAGTATATCATGAAAGGAAGTATCCATATGAAAAATAAAGCGGCATGGCTGGACAATGCGGTGTTCTACGAGATATACCCCCAGTCCTTCTGCGATTCCAACGGCGACGGCATCGGCGACTTCAACGGCATCATCGGAAAGCTGGACTACATAAAGGAGCTTGGCTGCAATGCCATCTGGATAAATCCCTGCTTTGAGTCCCCCTTCGGCGACGCAGGCTATGATGTTTCCGACTACTGCTCCGCAGCGCCGAGATACGGCACAAATGAGGACCTGAAACATCTCTTCGCCGAGTGCCATAAGCGGGATATGCATGTGCTGCTTGACCTTGTGCCCGGTCATACCTCCGTGGAGCATAAATGGTTCAGGGAGTCCATGAAGGCTCAGAGAAACGAGTTCACCGACCGCTACGTCTGGACGGACAGCATCTGGGAGGAGCCTCAGGGCATGGGCTGCATCAGAGGCATTTCCGAACGTGACGGCTCCTGTGCGGTGAATTTCTTCTCCCACCAGCCCGCGCTGAATTACGGCTTCTACAAGTGCGACCGTCCGTGGCAGCAGCCTATGGACGCAGAGGGTCCCAGAGCTACTCTGGAAGCTCTCAAGGACATCATGCGGTTCTGGCTGAACATGGGCTGCGACGGCTTCCGCGTGGACATGGCAGGCTCTCTCGTAAAGCACGACGAGGACAGCAAGGGCACCATAAAGCTCTGGCAGAACGTCCGCGAGTTTCTCGACAGAGAATTTCCCGATGCGGCAATGGTCTCCGAGTGGGGCGAGCCCGACAAGTCGCTGCAGGGCGGATTCCACATGGATTTCCTGCTCCACTTCGGACCCTCTCACTATAACGACCTGTTCCGCTGCGAGGAGCCCTTCTTCTGCGAAAGAGGAAAGGGCGACGTTTCGGAATTTGCGGCAAAATACATGGAAAACTGCGAAAAATCGGAGCATAAGGGACTTATCTGCATACCCTCGGGCAATCACGACATGGGCAGACTCTCCCAGACCGTCCACGGCGATGAGCTGAAAATAGCCTTTGCATTCCTGCTGTCCATGCCGGGCGCGCCGTTCATCTACTACGGCGACGAGATAGGCATGCGGTACGTTGAGGGACTTGCCTCGGTGGAGGGCGGCTACGGCAGAACAGGCTCCCGCACTCCCATGCAGTGGGACGATACCACAAATGCGGGCTTCAGCGCCGCTCCCCGTGAAAAGCTCTACATCAGACAGGACGATACTCCCGACCGCCCCACAGCACAGGCTCAGATGAAGGACGAAAATTCTCTCCGCAGCGAGATAAAGCGTCTCATCGCTGTCAGACAGTCCCATAAAGCGCTCCAGAGCAAGGGCGGGATAGAGTTCGTATATGCGGAGAAGAACGCATATCCTTTTGCTTATTTAAGAAGCTCGGACGATGAGAAGATACTCGTTGTCCTCAACCCCGCAGACAGGGAAACAAGCTTTGACTGCGGATATATCCCGACGGAAAAGCTGTACTGCTTCGGCGGAGATCTTTCCTCCGAAAACGGCAGGATATCAGTTCCCCCCTGCACAGCAGCATTCTATAAAGTAAAGTAATATAAACGAAAACGCCCTTCGGAGCTTGTCCGAGGGGCGTTATATCATATCTTGACCCGATATTCTCCGGGAGTGACGTTCTCATAACGCTTGAAGATAGCCGAAAAGTATGAGCTGTCGGGGAATCCCGAAGCCTCGGCTATCTCGGCGATAGTCTTTTCCGAGTACACAAGCATTTCCTTGGCATGCTGTATCCGTACCTTGGCGAGGTACTCCATGGGACGCAGATGAAAATTCCGCTTGAACAGGCGGCAGAGATGCTGCTCGGTGATATCGGCTATTTCTGCCAGCTCGCCGAGCTTTATGGACTGGGCGTAGTTATTCTCGATATATTCAAGGACGTTGGCAAGAGCGGCTGTATTGGTGGAGCTCAGCTCCGACTGTCTGTTATCGGCTATCTTGCGGAACTCTATCATCAGGTCATACAGCTTTGCGGAGGCATAGTGATTGCCGTATATCCTGTCGCTTTTTATGGTGTAGTATGCGCTGCTCATTATCTTATGCATACGCTCGGTATCTGCCGAAGGGTATATGCCGAATTTGTTCAGCCCCCACTTTTCAAGAAGAGTTTCCGACTGTGAGCCCGAAAAGCAGACCCAGTTAAGTATCCACGATTCCGACAGGGAGTGATACTCATGAGGACAATTCCTCGGAATAAAAAACACCGTATCGGGCAGCAGTCTGACCGTTTCGCCGTTCACCGTTATCTCGCCCTCTCCCTCCCGCGTTACCAGAAGCTGGGGGAATTCATATCCGTATGGACGGTTTATGGGAAACTGCCAGCATTCGATGCCGATTCCCACAATATAAAACGGGAGTTCCTTTTCATCGCCGATTATCGGAAACACCTGCTTCTGCATACCTTTCACCTCTCCTTTATTTTCCGAAGCATCTGTTGTTATTATAACACATCTGAAAAGAAAAATCAACCGAAAAAATGAATGAACCGCCGCATTTTTTTCTGCGGCGGCACATTATCGGATTATATTAGACCGTCAGCTGCGGACAGTGTCGGGGCAGCAGTCAAAGTCGTTGTCGATATAGTTGACGATAAATCTTACCTTAAAGCGGCGCGTGCTGCAGATGCCCTCATCGGAGCCCGAAGCGTCTATATCCTCGGGAACAACAAAGGTGATGCAGCGCACTTTGATATCACGGCAGGAGGACATGCTGTGAGCGGGCACGGTCAGTATCCTGATACCACGCTTATGGTCCATGCCGTGGATATCCGTTTCGGTGAGAACAGCCGCCAGAGCCACCCGTCTGTGAGGACATACGTTTTTCAGTGTGACGTCAAGCTTGATCATCCGTCCCAGAGCGCTCATATCAAGACCGCCTGCGTCGAACTCAACCGTATCCTCGCAGCCGCCGATTTCTATGGTGACAGGGTCGGAGCAGCTTTTCGGAGTAACTTCTCCGCCGCAGTCCACTTCAATTTCGGGCGACGGGAATTCCACCTCGTTGCCCTCATTGTCGCTGTACTCGGCGGACTCGTTTACCTCGACCATCCCCGAGCAGCTGCCCACATGGCGGACCTCAAATTCCAGAGAAGCGCCCTCGCTTGAATGAACGCCCAGCTCATCGATCTTCCATTTCACCGAGGTATCGCTCGTTATCACAGCCTTGCCCTTGGTGGGGACGAATACCGAGGTTATCTTAAAGCATGAGTTCACCGTATCGGTTATGACAATATCGGTAGCACCGGGCTTGGAGATGTTCTGCGCCAGATCCTCGAAGATCTTTTCAAGCTCCTCGTCGTCGGGGGTGATGGTCACATAGGCGGAGTCGGGATCGGATGCCCAGTCGTTCAGTGCATTGACATCGATGCCGCCGCTGCCCGAAAGACCGATGCAGTAGATGATAACGCCCTGTGCCTTTGCGGCGTCGGTGACGGAAACTGCGCTTCCGCCCACGGTAGTCACGCCGTCGGTGAACATAATCATTATCTTTTCGTTGGAAGAAGCGGGGTCGAAGAGCGCCAGCGCCTTTTCAAAAGCGTCGCGGTGATCAGTGCGGCCGCCTGCATTCAGAGAATCCACTGCGTCCCTGAGGTCCTCCACGGAGGTGATGAGCTGCGTATTCTGCACAGCCGTATCCGAGAAGCTGACTATGCCGATGCGGCTGCCGCCTCCGATATGGCCGTCCTTTGCGCCGTCGGTGGCCTCGTCGATGATGTCGATGAATTTCCTTGCGCCGCTTTTCAGGTTTGCAAGGGGACTGCCTGCCATGCTCATCGAGCGGTCGAGGATAAGCACGATATCCGCGGGGTTTGCCGAGATATCGGGCTCCGCGGTGATGGAAAGCTTTATCTTAAAAGAGCCGCCGCATTCGATAACGTCATCGGAAAGCTCCTTGTTTGAACTGATAATACCCATTTGCTTTGTTCCTTTCTGTATTTCTGACGTGCATTTGTTTAAGGCACATCAATATAATATATGCGGAAAGGCGGCGTGGGGTTACGGAGACCTGAGCGGACGCGTCACTGTATTTTCCGCAATAAAAAACGACCGGATATAATGATTTCCCGCTCTGAGGATTTTTTTCGGAGAAAAACAAGGAAAACCGTCAGAATTATTGATTTTATTTAAATTCTGTGTTATAATTAGAAAAAGTCAAAAGGAGCTGCCGAAAATGGAAATTTCAAGCATTGATGAATACGATAGCAGGATAAAGCGGATTCTTATCACAAAGGAGGAAATAGACGAGGCGCTTGACAGGGCTGCTGTTCAGATAAACTCTCTGTACGATGGGCGGCCTGTGCTGCTGGTCAGCATTTTAAAGGGCGCTTTCGTGTTTATGGCGGATATCTGCCGCAGGGTGACAGTTCCCTGCGAGATAGCCTTTATGTGCGCAAAAAGCTACTATGACGGCACAGTTTCCGCAGGCAGTGTGGATATCACAATGGATATCGAACAGGATATCAGCCGATATCACGTTGTCATCATCGAGGATATAGTAGATACGGGAAGGACCTTAAGCGACGTGGTAAGGCTTCTTAAGGAAAGGAGCCCCGCTTCTCTGAAAGTTATTGCTCTGCTGGACAAGCCCTCAAGAAGAGTGGTGGATTTTGTGCCCGATACGGCGCTGTTCACTATCCCCGACTGCTTTGTTATAGGATATGGACTGGACTGCGGAGAATACTACAGGAATCTTCCGTACATAGCGGAATACGGCGAATAGGTCTCGTCACCCGATTTTATTGACAGCATATTGACAAAAGGATAAAAATAGTGTAAAATATTCATAAGCAAAAATTATGAAACGAGGTATTTCCATGAATAAATTTCTGAAATTGCTGACTGCTTCCGCAGCAGCGGCCGTTGTTGCTGTCTGCTCGGCAGTTACGGTGTGTGCGGAGGATATCTCTCTCGATATCGAAGCGGAGCCCTCAAACGGCTCGTGGGGACAGAGCGTGAAATATCTGACAGTGCGCAATCCCGATATTTCCAATGCCTTTGACCCCTGCACAATGACCGAGGATTCCGTGGTTCAGATAACCTACGAATGCGATCTTAAGGACGATAACAACCATATCGAGCTTATCTGGCAGTCATGGGGAGATCATGCTACGGCAGTTGCTTCCGACTGGAACAAAATAGCTCCCGCGTCCTACAGCGAGGGCTATTCCGAGTTTACATATGCCGATATCGTCGCTTCCTACGGTACGGACGATTTCTCCGAGGTGTACGCTATCTGCGTGGGCGATACGGGCGAGTGCCCCATTACTGTAACAAGCATGGTCATCACTAATGTGGGCGGCTCCGACGGCGCAGCGGAGGCTGTCACCGAGACTGAGGCGGAACCCGAAACAGAAGCCGAGACCGAGACCGAAGCAGAGGAGACCACCGCCGAGGAAGAGACCACCACCGCTGAAGAAACTACAACAGTGGAGGAAACTACCACCGCCGAAGAGACTACCACTACCGCAGAGGAAACAACAACAACTGCCGAGGAGACCACCACCGCAGCCGAAACTACCACAAAGGCAGAGACCACAGCAGCTGCTGCAGAAGAAGCAAGCAGCTCGGGCATCGACGCAGGTGCGATAATCATCATCGTTATCATCGTTGTTGTGATCGCGGCTATAGTTGTGATCATCCTGCTTATGAAGGGCAAGGGACCCAAGACAAATAACGACGACTGGAAGAGATGATCCTCAGATAACAGCATTATATCGGAGCGGATATTTTCTGCTCCGATTTTTTGCGTTTCCCTGCCGATTTGTGAAAAAAATGAAAAAATATTAAATTCCTATTGCATTTTTCCTCGGAATATTATATAATATAAGTATGGTTAACTAAAGCGGCTGTAAATATATCCGCTTAAATTATATTGGAGGTAAAATAATCATGGCAAAGCTTGTATCCGCTAAGGAAATGCTTAACAAGGCAAGAGACGGAAAATATGCCGTTGGTCAGTTCAACATCAACAACCTTGAATGGACAAAGTCCATTCTTCTTACCGCAGAGGAATTAAGATCCCCTGTTATCCTCGGTGTTTCCGAGGGCGCAGGCAAGTATATGTGCGGCTATACTACTGTTGTAGGTATGGTAAACGGTATGCTCAATGAGCTCAACATCACCGTTCCCGTTGCGCTTCACCTCGACCACGGTACCTTCGAGGGCGCACAGGCTTGCATCAAGGCAGGCTTCTCCTCTATCATGTTCGACGGCTCTCACTATCCTATCGACGAGAACGTTGCAAAGACCACTCAGCTGGTAAATACCTGCGATATCCTCGGTATCTCCCTCGAGGCTGAGGTAGGCTCCATCGGCGGCGAAGAGGACGGCGTTATCGGCATGGGCGAGTGCGCTGATCCCGACGAGTGCAAGAGAATTGCAGATCTCGGCGTTACAATGCTCGCTGCAGGTATCGGAAATATCCACGGCAAGTATCCCGAAAACTGGGCAGGTCTTTCCTTCGAGACTCTCGAAGCTGTAAAGGCTAAGGTAGGCGATATGCCTCTCGTTCTCCACGGCGGCACAGGCATCCCTGCTGACATGATCAAGAAGGCAATTTCTCTCGGCGTTGCAAAGATCAACGTAAACACCGAGTGCCAGCTCGCATTCCAGGAAGCTACAAGAAAGTATATCGAAGAGGGCAAGGACCTTCAGGGCAAGGGCTTCGACCCCAGAAAGCTTCTCGCTCCCGGCTGCGAGGCTATCAAGGCTACTGTCAAGGAAAAGATGGAGCTGTTCGGTTCCGTTGGCAAGGCTTGATTTCTTATATAGCTTTAGAAAAAATTATCCTCCCTGCTTTGAAGCGGGGAGGATTTTTGTTTCTCAAACAATAATCTTGAAAATATGCTATTAAAAAATGCATTCCCAACCATATCAGGAATGCATTTACATTTATTTTCCAAAAAAGCTGCGTGAAAAATTATTCAACTTCAACATAAACAGTAAATGATGTTGAACCTGATTTCCATGTTATGGTACATGAACCCGCTTTCATAGCTGTTATTTTACCCTTTGTACTTACCTTTGCAACCTTATCATTGGAAGATGACCATTTTGCAGAAGATACGTCTTTTCCACCACTCATTGCCGAAAGATCAATCTTGTCTCCTACTTCCATGCAAAGCTTTATTGTTGCTCCTGAAGAATTTGATACGGTTGTGTTTGAGCTCTCTCCGGGAACTGAAACAGAAAATTTATATTTTCCGGAATTGGTTGTATACTGTCCCTTTATCTGGATATAGTATGTACCCGGCTTAACGGCGAAAGTTTCTGTTCCCTTTGCCACCTCGGTATTTTTGTCATAATCTATCGAATAGTTGCTGAACCACTTACCGGAAGTCAGGCTGACCTCAGGCTCCTGCTGAGCAAAATCCGAATCATACACAAAAATGAAAGTATTCTTGATATAAGATGTAAATGACAGCTTCATTTCGCCCTTAGCATTCACCTTGATCTTGTAATTGTCTACGCTTCCATTCTGTATCTTTCCCGAATAGGTTTTTCCTGCCTGTATCGAAACAGCTGTTTCTTCTATGCTTCCTGCGCTTACAGAAACTGCGCACATACAGCACGAAAATACCATTGCAAGCAATACTGCAGATAATCTTTTTAAAAACTTCATGACCCATACTCCTTTTGTATTTTATTTATATATTATACCATATTTAGTAAAAAAGTCAATGGTTTTACATAAAAATACGGTATACTAAACAAAGCATCCATATAATTGCCACGTTTTTTCATAAAATTCCCACATGAGCAAAACATAAAATGTTCCTTTCCACTTTCGGCTGTCATAATTGAATATTATTCCGAATATCTGCCAATAATATACAAAACCGATGAAAGGACTGTATATTATGACAACCATTCTGATTTGCCCCGATAAATATGAATACAAGCTCTGCGGACGCAGGCTCTCCGATTTTGCTGTCGAAAAGCTAAGACGTCTCGGCGGTGATATCGTCTGCACCTCCGATAAGTCCGACGATATCCGCAGCGCTGTCAAGCACTGCCGCACTCTGCCTGTGCTGATATATCCCGTGAATATCCTCACCGCCGCCGACCTGCTCCCCCTTGTCAGCGCCTGCCGCAAGGGATATGATATGGCTGTGCTGAAGGTCATGGGCGACTCGGAGCAGTGCCTCGGAATAATCGCCATGAACCGCCTGCCTGTGGGCTTTGACGATATCTCCGAGCTGTTTTCCGCCGCTGTCCGTGAGAATTTCAGCATAAAATCCGTCTTTACCTGGGAATACTGCTCCGTCATAAGCTCTCGGGAGGACTACCTCGCTGCGCAGAAGGCCATTCTCT
>JBJESJ010000015.1:0-19434 GCA_051882725.1 Oscillospiraceae bacterium
AATTCATCAAAAAGATAATAGTTTTCACTGCGGTCAGCCTTTGCTTTGCGGGGGTGTGCTTTTTTCTGTCGGAAACACTGGCGGAGGACCTCATTTTCTGCCGCAACAGCACGGTATATTTTAATATTTCCCCCATTGTCCTGATATTATCCACAGCGGCTGCCTACGGCGGGATATGCCTTTTCAGACGCTTCACCGACGCCGCTCCCTCGGGCGGAAAATATACGGTGACAATATACACTGACAAGGACAGCTTTTCGTCCTTCCCCGCCGCCGCCGATACAGGCAACAGCCTGACCGACGTCATCACGGGGATACCCGTGATAGTCTGCGGAAGAGAACAGCTGCCCGATATCGCAGCGATGCTTCCCGAGGACGGGCTGACCCTTCCCAAGGGCTGGCGGCTCATCCCATACAATACCGCGGGCAGCTCGGGACTTATCCCCATTTTCCGCCCGCAGTCGGTGTATATCCGCTGCGACGAGACGGGCCGCACCTGCACTGCGGACGCGTATATCGGCATATCCTCCCAGCCCATGAAATACGGCGTGTTCAGCCCGTCTGTTCTGAGAAGCATGTAGAACCGAAAGGAGTTATTATGATAAAGATAAAAGCGCTTATCACCTGCTATGTAAGGTCACTGCTGAAGGCACTGGGACTGTACGGCTCCGAAGTGTACTACATAAACGGACCTGACACACTTCCTCCGCCGCTGTCTCCTGCCGAGGAGGAGGAAGCCTTCGGACTGCTGCAGACCGACCCCGAAAAAGCCAAGGATATGCTTATCGTCCATAATCTGCGGCTGGTGGTGTATATTGCCAAAAAATTTGAATCTACGGGGATAGGCGTGGAGGATCTGATCTCTATCGGCACCATAGGGCTTATCAAGGCGGTAAATACCTTCTGTCCCCAGAAGAATATCAAGCTTGCCACCTATGCTTCACGGTGCATTGAAAACGAGATACTGATGTTCCTGCGGAAGACCTCACAGACAAAAAATGAGATATCCATCGACGAACCGCTGAACATCGACTGGGACGGCAACGAGCTGCTGCTGTCGGATATCCTCGGCACGGAAAACGACGCGGTATCCTCTGGGATAGAGGCCTCCGCCGAACGGCAGATGCTCCGCAGAGCTGTGGGCGAGCTGCCCGAACGGGAACGGGAGATAATGGAGATGCGGTTCGGTCTGCGAAACGGCAGAGAACTCACCCAGAAGGAGACCGCCGATATCATCGGGATATCACAGTCATACATATCAAGGCTGGAAAAGAAAATAATCCGCAAGCTGCGCGAAAACCTGCAGGAGATACTGTAGCACGCGCTTTTGCGGAAAGTATAAAAAAACTCTTGACATTTTCCAAAAAAGAGTATATAATAAAAAGGCAGGCAGACGTAATATAATGGTCATTATATCAGCTTCCCAAGCTGAGGATGCGGGTTCGATTCCCGTCGTCTGCTCTTTTTTTATTGCTCCGGACATCGGAGCGAATGTCCCTGCGAAGGTTTTCGCGGGGATAATTTATTGTACGGGAGAATTTCCATGTATCGGCTGAAAAAATACGAACACACCATATACGCAAGCTACATCGGATACATAACGCAGGCTGTGGTGAACAACTTCGCTCCCCTGCTTTTCCTCACCTTTGCAAATGATTACTCACTCACCCTCGATAAGATAACCTTTATCACCACTATAAATTTCGCAGTGCAGCTCATCGTCGATCTGCTGTCCTCGAAATTCGCCGACAGGATAGGTCTGCGGGTCTGCATAGTTTCCGCTCATATCTTCTCTGCGGCGGGACTGGCAGGGATGGCGACACTCCCCGTGATACTCCCCGACCCTTACGCGGGGCTTATCATATCGGTGGTGATGTACGCTATCGGCGGTGGACTTATCGAAGTGCTGATAAGCCCTATCGTCGAAGCCTGTCCCACCGAAAAAAAAGAGGCTGCCATGAGCCTGCTCCACTCCTTTTACTGCTGGGGACACATGGGAGTTGTGCTCATATCCACGGCGTTTTTCAGGCTCTTCGGAGTCGATGACTGGCACATTCTGGCGATAATATGGGCGATAGTCCCGCTTTTCAATGCGGTATATTTTATGCTCGTTCCGCTGTATGAGATATCCTCGGATGAGGAAAGAGTGCCTGTGCGGAGCATGCTCCGTCAGCCGCTGTTTTTACTGATACTGGTGATAATGATATGCGCGGGCGCCTCTGAACAGGCGGTCAGTCAGTGGACGTCAGCCTTTGCGGAATCTGCGCTGAACGTTTCAAAGACGGTGGGTGACCTTGCAGGTCCCTGCTGCTTTGCGCTGTTCATGGGGCTGTCAAGGGCGCTCTACGGAAAATACAGCGACAAGCTCCCTCTGAACAGGTTCATGCTTTTCAGCGCGGTGCTGTGCATAGGCTGCTATCTGATGATAGTGCTTTCCCCGGGTCCCGTATGGGGACTTATCGGCTGCGGAGCCTGCGGCTTTTCGGTGGGGATATTCTGGCCGGGCACATTCAGCGCTGCCGCAAAGGAATTCCCCCGCGGAGGAACGTCGATGTACGCTCTTATGGCACTGGCGGGAGATATCGGCTGCTCTGCGGGGCCTACCGTGGCAGGACTTACGGCAAATGCCGCAGGAGGTGACCTGAAAGCGGGTATCGGTGCAGCTGTTGTTTTTCCTGCGGTCATTCTTGTCGGGATAGTTTTGCTGGGGAAGAAAAAGGATAATATTGAGACTTGATATAATAAATAGGAGGATAGCAGCTCATGCTTGTAATACTTCTGACCTTAGTCCTGATGATACTTGCAAAGGACAGCCTTGACCCGGCCATTGATCTGATACTCATTATAATATTGTCGCTGATAAGCCTGTTTTTTATCATCGGAAACGGATGGGTATTCTATAAAGCTTGGATAAAAAAGGAACACTGTCCGTCGGTAACTCCCTTTCTGGGAGGACTGTTCGGTGCTGCCGCTGTGCTGCTTATCCCCGATAATCCCTATTGGTTTCTCTGCTTTGTCCCGATGATATTTGACTACGGCTGTATCCCGATGATCGTACTGTTTCTGACCACCTGTATCCGTGACCTGTCGGGACATTCCGACGGGTGACAATATCAAGCAAAAAAACACTTGACAATAACGTAAGAATATGCTATAATATTACAGTATCAGCCGGTATGATGGAATTGGCAGACGTGACGGACTCAAAATCCGTTGGTAGCGATACCGTGTCGGTTCGACCCCGACTACCGGCACCATATGCTTTCAAAGCAGGTAAATACATTCCTGCAATAAGTATAGGCAACACCGCACAAAGCACGCCAAACAGCTTTGCGTACAAGCTTTATGCGATGTTGCCTATATACGTCAGAACGTATTACAGGATCTTTGAGAAAAAACAAGCAAAGGACTTGTCACCGCTAAACGGAGACAAGTCCTTTGCTGTTGTATTGATAAGCAGTTTCTTGTTTTAGCTCATATCGCAGCTTTGTTTCACAAAAGGAACAACAGGATCGTTTTCCCGCTGTTGTTTCAGCCTCTTACTGTGAATTTATCAGTCGGAGCAGCTTTTCTCTGTATTTGTAAAACTCCTGAGAGAATTTTATGTCAGTAGCTCCGTCCTCCATTATCTGCCTTGAAAAGGTGACGCGGATATCCTCAATGACCCTTCCCGGGTGCTTGCTCAGAACGATTATCCTCGTGGCAAGCAGCAGAGCCTCCTCCACATCGTGAGTGATAAAGAAAATCGTTTTTCCCGTATCCCACCATATCTTTCTTGTAAGGTCCTGCACATTTTCTCTTGTGAGTGCGTCAAGGGCTCCGAAGGGCTCATCCATCAGCAGTATCTCGGGATCGTTCACAAGAGATCTCGCTATGGAAACACGCTGCTTCATTCCGCCCGAAAGCTCATATATCTTTTTATCGGCAAATTCGGAAAGCCCCACCTTTGCAAGATATTCATCGGTGAGCCTCGTGTATTCGGCTTTCGGTATCCCTCGCATTTTCGGTCTGAAGGCTACATTGTCACGTACCGAAAACCACTCGTACAGCGGCGGATTCTGAAATACCACTCCTCTGTGCCGGTCGGTGCCCTTTATTTCCTGCCCGTCAAGAGTCACCCTGCCCGCAGTGGGACGGATAAAGCCCGCAAGTATCTTCAGCAGCGTACTTTTTCCGCAGCCCGACGGTCCGAGAACACAGATGAATTCTCCGGGAAAAATGTTGAAATTTATGTTTTCAAGAGCTTTTATCTTTCCCGAATCACCCGAATAATCAAGGTCTACGCCCTCGACAGATATCAGCTCATCTCCGCCGATGCCCGGTTCTTCGCCGGAAAAATCCACATTCTGAACGGCTATCAGTTCATCGGACGGCTCATATAATTTTTCTTTCCATATATCGGACATATTGACCTCCACTTACTTAACGGCAGCTTCTATAAATTCTGTCGTCACCTTGCTTTTAAATATTTCGGCGTCGGGCGCGGACTTGATGCTTCCCTGCTCCACAAGGAAATCCGCCGTATTTTTCAAAGTGTCGGGTATCTTATTTGTAAGATAATCTATCTGTTCATCTGCCGTAAGATATTTAAACTGTGTTATCTGATCTGCGGCGTCCTCCCTGCTTATCTCAAGTATGTCTGATATCTCATCGGCTGCCTTATCGGGGTCGTTGAGCAGGATATCGTTTGCCTTGAGCTGGATCTTTACGTAATTTGTGACGATCTCGGGATTTTTCTCCGCGAATTCCGTTCTTACAACGTTCAGATCGGCAGTGATGATCCCCTTGTCCGCAAGCTCTTCGGAATGAGTGATGACCTTGCCGTCCTCAAGCAGATTGCTGAGCACCGGATACCATACATATGCCGCGTCGATATCTCCCCGCTGCCATGCAGCAAAGATATCGTCGGGCTGCAGATCAAGCAGGGTGACGTCGTTTTCGGATACGCCTTCAAGCTTCAATGCGTTAAGCAGGCTGTAATGTGCAGTGGATGCAAACGGTGTTGCTGCCTTCTTTCCCTTCAGATCACCGACGCTTTCTATACCCGAATCGTTCTTTACCACCAGCGACTCCGCCGAGCCGATAATATCGCCTATCCAGAACACCTCATAGTCCACGCTGCTGGAAATTCCCAGTGCCGACGGCGAAGATCCGAGCTCGGAAATGTCGATGCTTCCCGATGCAAGAGCTGTGTTTACGTCCTTGCCCGAATCGAAGTTAATGATCTTCACGTCTACGCCCAGCTCTGCTTCATACAGCTTTTCATACTGTGCGATGAGGTCGCCGTTTACCAGATTCATCGTGCCGATATTTACCACCGCTGCCTTTCCGCTGTCAGCAGATGCGACAGCTCCCGTATCCTCCGGTTTTTCACCGCAGCCCGTAAGTCCCAGCGTACCCGCTGCAATTCCTGCAAGTATAGTTAACGACACGATTTTTTTAATTCTTTTCATTGTAATTACCTCCAAATATTTTTTATTGCTGATATTTCAGCTTCTGCCCTTCCAATGTATTACCTTTTTCTCGATAAGACGAATTATCCTGTCAAGCAGAATACCTGTAATGCCCATGATAATTACGCCCATGAACACGGTATCGCTCCGCAGATAGTTGCTTGCGTCGAGAACAAGCCAGCCCATTCCTGCTGTAGCCGCCACCATTTCCGCGGCAACAAGAGTGGTATATTCCACTCCCAGCGCTGTACGAAGTCCCGTAAACACATCGGGCAGCGCAGCAGGGAATATCACGTAAAAGAATATCTGCCTTTTCCCCGCTCCGAGAGTTTTTGCTCCGTTTATGTAATCCTCCTTTATCCTGATAACTCCCGAAACGCATGCTATATACACGGGAGCAAAGCCCGCAAGGTATAACAGCGCCAGCTTTGAACTTTCGTCGATGCCCATCCACAGCACAAGTATCGTATAATACGCCAGCGGAGGCAGCGGACGGTAAAATTCAACGACAGGCTCCAATACAGCCCGCACCTTTGGATTATATCCGCTCAGCAGCCCCAGCGGAACAGCAGTCACAACAACAAGTCCGTATGCGATCATCAGGCGCTTCATGCTTGTTCCCAGATGTTCAAGCAGGCTGTGACCCTTGTAGCCGTTTTTCGTGACATCTATAAAGCTTTCCAGCACACTTCGCGGAGAAGGGATTATCGTTTCCGAAAATGCGCCCGTCGCCGTAATAATGTACCACGCCGCCAGTATCACGACTACGGTCGATATGGTCAGAATTTTTTCTGTACTTACTTTTTTCATTTCAATTAATTCCTTTCAGCTTGTTCGGTCAGACAGGTCCAACATCGTCTAAGTAGTGCGTACTCAATAACTTCCCGATGGGCAGTTATTGGCTGAAAATCAAAGATTTGTGCCGTACTACCTGATCAATGTCTGCTTTGCCGCCACTGACGGCGGCAAGACATTAAGTAACACATCCATAGCATTTCCTCCTTTGTAATATCAATATTATATAATTTAAATCATACTTTTTCAATATGTCATGTAGGGAATATTTTTTATTTTTTTTCATATACGATAAAAAAATCGCCGCCGCATCAGATGATACGGCAGCGAAAACTGATACTGTCAGATGAATTCCTTGTCCACAATAGTGAGGACCTCGTCAAGTATCATAAAGCCCTCTCTCAGTTCTTCCTCTGTTATGATCAGCGGCGGAGTGATGTTGATATTGTTTTCCCGTCCGAACGCCGAAAAGCCTCTTTCCTTTAACAGACCCTGTATTCTTGCCATAGTCTTGTTCTCGTCATAGCCATAGGGAACGAGAGGTATTTTTTTCTCTCTGTCCTTCATAAGCTCCACTGCGCCGAAAAGTCCGATATAACGCACATCTCCCACACACCTGTGCTTTTCCTTGATATCCTCCAGCAGTTCCCCGAATGCCCTGCCCACCTCGTTTACATGGTCAAGTATCCTGTGCTCCGAGTAGTAGTTCACACAGGCAACTCCTGCGGCGCAGGCAAGAGAATGTCCGCTGTATGTGAGCCCGTAAAGGAACACCTTATCCTCGAAATACTTTGCTATCTCCCTGCTGATGATAATGCCGCCCAGCTGAACATAGCCGCAGGTCACGCCCTTTGCAAAGGATATGATGTCAGGCTTGATACCCCAATGCTCAAAGCCGAACATCTTTCCTGTTCTGCCGAAGCCTGCCATGACTTCATCGCATATGAGCAGTATCCCGTACTTGTCGCAGAGTGCGCGAAGTCCCTGCAGATAGCCGTCTGGCGGAATGATAACGCCGTTTGCTCCCGTAATGGACTCTACCTCAATTGCCGCAATCTGATCCGCTCCCTCATACTGTATCTGCTGCTCCAGCAGACCGAGATAATATGCCGAGGCCTCCGCATCGTCCTTGAACTTTATCTCGGAGCGGTACACATACGGGTCAAAGAATTTCAGAAAACCATTCGCCGCAGGCTTTTCAAGTGCAAATCTCCGCGGGTCGCCCGAAAGATTGCCCGAACCCAGCGTTGAACCGTGATAGCTTCTGTAGCGTGAGAGTATCTTGCTTCTGCCGGTAAAGGTCCTCGCCGCATAGATAGCTGCCTCGTTGGCGTCGGAGCCGCCGCAGGTGAAGAACACCTTGCCCATATTGTCAGGCGCCAGATCAATGAGCATTTTCGCCAGCTGCGAACGGGGTCCCGAAGCATGGGCGGGAGCGATGTACGGCAGTATTTCCGCCTGTTTTCCGATAGCTTCTATGATATCCCTGTTGCCGTAGCCCAGATTGACATTTGCAAGCTGGGAGGACATATCGTAATATTTCTTTCCGTTATGATCCCAGAAATATATTCCCTCTGCGCGTTCAACGGGAATAGGCTCTACCGTTCCCGTCAGCCAAGGGTGCTGATTGTACTTTTTGTCATATTCGATTATTTCTTCTCTTGTAAGCCCGGACATAATTATCTTTCCTTTCATTTTTTACTTAACTCTGTATACATATCCGTAAGAATATCATCGGTTATTCTTATCGGATTGTTATCCAGATTCGGATGATGACTTGATCGCACAAGCTCTGTTATCTCTTTATCGGACAGCTTCATATCCGCAAGTCCCGTTCTTAGATGCAGCTTATTTTTCAGTTCATATATCCCCTCTGCAAAGGCTTCTGTGCTATTATAGCCTAAAATTTCCGCAAGCTCTGCCGTCCTCGGATCTGCCCCGTTTACTCTTGCAAAATAGTCCAGAGTAAGTCCGCAGGCTTCTCCGTGAGGGATATGGTAAATACTCGTCAGCGGAAATGAGCAGGCGTGGGAGGCAGTTGTCTTCGGCAGCGTAAAGGCAAGCCCCGCAATTACCGAAGCTTCGGCAAGCTTTTCTCTCGCCTGTAAATTCTGCGGCTGAGCATAAGCTGTGGGCAGATACTCAAAAACGGTCTTTATCGCATATACTGCCAGCGCGTCGCATATGGGCTGATGCCCTCTGCTCCAATAGCCCTCCACCGCATGACAAAGCACATCTATCCCCGTGGACGCCGTGACCTGCGGCGGTGCAGTCAGAGTAAGCTCGGGGTCGATAAGCGCAGCCTTCGGATAGAAGCTTTCCGAAACGATGGGAGCCTTTTTCCCACTTCTGCGGTCGGTCAGCACCGATACACAGGTGACCTCACTGCCTGTTCCCGCTGTGGTGGGCACTGCGATCATCGGGATATGCTCTTCGGGGATCCTTTTGCCCGTCCCGTGATATTCGGAAATATCCGCGGCTTTAAGAGAGGCAGCCTTTGCCAGATCAAGAGAGCTTCCCCCGCCCAGAGCAATTATTATATCATTTCCGGCTGCCCGGAGCAGCTCTGCACATTCATTCACCTCGGAAACATCGGGATCAGCCGAAACCTTGCCGAAAATATCTCCTCCGCCGATACATTTGAGTATACTGTCCGCAAGTCCGCTTTTCACAATAAAAGGGTCGCTGACAAGCAGAGGACGCTTTGCATCTCCGACAAGTTCTCCGATACGGGAGATCATGCCGCTGCCGAATAATATTTCCACAGGCTGTTTGTATATCCAGTTCATTATCTCACCTTATATCTCAAAATTATAATTATCGGGAATACGGTATTCCGACGGAGTAAGTCCGAACAGCTTTTTAAACTGCCGCGAAAAATAGCCGATGTCCTTGTAATCCAGACGATTGGCGATGTCCACCACCTTGATATCGGTCTTTTTCAGCAGCCACGCGGCGCGGTGCAGCTTTACCGCTGTGATATAATCAACAAACCGTATCTCTGCCTGTGCCGTGAACATGGTGCTAAGATAGGAGCTGTTGATGAAAAGCTTTTCCGACAGGGTCTTTTGCCGCAGGTCGCTTTCGGGATTGAAAAGAATATAATTTACAACGTTGTGTATCTTTTCGTTGTGAGGCGGACACAGTCTGCAGTACAGCTCAAAGACAGAAAGAAAATCCTGTTTGAGCGCATTTTTGTCGGCAGACCTTTCCATGAGAACATCCTCCGTCATATAAAGGTCCAGCCACTCAAACCGTTCCAGCACCATTTCTGCCGCTTTGCCAATTATCCCGGTGAAGCTTTCGCTGTCGATGATGGAATCTATATATTCCCCGATAAGCGGGCTGCGGTTCTCAAACAGCTCCGCAAGCTCTTCAATATAATATATATCCGCCGCCATGCTGCCGTTTATCTCATTTTTTATCCTTGCAAAAAGGCTGATAAAACGGCTTGTTTCAAAGG
Source organism: Oscillospiraceae bacterium (assembly GCA_051882725.1). Taxonomy (GTDB): domain Bacteria; phylum Bacillota; class Clostridia; order Oscillospirales; family Ruminococcaceae; genus RGIG4694. The sequence goes on from JBJESJ010000015.1 coordinate 9,712, forward strand.
GTCTGACGAAATAATCGTAGGCGCCGATTATCATGCCTTCTCTTGCCGACTGAAAATCGCCCTTTTCACCGCACAGCGCAATACGGCGGCAGAGTCCCTCTGCCCTTATTCTTTTAAGGCTGCTGAAGGTGCTGATGTCAGAGGGCAGCACCTCCGCTATGAGCAGATCGTACATCTGCTTATCAAGCCCCCCGCAGACAGAAAGAACGCCGTTCTCCACTGCTGCTATCTCAAAGCCTGTTGCCTCGCCCCATATATGCAGAGCCGTTATCTCCTTTAAAAGCTCCTTGCTTTTCACAGCCAGCATGACCTTATACACGACTCTGCACCTCCATTCAAAGTATCGCTTTCAGTCTTTCAAATTTTTCATCGTCAAGCCGTTCGGGCAGCTCGGGATATTCTCTTCCCAGAAGCTTATACTTTCCCTGACCGAAACGATGGTACGGGAGCAGCTCATAGGAATAATTTTCTCTGCCCTTAAGATGACGGATGATTTCTCCGATATCTTCCTCATTGTCGTTCACAGTGGGGATAACGGGAGTTCTGATGTGCTTGTGAAGCTTCGGGAACTCATCGAACAGCATATCAAGATTATCCAGAATGATACGGTTTGAAGCTCCCGTATATCTGATATGCTTTTCCTCATTGATAAGCTTCACGTCAAATATTATATGATCAAGCAGCTCTGCCGCCCGATAAAGTATCTCCCTGTCACAATATCCGCAGGTCTCGGCGGCAGTGTTTATTCTTCTTTCCCTGGAAAGCCTGAGCAATTCTATCGAAAGATCCCCCTGCATAAACGGCTCTCCGCCCGAAAGAGTAAGCCCTCCGCCGCCGTGCCGATAGAATGAGCCTTCCCGTTCGACTCGTTTTATCACAGCTTCCGCGGTCATCACCTCTCCGTATATCCCTATCGCCCTTGAAGGACAGACCTCGGCGCATTTTCCGCAGCCGATACACCGTTTTCTGTCTATGCCGCTCCCGCCGGCAGCTCCGTATCCGCAGACATCGCGGCAAAGACCGCAGCCCTTGTCACGTATGCACTTGTTTTCGTCAAAATATATCTGCAGAGCCTTTTCCTGCGATTCGGGATTGGAACACCACATACACCGCAGAGGACACCCCTTTAGAAATACGATAGTACGTATCCCCGGACCGTCGTGCAGCGAATAGCTCTGGATATTGAATATTGTGCCTGTCATACTGCGGTATGCTCCGTGCGGGAAATGATATCATCCTGCAGGTCCTTTGAAAGCTCGCAGAAATATGCACTGTAGCCTGCAACTCTCACAAGCAGGCTGCTGTACTGTTCGGGGTGCTTCTGCGCCTCGATAAGCGTCTCGCGGTTGATGATGTTGAACTGCAGATGCCACAGCTTAAGGTCGCACCATGTTTTGATAAACTGCACCAGCTTTTCGGTGCCCTCCCCGCCCTTTACGCACTGAGGACTGAGCTTGATGTTCAGCAGACGTGCCGCACGATTGCGGAAATCGTAATTCTTGGTCGCGAAATTTGACAGCAGCACAGCCGTGGGACCGTTTTTATCTGCGCCCTGAGAAGCAGAGGCGCCGTCAGACAGCGGAAGATATGCAAATCTCCCGTCAGGCGTTGCGGAAACCACCTTGCCAAACGGAACATTTGACGTAAAGGGAACATATCTCAGGTCAAGATCTACTCCCAGCTCCTGTGAATACTTCCTTGTAAATTCAAGCAGTTCTCTGTCAAGGCGTCTGCCGATCTCGTCGGCAAAGTCATCATCGTTTCCGTAGGAAGGCGCATTTTTCAGCAGCTGACGTTCTATCTCATAGCCTTCAAAATTATGCTCCATAGCTTCCTTAACTCTTGAAAGAGTGAGCTTTTTATCCTCATACACGACCTTTTTTATTGCCGCAAGAGAATCTATGACAGTGCCGTAGCCGATAAACTCAAAGTAACCAAGATCAATTCCACCCTCGATCTTCGGGGTGTGGATATCCCTGCACTGCTCCATGCAGAGGGCATGGAGAGATGAACCTAAGGGCGACGCAAAATGCTCTGCACGGAGTCTGATTATCTCATGCTGCTGGATGAATGCCTGCTTCATGAAATTCTTCTGCTGCTTTAAATATGCCGCAAGGAGATCGTCAAAGGTCCTGAGATCCTCGATCTCGCCTGTCTGAAGTCCGATGACCTCATCGCCGTATTTCAGCATTCTGCCGTTATATACAGTCATTTCCAGAGCGGCTGCAAAGTTGATATATGCGCAGGGAGATGTATATGTATCACGATTTGGCATTCTCACCTCGGCGCAGCCCGAAACGGAATAATCGTAAGCCTCCTCAAACTGCGCTCCTTTTGCAAGCAGCAGAGGAATGACCTCTTCATCGTTAATAAGCTTCGGAAATCCGCTGCCGTCCTTGATGGTCTCGGCGACCTCGTACAGATAACGCTGCGGAGATCGTGTATGGATACGCGCCGCAAGATCGGGATAATTCAAAGGGAAATCCCTCTTTGAGCGCAGGAAAATATATGTCAGCTCATTTACGGCATCTCTTCCGTCCTTGGTCTGACCGCCCACAGTGACTGCTTCCCAGTGTGCATAACCCTCATTGAATGCACCTCCTGCCTTGGACAGATACAGGTCAATATACTGCGCCATAGATATCCAGACGCACTCCAGCAGCTCTTCCGCTTTATCCTCGTCAATAAGTCCCTTTTCCTTGTCTGCCTTGTAGTAGGGATAAAGATACTGGTCCATTCTGCCGTTTGAGATAATGGTGCCTGTTTTCTGCTCTATGCGGGAAAAAAGCTGAATGAACCACTGGCTCTGGACCGCTTCATAAAAGCTTCCCGCAGGCTCTGCGGGGACTTTTCGGCAGATACGCGCGATCTCTTCAAGTTCAGCTTTTCTTTTGGGATCATTTTCCGCTTCGGCTTTTTTCGACGCAAGCGCGGCATGACGGTTTGCCCATAAAATTATCGCGTCTGCCGTGATGATGACCGCTTCAAGAAAGGGCCTGCGTTCGGTATTGTCAACGGGGCTGAATTCATTGAGAGCGGCAAGCTTTTCCTGTGCTTCCTTTTTTATGCCGTTGAATCCGACCTTAAGAGGCTTTTCATAATCGTGCACCCACTGAATGGACGAACGGAAGGAGGCTGTTTCATTGACAATAAAGCGTGAAGTAAGCTCCTCGTCATTATTGTAGGTGTAGCGCTTTGTATCCTCGGGGATAGCCGCCGCAAGCGCCTCGTGAAAGGTCTTGCCCTTCCAGTAGGGCGATATCTCATTGATTATGTATTCCGCGTCCTCGTCGGTAATATCAAAGGGAGAGCTGTCGCGGGAAGGCAGGCTTTTTATCGCTTCATCGAGAAAATCGCCGTCCAGCTCGGGATAGAGTATGCCGTATCTTCCCTCTCTTCCCGCGCGTCCTGCGATAAGCTGATCGTCGTCAACATACACAGTAGCATTTTCGGCATAGTGATAAAGAGCCTTCGCCCACCGCAGGATAAGCGGCTGACCCTCTGTTTTCCTGAAGGATTCAGTGAAGAACCGTCCGCGTTCTATATCTATTTTCGGACGTGTTCCCTGAAAGCTGTGCAGTATTTTTGCCGAACGCGTATCGGGCAGGGTCTTTTCTGCTTTTATTCTTTTTTCCTGCGGTGATAATTCTATTTGTGACATAGTCATGCTCCTTAATTATTTTATTCTGATAGGTTTAGTAGGAATTGGACGTAAAATACAAGGGCGGAGTTTTTCCGTCCTCGATATTTAAATATTAACATGATTTTCTCTGCTTGTCAAATTAAGCCATGTGAAAATTTTTTATTTTTTTTCATATGTATCATGATAATGTGAACCTGTCCGCACCTGTTTCACGGTCATATCTCACGGCAGAAAAAAAGCGCACTGCTAAATGAACCGATGATCTCAAGTAACAGCTTTTCGGGAACCTGCAGCCGCCATAAAAATCTGTTTATCTGCATAATGTTCACAAAAAGTTTACTAAATATATTTTAAAGATAGATCATTTCGCTTGACAAGCTTTTTTTCATATGATATAATACATTAAACTCTTTGCACTGCATATTGATCTACAGTACAAACTGAGCAGACCGTGACATGATGTCATGGAGTCGGGTCACAAAAGTGACAGTGGGATATTTCATCCACGGGACAGTAGCTGTTATTACTGATCCGTGGGTGTTTTTTTATACCTTTTTGCAGATAAGCGGTATCCGGACCCCACATATTTGGTGACATGGAGTTATCATAAAATATCCGGAGGAAACCGATATGAAAAAGAATACAGCAATTACAAAAGAGACCCCCGTTACAGAAACCGAATTTCAAAGGATAGCAAACAAGGTAGCGTTTGTTACTATCATCGGAAATGCAGCACTGTCCGCAGTCAAGCTTCTGGCAGGAATAATAGCTCATTCCGGTGCGATGATAAGCGACGCTGTTCATTCGGCGTCCGATGTATTCAGCACCTTCGTTGTCATCATCGGGATAAGGCTCGCATCAAAAAAGCCTGATAAGGAACATCCCTACGGGCATGAGCGAATGGAATGCGTGGCGGCAATAATCCTTGCCGCAGTTCTGTTCATCACAGGTCTTGGGATAGGAGCGGACGCATTAAAGAAAATTCTCAGCGGCAATTACAGCGAACTGCAGGTGCCCGGAGTCCTTGCGCTGGCAGCAGCAATAATATCAATAGTCAGCAAAGAAGCGATGTATTGGTACACAAGGCACTATGCAAAGAAGATAGATTCCGGCGCTTTAATGGCAGACGCATGGCATCACCGTTCAGACGCATTTTCCTCAATAGGCGCTCTTATAGGCATTGCGGGAGCAAGGCTCGGTTTTCCCGTAATGGATCCTGTGGCAAGTCTTGTTATCTTCATATTTATTGTAAAGGCTGCTTTTGACATTTTTAAGGACGCAATGGACAAAATGACAGATCACTCCTGCGATGAGGAAACAGAAAAACAGATATATGACTGTGTTATGAAAAACGAGGATGTAATGAGCATAGATCTGCTGCAGACACGGATTTTCGGCAATAAGATATATGTTGATCTTGAGATCAGCGCCGACGGTTCATTCACATTGTGGGAAGCACACAGCATTGCAGAGGCTGTTCATGATGATATTGAACAGAATTTCCCTAAGGTAAAGCATATCATGGTCCATGTCAATCCTGCGGGAAATAACGAGGAACAATAAGCTGAACATATTTTTTGCGGAAAAACAGATCGCCATAGATCTGTTTTTCACTGCCGATCTGTCTGCGATACGGTGATCATTCCCAGCTGTATATGCCGCCGCAGAAATCTATGAAATCCTGCGGGAGAAGCTTTTTTCCGTTGGCATCAAGATTATACTTTGCGTCTTGTGGAGAATATTCAAGATCATGGATCACCACGGGGATATCCTTTTTGAACAGTTCGTTTATCACACCGCTTTTCCGAAGCGCTTTTACCGCATTTACAAGCAGCCGCTGTGCACCGCCGCTTTCAATATAACGTATGTACAGTGCTTCATTTTCGGGGAAAAGCGGGATATCATTCTGCAGCCAGTATGCGTAATTCCACCGTGCATCCCGATCGTCTCCCGACTCACATCTGCTCCGCATGTAATTCTCCTCGGTATTGAAGCCGATGTAAAATCCCGCGGTCCCTTCCGCTTCGTTGAGCTCGTAATATACCGATATGACATAAACATCATCGGGAATATTCTCCCGGCTGCGCAGGATATTCTCCATTGCAGCTGTGACCTTCGGAGCTGTCACGTATCTGCGTGCATTTTTCCCTTTTACGGAATGGAAATGACCGCCCTTATCCCTCATGCCTAACAGTATGCCGTTTTCATCATATTCGTAAAAATACACATTCAGAGCATCATATACCGTGCCGAGAGCGTTAAATATTATCGAAACCGATATTCTTCTGCCGCTGTCATCATAATCGTAAAGACAGATATCCTCTATGCTGCGGCTCATATAACGATATGTTATCCGCAATTTTTCATCGGCATCATATACCGCCATGTTTATATGCGAAAACATATAGCCGGAATAACTTCTGCAGAATACTATACCCATCTCCCGCTCATCTCTGCGGATGATATATTCCTTGTAATACGGAGACCCCTCGCTTATCATTTCGCCGCACAGCATATTGCCGCTGCCGTCAAAGGAGTATCGGAAGAAGTCTTTATCGGGTGACGGAGCTTTTTTCAGAAGCTTTCCCCGTCCCACGTTGGACACTGCCATTTCCATGCCGTCACCGGGATGATAATATCCTCTCGACAGAGTATGTCCGCTGCGGGAACCGTATTCCAGGCGTACCGTTTCCGCATCCGTTTTTTCGGAAAGCAGAGCATATTTCCCGAAAAATCCGGTCATGATCTCCCGTGAAAAGGCTTTTTCCTTTTCGGCAAGCACTCGGACATCCCGAATGGAATAGCTGTTGTACGGCATGTCCTGCAAGGGATCCTGCTCGTTTTTTTTGTCATTGAATATTTCATCATACCACTTTATGTTCATAGCCGCCCCCGAAAATATTTGTTTATCCGTGATCTCCCGTTTATCCGATTATAACATATCTGCGCCGCCGAGTCAATATAAAAGCTTGAAAACTGACATATCCTGTTATGTGAGCAGACCTGAAACAACACCTTCTCCGCCCGAGGTCCCCCCCTTGGACGGATCTTTCATTTTTAAAAATCAATTTGATATTTTTTTGTAAATTTTCTGAAATATTATTGCAATTTAACGAATTATATAGTATAATAGATATTATGAATTTCTATGCTTTTTTCGGGAAGGTTTTTTATGAACGATTATAATAAAAAGAAAAACGACCGTTACGGTGCACAGTCACGGGATGATACCCGTCGGAGCCGCGGTCGGAACAATGATGGCGATAAGCGCAGATACAACGAAAAAAAGCCATTCGATAAGGACGATTTCAGCTCCCGGGACAGGGACATGGACTTCAGCCGCTTCGACGGCGAGGACGCTCCCGAGGACAACGGTCTTATCATCGGCAGGAACCCCGTCATCGAAGCGCTTAAGGCTGACAAGCCCATAGATACGCTGTTTGTCAACTCCGAGGCGGGCGGCTCTATCGGCATGATATCCCGCATGGCTCGGGATAAGGGCATCGTCATCAAACAGGTCAGCGACCGGAAGCTCACCGCAATGTCAAGGGGAGCTTCACATCAGGGCTGCATCGCCGTGGGAGCCTGCGCGGAATATGTTTCCGTGGAGGATATACTCAGCATCTCAAAGCAGAAGGGCACCGCGCCTTTCATCATAATCTGCGACGAGATCGAGGACCCGCACAATCTGGGCGCTATTATCCGTACCGCAGAGGCTGCGGGCGCTGACGGAGTCATCATTCCCAAAAGAAGAAGCGCTTCGCTGAATTTTACCGTAAACAAGACCTCCGCAGGCGCCGCAAGCTGGGTGCCAGTGGCAAGAGTCCCCAATCTTGGAGCGGCAATCGACGAGCTTAAACAAAACGGCGTATGGATATACGGCACCGACGCTTCGGGCGAAAACTACACCGAGGTCTCCATGACAGGCGCTGTGGGGCTGGTCATCGGCTCCGAGGGCTTCGGCATGGGACGGCTCATCAGGGAAAAATGCGACTACCTTTTAAGTCTGCCCATGAACGGGAAAATAACTTCTCTTAACGCTTCTGTGGCGGCGGGTATCTTCATGTACGAGGCTGTCCGCCAGAGAAAAGCTGTGAAATAAAAACAATACTTTAGGTGAATAATAAGGAGGACGAACATTGTCGGACGATAAATTTTCACTTGACGACTTATTGAATGAATATAATGCGGAGACCTCTTCGGAATTTGACCTCGATTCGATACTGAACGGCTATCCCGAAATAGAACAGGAGCCATATGAACCCGAAATGGAAAAGCGCCGCATGGAGCTTATCAAAAAGGAGATAATCAGCGGCGATTATGAGCATAAGTATCTGGGCGACGACTATAAGGACGTTATCGACGAGGAAAAACGCCGCAAGGAGGACAAGGCCCGCAAAATAGCCGAATTTTCCAAGGCAATGGAAAAACGCGCCGCCGAGGAGGAAGCTGCACAGACTGCTTCTTCCGAGAGAAAAAGCTCTCTTTCGGATATGTTCCGTGACGCGGTAAACTCCTCGGAAGGCTCTCTTCCCGAGGAGACGGGATCTGTTCCCGTCAAGCCAATAAACGAGACGGCGGCGGAACGCACCGCTCCCGTTATCAAAGACTCTCCCGCTGTAACGGCGGCTCCGGATAAGCACGCCGAGGATAAGCCGAAACGCCGCAAAAACAAGACAGCCGATGAGGAACAGGACGAGTTCCAGCGCAAGTACGATGAGCTCAAGCGCCGCGGCTTAGGCGTGACAAGCAAATCGGAAAGACGTGCTTCCGCCGCTTCCGAAGCCTTTGACGAGGTCGTTTCCGAAATGGAAAGGTCCGCAGGACCCGGACGCACCTTCTCCGAAAAAGCGGAGGAGGACAGCCCCTACGGCGATGATCATGAGGATATCTCCGAGATACGCCGCAAAAAAAAAGCTCCCGCCGTTATAACCGACAGGTCGGGACTTGTTTCCTATACTCAGTTCAACGAGGACGTGGACGAGGAGATACGCTCCGCCGACGATCCCCTTGACAGCATCACGGGCAATTCCGTGGACAAGATACTCAACGAGTACGAAAAAAGCAAGACCTTTACCGCCGCTACCCTTAAGGTCGGCGATAAGACAAATACTATATCCGATATCTTCGACAAGCTTCTAAAGCCCGAGGAGCCCGCAGAAAAGGAAAACGGCAAAAAAGCCTCTACCAACACCACCGAGCTTATGGAGAACATGAAAAAAGCCAAAAAGGAGCGTCTCAGCAAGACCTCCCATGTTCCGCCCATAGAACGGACTATGATATCCGATCTGGACCTTAAGCAGCTGGATGATAAGATAATCCGCGATGATACCTCGCCTATCTCTCCCCTCGACGAGAACGAGGAGGCTGAACTCCTGAACGATCTGCAGGAACGCCGCAGCAAGCGGATAAAGGATTTCGTTTTCCTCGGCGACGAGGAAGAGTCAGACGGCGGCGACGACAACGAGGACTCCTCTATCGACGATTTTGAAAATATGGACGACGCCTTCTCCATCGCAGAGGACATCGCTCAGTCAAAGGGTTCCATGATAGTCCGCCTGCTCATACTTATCGCATGCTTTGTGATATCGCTGTACATAACCGTTTCAAACGAGCTGAGCGCTCCCGTTTTTGAGTTTGTCAGCATGGTGGACGAGCCCGGCACCTATCTGTTCGTAAACACCATTATCGGAATGATAGCCGCCTTTGCTTCCTATAACGCCATCACGGTGGGACTGGGACGGCTTTTCACCCTCCGCGCCAACTGTGACAGTCTGGCGGCGCTTACGTCGATAATCACTATCGCACTTTCAATGGCGGGGCTGCTCGACACCAACTTAGTCCGCGACGGCATACTCCACGAGTACGTTCCTCTGGGGATAGCCGCACTGATATTCAATACTCTGGGCAAGCTGCTGCTGTTGAGCCGCACCCAGCGCAACTTCAAATACATCTCGGGCGATTACGAACACTGCGCAATGTTCACCGTCAAGGACGAGGAACAGGCGGAAGCTTTCACAAGAGGCGCTCTTACCGACTTCCCCACCCTCGCTTCAATGCGCAGAACGGAAATGGTCTCC
>JBJESJ010000016.1:0-4144 GCA_051882725.1 Oscillospiraceae bacterium
TGCGGTCCCGCTTTACCCATTTTGTAACATCGCCCCGTGCGGTGTCCTTGAAGAAGCGTGCGTTGTCAAATTCGGTCTTGGGCAGCTCCCACATATCGAAAGCCTCGTCGTCCACCAGCATGCCTATCCTGTCGCAGAGGTCCATAAGCTCGGGAGCGGGCATATTGTGCGAGGTCCTTATTGAGTTCACGCCCATATCCTTCATAAGCATGAGCTGGCGCTCCAGAGCGGAAGTGTTGAAGGCAGAGCCTAAGCAGCCTAAGTCATGGTGGAGACACACGCCCTTGAGCTTCATCTCCTTTCCGTTGAGGGAGAAGCCGTTATCGGGGTCGAATACTATTTTGCGGAAGCCGAATATATCCTCGGAGCAGTCCAGCACAGTGCCGTCCTCTGCGATGACAAGCTCGGTCCTGAGCGTGTAGAGGCAGGGCTCTTCGAGGCTCCAGAGCTTATATTCATCGGCATGGATAATGGTCTCGCAGCAGGTCCATGTAACGTCCTTTTCGCCCGATGCAGCGGGAGTGCCGTCCTCGGAAAGGACAGTGTAGATAAGCTTCATGGGAGGCATAACGCTGCTTACTCCGCTGAGCTCGGCGCTTATGTAGATATCGCCTGTGTCTGAGTCGGGGGATATGTATACTCCGTCCACATTGATATGAACGGTGGATAATCTGTAAAGGTAAACGTTCCTGAAAATGCCTGCGCCCGAGTACCAGCGGGAATTGGGTGCCTGATGACGGACAATGACATCAATGCGGTTCTCGCCCTCGTTCACATAGTCGGAGATATTGACCTGAAAGGAAGCGTATCCGTGAGTCTGGGTATATATTTCCTTGCCGTTGATGAAAACGGTGCTGTTCATGTAGACTCCGTCGAAATAGAGGATATAGTCTGCGGTGGAGATATCGCCGATAACGAAGGTCTTTCTGTAGAAGCCGTCGTTCGACTTATATAAATTATTGGTATCGTAAATGAGCCAGTCATGGGGGATATCCACGGGCTTGTAGTCAAGGTGAGCGCTGTCTGCGAGGGTGGAATTATTTTCGGCAAGAGCAAATTCCCAGCCGTCGTTGAATAGATTTTTCCGTTTCATAATTATGCTCCTTTTTGGGACAAATAATACTGATAATATTATATCATAGGTCAGCCAAAAAGAAAAGGGGTACAGGGAAAATTTTTGTAACATTTTATGAAATGCACCGAAAGAAAAAAGCTGTGTCCCGGGCACAGCTTTTCAATATCATATCATTGCGCCCGTTCAGTCAAGCACAACGGATTTTTTCTTTCCGTTTTTATTTCTCGGATATTCTCTTATTCTGGTGACGTATTCAAGATTGATTATCTCCTGTCCGCCGGTGGGCTCCTCAATGGTTATCCAGTCGCCGTCAAGCTCGGTTATTGTACCGCAGACCTGCTCTGAGGAGGAATTCATAGTGTAGATTATACATTCCTTGCCGATGAATTTTTTGATAAGCTCTGTCATTTTCGGTTTTACTTCCTTTCTTCTTTTGCGGCGAATATGAACAGCTGCTGCAGTCCGATGCCGATTTGCAGATGCTGCACAGATCAGGATAATTACTATTATCACCAACCAAAAAGAACTGCCGTTCAATTTGCTCACTTTCCTTTCGGTGAATTTATATGTCACGTCGTGACATATATCTTATGTTCAGAGTATATCACACCGTGACATACTTGTCAATAGGATAATCATCATTTTGTAGAAATTTACATATCTATGCCGATATATAGGGAAATATTTGGAATAACTGTATATTGGTGCGTATCATTGACGGATATGCACAGATAAAGCAAATCAGGCAGAAGCTGAAAAGCTCCTGCCTGCGATCATTTATCCGACATCAGAACATATTGTTCCTGATCTCCTTGCCGATGTATTTGCCCTCTAAGGTCTGACCGGGCACATCGGGATGAAGTCCGTCCTTTAAGTATCTGCCCGTGCCGCCCTCTATCTCGAACTTTTCGCATATGCCGCTGTTATGGAAGCAGTCGATGAACTGCACCGACATCCCGCCGCATATCTTCTTCATGTTCTCGATGGAATACTCTACCTTTCTGTTGTGGTTGGGCATTCCTGTCTGAATGGGCGAGCATACGAACACTCTTGCTGTGGGATATTCCGTCATGATAGTCTGTATGCACCAGCGCATTGCGCCTGCTTCGGTGTAGGTGTTGTTGATATCGGCATCCTTGCCCTCAAGAGCAAACTCCGCATTGCCGATGAACTGCGCCTCATCGTTGGTGCCCATGGCAAATACGAATACGTCGGGAGCGGGATATGCTCCGCTTTTCACTTCGGAGATGAACTTCTGGATATGAACTACCGCGCAGTTGTTCATACGCTTCTGCATTTCGTCCATATCATCGGTATCCTCCCAGCCGTCGCTTATTCCCGCGAAATCGGGGGAGTTATAGTCCTGAGTCTCCACGGTCACGCCGTTTTTGGTGAATTTTCTCTTGTACCATACCGAGCTGCCTACAGCCACGTTATGATGTGAAGCGAAGCCTAAATCCTTATAAACGTGATAGGACCACTGTTCGCCTGCGGTGATGCTGTCGCCGTCAACGCCTAAATTGAGCTTTGAAAAATCAAACATGGAAATACTCCTTTATTTTACTGTAATTATTTCTGCCTTTATGTCAATAATATTATTACTAAGATTTGATGCAATGAAAGGATATAGTGTTATGACAAAATTTAAGGAATACGGGATAATTTTTCTGCTTGGAGGAACAATCTACTCCATTATCGAGGTGGTGTCGCGGGGGTTTACACACTGGAGCATGACCCTGACCGCAGGGATTGCCCTGATGATAATGTATCATCATTACGCCGCCCGCCCCGATGAAGGGCTCCTTATGAAATGCCTGTTCGGAATGGTGACCATCACCCTCTGCGAGCTTGTTTCGGGGATAATCCTCAATCTGATACTGCACTGGGACGTGTGGGATTACTCGCACATGTACCTGAATCTTTTAGGTCAGATATGTCCCACCTTTACCGCGGCATGGTTTCTGATATCGGTGCCTGCGGCGTATATCTGCGAGTTTGTCCGCCTGCATTTCCACGGGAGCGCGGGTTCGGTCACAGAACATCCTGCCGTATGAAACGGGTGAGCTCCCGTGCCATTTCGTCATGTTCGGGTATCCTCGGGTGACCGTGTGTGGCGCAGCCGTTTCTGCTGAAGATATTATGATACGCCATGATATTCCCGGCGATAAGCTCGTCCTTTATCTCTTCAATGGTATCGTCCCATTCCTTGTCGTGATTGAGCACGGTGGTGGTAAGCACGAATTTCGTACCGCTGCCGTACTTTTCCGACAGGCTGCGGACGATTTTTTTATAGCCGTCCTTCCATTTTTCGTGAGTTTCGGGGTCGGTTATGTCGATATCGTCGGAGTCGGTGAGCCCGTTGTGCTTGTCGTTCTGACCGAGGGCTATAATGACGATATCGGGCGTATAACGTGAGAAATCCCACTGTGTGAGCTCACCGCCCTCGGGGAAATAGCAGAGCTTATCGTAAACGGACTCCATGCCGATGAAGTCGGGGGCATGGAAATAGCCCGTGCCGTCAAATACGGCGATGCCGCCCTGTGCGATGTTGTGTATCTCCGCATTGAGATTACGGGCGGTCTGCATAGCGTAGCTGTGCCATGAATTATCGTAGACAGAGCCATGGTTCTCGGGGTCGGCAAGTCCGACGAAATCCACCGCCTCGCAGACCTCGCCTGCGGAAACGCTGTCGCCGTAGACCTCTATTTTCAGGTCATACCTTGTATCATCGGGGAGTATCTCGCCGTTTTCGATCTCTATCCCTGTAAAGGTAATAGAGTGATTAGCCGCCAGCCGCTTATAGAAAATAATAGTATGCACGCCGCCGCCCAGGTCGCCTGCCGCCTTGAGAGTTATCTCCTTATCGTTATTCTGCGGGTCGAGAGGGAGCTTGCCCTCCCGTCCGTCGACAACATATCCCACTATTCCTACGGCTACGACCAGTACGGCCGCATGGACCGGATCACCGTCCCCGCGGGCAGCTTCGGCTACGCCCGCCTGGCGGACTGCGATCTGGTGAGCCGGATGACCCGCCCGAACGGCGTCACCACCACCTGGTCATACGAGCAG
>JBJESJ010000017.1:0-4135 GCA_051882725.1 Oscillospiraceae bacterium
TGGGAGTTTTTGCTGTATTTTCGCTCATTTCGACTCACCTCCCGCAGTTTTCGGCTTTTTTGTCCTGAATTTCTCAAATACCGGCAGCGCCGCGATCTTCTGACGAAGAGCCACGAAATAAGGCGCGTTGTTGAATATCATCATAAATATCAGCACGATAGCATAGATAAGCATACGGTAATCGCCCAGTCCTCTGAACAGCTCGGGAAGAGCGTACAGGATGACAGTCGCGATGATAGAGCCTCTCATGCTGCCCAGTCCGCCCAATACGACGAATACCAGTATCAGAATGGAGAAGTTATAATCGAACTTTTTCGGCGCAAGAACTGCCAGCGAATGCGAATACAGCACGCCTGCCGCTCCTGCTATTGCCGCGGAAATAACGAATGCGATAAGTCTGAACTTGGTGACATTTATGCCCATGGACTCGGCTGCGATGTAGTTGTCGCGGATAGCCATGCAGGCACGTCCCGTATTGGAATCAACGATGTTCATAATGATGATAAGGCTTATCATCAGCACGATGACTACCAGCAGGAGAGTTGTATCCTGCGGTGCCTTGATGCCCTGTGCTCCCTTGAATATATCCTGTGCGGTGGCAGCGTCTGTGCCCGTTACGGGAGACGCAAAGGAAAAATGTATGCCATTTACGTCCTTGACGATGTAGATATTGTTCGCAAGGCTCTTGATTATCTCGCCGAAGCCCAGAGTGACGATAGCAAGGTAATCTCCGCGGAGTCTTAACGCGGGGATACCGATGATAAGTCCGAATACAGCTGCGGCAATCGCTCCGAGGACAATGGCGATAACTATCCTTATCCAAGATACGGTTATCGTATCCTGCGCGAGTATGGAGAAAACTCCGCCCACATACGCTCCCACGCACATGAAGCCTGCATGTCCCAGCGAAAGCTCGCCGAGGATGCCGACCGTCAGATTAAGGGAGATGGACATTATCGTGTAAATACCTATGGGAATGAGCAGACCGCTTAATTTGCTGCCCATTATCCCTGCGGAGGACAATATCCCGCATACAATGAAGAATACAAGTACAAGTCCGCAGGTTATCAGATTATTTTTCGTGGTTTTTCTCATAACTGCCTCCTTATACCTTTTCGTTTATCTTCTTGCCCATGATGCCCGTGGGCTTGACGATAAGCACTACAATGAGCACTAAGAACACTATTGCGTCGGAAAGCTGCGAAGAAATATATGCCTTGGAAAGATTCTCGATTATTCCCAGAAGGATACCGCCTATCATAGCTCCGGGAATGCTTCCGATACCTCCGAAAACGGCGGCAACGAACGCCTTTATGCCGGGCATAGAGCCTGTATAGGGGCTGATCTGGGGATAAGACGAGCAGAGCAGTGCGCTTGCTACCGCAGCCAGTGCGGAGCCTATCGCAAAGGTAAGGGAAATGGTCGAGTTTACGTTTATTCCCATAAGCTCGGCAGCCCCCTTGTCCTCTGCCACTGCAAGCATTGCCTTGCCTGCCTTTGTCTTGTTGATAAAGAGTGTAAGGCATATCATGATAACAACGGAAACGATAATTGAGATTATAGTTTCCATAGAGATGGTAACTCCGCCGATAGTTACGGGAGCTACGTTCTTTACGATAGATGTGAAGCTCTGCGCTGCGGAGCCGAAAATAAGAAGCGCAACATTCTGCAGCAGATAGCTTACTCCGATAGCGGTTATCAGCACCGCCAGCGGAGGAGCATTTCTCAGGGGCTTATAGGCGACCTTTTCGACAAGCACGCCCAGGACTGTGCATACTATGATACCGATCACCACCGACAGCCATACGGGACACCATGCCGTGGACATTGCGGTAAAGATAGTAAAGCCACCCACCATGATAATATCTCCGTGGGCGAAATTCAGCATTTTGGCTATTCCGTAAACCATTGTATAGCCCAGAGCGATAAGTGCATAAATGCTGCCGAGGCTTATTCCGTTTACAAGGTATGTAATGAAGCTCATCATAAGAGCCTTGACCCCTTTCTTATATGATAGCGTTAAATTGCAAATAAGACCCGCACATCACGGCGCTTTTCGGGGCGCCGTGCAGGATATACGGGTCTTGAGATGCATAAATTAATGTGTTTAGATCAGAGTGCTGCGTAGGAGCCTGTCTTTGTGCCGTCCTCATTTTCGGTGATGACGATCTCCATAGCCTTAGGATCCTTTGTAGGCTCGCCGTCTGCGGACCATGTGATGGTACCTGTTACACCATCGAGTGTGATCTCGGTCATTGCTGTCTTAAGAGCGTCGCAGAGGTCGGAAGCGGAAACGGAAGCATCGGTGATGCCTGCCTTTTCGATAGCAGCCTTTACAGCGTAAACTGCGTCGTAACCGTCAGCAGCGAACTGGATGGGCACCTCGTTGTTGTAAGCAGCCTTATATGCTGTTGTGAAAGCAACTGTCTTGTCGTCTGTTGCGTCAGCAGCAAAGGGAGTAAGAAGCATTACGCCCTCAGCAAGTGCAACATCGTCGCCAAGCTGGTCGATAACTCCGTCAAGGCCGTCGCAGCCGAAATACTTGATAGAAAGGCCTGCCTTGTCAGCCTGCTGGAGGATAAGAGCTGCTTCCTGATAGTAGATGGGGAGGAAGAGAAGCTCTGCGCCGGATTCCTGAACCTTCTGGATCTGTACGGAGAAGTCAGTCTTGGAATCAGCTGTGAAAGCCTCAGCGGCAACTATCTCAAGACCCTGAGCAGCAGCCTCGGAATTGAACTTTTCATAGATACCTGTGGAGTATACGTCGGAGCTGTCATAGATAACAGCTACCTTTGCAGCAACGTTGTTCTGTGCGATGTACTGTGCGGAAGCGGTTCCCTGGTTGGGGTCGTTGAAGCAGATACGGAAAGCATTGTCGTTTGCCACGCACTCAACAGCGGAGCCGGAAGGAGTCAGCTGGAAGATGTTGTCCTTAGCGGACTCTGCAGCTACTGCGATGCAGGGGTTAGATGTAACTGTACCGATAAGGATCTTCATATCGTTGTCCTTAAGGGTGTTGTAAGCGTTGACAGCCTTTTCCTCGTTGTGCTCGTCGTCCTGGAAGTCGAGAACGAGCTTCATGCCGTTTACGCCGCCTGCTGCGTTGATCTCGTCAACTGCAAGCTGGATACCGTTCTTAACGGCATTGCCGTAAACTGCGGCGCCGCCTGTGATAGGTCCGATACCGCCGATAACCAGTGTTCCGCCCTCAGATGTGCTGTCGGAAGCGCCGCCGTCTGCGGAATTTGTCGATGTACCCGAGTCATTGCCGCAGGCTGTGAACATAGGCACAGTCATGCATGCTGCAAGACCAAGTGCAAGAATCTTCTTTGAAAGTTTCATAATCACTTATCCCTTTTCTCCGTCTGATTTTTTATTTCCCGCAGTGCGACGGACATTCTGCAGGAGCGCCGGAAAGCTTCGTATGCCGTTTATCAGGGCAGAGCCGACATTTTTCCGACTATATTAATAATACCTAAACTGACGGGATAAGTCAAGGTATAAAAAAATGATATTTCACGCCGCAAACAAGGGTTTATTAGTCATTTTATACATATTTTTAACAAAATAAATACATTTGTAAATTTTAGCGCACATTCTTCTATATCCTATCGGAATGCGGGGATATTCCGATTTGAATTATCATTCTCAAAATTATTCATTTTTGTCAGATTTATCCTCGCAGACCATTTCTTAGAACAAGATTAGAAAATTAAATGTTTGATTAAGTCTCATTCAAAGTTGATTAAAACCATTGACAGGAAAAATCCGCCGTGATATAATACAGACATACCGAAAGAAAAAACGTCATCACGATATAAACGAAAGGATATGATAATATGTCAGTCAGCTTACAGAAGGGTCAGAAGATAGACCTTACAAAAACCAATCCCGGACTCAAGAAAATAATGGTAGGTCTTGGCTGGGACGTCAACAAGTACGACGGCGGTCACGATTTCGACTTAGACGCCTCCGCATTCATGCTTGGTGCCGACGGAAAGGCTCCCTCCGACGCAGAGTTCATCTTCTACGGCAACCAGACCCACACATCAGGCTCCGTCAAGAGCATGGGCGACAACCTTACAGGAGCAGGCGACGGCGACGACGAGCAGATACTCGTTGACCTTGCTGCCGT
>JBJESJ010000018.1:0-4112 GCA_051882725.1 Oscillospiraceae bacterium
ACAGCGAACGTCTCCAGCAGCTTAAGGAAGACTACAAGAGAAAGATGAACAGCTTATCATTTCACAGCTGTATTTAATGAAAAATGATTCGCCCGCCGTGCATTGGCTTGCATGGCGGGCGGTTTTATTATACAAAAATATCCGCCGAAGAACCGTGTGCTTCGGCGGATATTATACAATATATAAATATTCCCTGAGGATCAAAGCGACTCGAAATACTCGCGGATATTCTTGTTGGCAAGCAGCAGGATAGCGGATATGAAGAAGTACAGCAGCTGAACTGCCGAGGAGATGATATTTACCCAATCCATTATCTGCAGAGTAATGCCCAGCGCCTGTGCCGCAGTAATGAGCGTTACCACTCCGGCAACACCCAGAACGCCGTCTATGATGCCCCAGATGATATACCACATGCGGACCTTTCTTGAACCCTTGAAAAGGTAAATGCCGAATGCGATATCAATAGCAAGACTGATAGCACTGTTTACGGAAATATCGCCTAAGAACCCGCAGAGCGAGAAAATGCAGTAGATAACGGCGATAGCCATTACGTTGGATCTTCCCTTGCTGATGCGCTCCATGCGTTCGTTCTGCTCGATCTCCATGTATGTGGAGGGATCCATTCTCTTCATGAGTATAGGCTCGTCGAAGCCCTGCTCCAGCTTTTTGCGGCGGGCAGCGGACATATTGGTATTTTCAAAGGGATTTGCCATGCCCTTTACGCTGTTTTCGGGCTGTTCAAAGTCTGCCTTTTCGGTCTTGAACTCCATCATATCGTCCAGCTTGGGAGCTACGACGTCGCTCATATCCGCAGGAAGAGGCTCTTCACCGCGGGCTCTCTGCGGACGTTCAAACTCGGGATCGGGCTCGCTTGCGGAAACGTGAGTTTCCTCGGCTTCGGGCTCGGGCTGTTCGGACTTTTTGCCTACCGACACGGGCTTTAAGGGAGGAAGTCCTGAATCATCGGGCTTAGGCGTGGACACGGGCTTCAAGGGAGGAAGATCGTTATCCTCGGCCTTAGGCACGGACACTGGCTTCAAAGGAGGGAGATCGTTGTCCTCGGCCTTAGGCACGGATACGGGCTTCAAGGGAGGGAGATCGTTGTCCTCGGCCTTGGGCACGGACACGGGCTTCAAGGGAGGGAGATCGTTGTCCTCGGCCTTGGGCACGGACACGGGCTTCAAGGGAGGAAGATCGTTGTCCTCGGCCTTGGGCACGGACACTGGCTTCAAGGGAGGAAGATCGTTATCCTCAGCCTTAGGCACGGACACGGGCTTCAAGGGAGGGAGATCGTTATCCTCGGACTTGGGTGCGGATACGGGCTTTAAGGGAGGAAGGTCTGCGCCGATATCGGCAGAGACCTTTTTGAGCTTGGGAAGCTCAAAATCCAGCCCGGGTATATCGGAGGATATCTTATCCACATTGACGCTGTCCGAAGGAGCCGCTGCTTTTTCGACATTTATCCCGCCTGCGGCAGAGGGTATCTTTTCAACGGTGATGCCGCCTGTGGGAGGGGTGAATTTCTCCACGTTTATCCCGCCTGTGGGAGGAGTTATCTTTTCAACATTGATACCTCCTGCGGGCATAGCATAGCTTGGCTTTTCGGGAACAGGCTCGGGAGCAGGCTCGGCAGCGCGCTCAAATCTGTTGCCCACGTAAGGAGCGCCGTTTCCGTAGGGATCGGGTGCCTCGTCTCTTTCGGGGTCGAGGACGGAAAAGTCCACCGAGGAAACGTCCAGCTCGTCAACGCTGTTCACGGAAGGCGCAGTATTCGCTTCGCTTTTGTGCTTCCAGTCGTTGGCAGCGTCGGGCACGTTCGGGAGCGACACCAGATCGTCAATGGAAACGTTGTCCAGCACTAAGTCGTCCATATCAATTATTTTCTTATCAGACATATGAAATCCTCCACAATATATGGCAAATATGTACAGAAAAATAAAAGGTCAATAAAATTTTATGCACAATATTTCCGTTTAAAATTTAAAAGAAAAAATAAAACAATGATATACATATATATAATACCACGTTCGGAAACTTTTGTCAACATCTTTTTTCATATATTGTACACATCTTACAATTTGGTTAAAATTATTTATTTAAAATGCCGCAAACACGGCGGTTTGAAAAGGGACGTATCAAATTTTTCGGAAAAATATACAAAAATGTAATAATCTACTGGACAATTTGAGAAATATATGATATAATGATAAAGAGTAATTATACGATGAATAGTGCGCTTATGCGCTTGAAGGACGGTTGTTGGTAAAACGCCGCATATAAATGAAAGGATTGGTCATAAATGGATTTCAATACTCAGCGTAAAGCGGTTGCCGCTGTTGAGGGCTTTGGAAAAAAATACAAGATTTTTTATCCGCTGTGTATGCTTGCGGTGCTTGTCATATCGCTGTTCTGTTCGGCGGTGAGAGCCGTTGATATGGCGCTTTCCGACGATGATGGCCATTTTCTGGGGATGAACCGTTCCCATAAGAAGCATAAGACTGCAGAGAAGCGCGAAAAGGCTGCTCCCGCAAACGCGGAGAAGAGGGGCTTTTTCAGACGTGCCCTTTCGGGTCTCCTTGCGGCTTGCTTTGCTGTAATGGTAGTGCCCTCGGGACTGGAGATCGTTTCCTTTGCGGCAAGCGGCACGGCTACGGAAACTCAGCTTAAGATCAGTACAGACAAAACGACCCTTCAGGGCTTCTCCGACAGCCTTCCTAATACATACAATTATAAAAATACTCTCGATGTTCCCAGCGGAACATGGACGGAGATCGGTGAGACTGCATTTCAGGGAAACAAGGTCATCTCTTCCATTGACCTGACGGGAGTGTCCCATGTGGGGACCAACGCTTTCAGCGGGGCTACATCGCTTACGAGAGTTATTATCGACGGAAGCATGTTTGAGGCGTATGACGATTTCCAGTATTTTGATTCAGGAAACGACCCCTTTGCGGGTATTTCCGAAGACGCTGTGATCTATATCAAAAATTCAAACGGTATAAAGGATACTGTTATCAAGCCCAAGCTTCCTTCAAATTTTGAAACTGTCCACAGAGTTGAATGGATACCCGGAAGCAATGTTCCCAACGCTCCGATAGATGTTACCAGCGTTGACGTGATAAGAGCCGTTGATGGTGCGCCGTATTCATTTATCGAAATAGTTGCAGGTTCCTCCAGCTCCGTTGATTTCTCCAAGCTTAAGCTTTACGGAAGAAAAAATACAGGAACATCGTTTGTTTCAATAATGGATTTTACCGCCGAGGAGCTCGTAAATGACCAGAGCCTTTGCATCAAGCCCAACGATAATACATATATAATCCGCGTGGATCAGTCCAAAATAAGCGGATATGATACTATCGCCGCAAGAGTCTGCGATTCAAACGACGTGTACAGCACCCACTATGCATGCACGGATACGATCCCCGCAAATCTGACCACATCTGCACAAAGTCTGAAATTCAGCCTCGGCGGAGAAAACGGACTTACTCCCACTGTGAACTGGAACTCGACAAACCGCGACAGCGTGGACTACTATATCTATACCGACAACAGCTTCGACGACGATCTGAACGACGGATTTCTGCTGCTTAAGAACGACAGCACCATTACTGCCGAAAATGTGGATACTCTTTCCGAAAATTACTATTTCAGTACCCTTGAGCCCATAACCGGCGTTCAGGGCTATGAGGTTTATCTGCTGGAAATATTTGACCCGCTGGGCAGATTTACCAGTCCTGCCAATTACAAGCTCCTGACATCGGGCGCTTCGGGAAGCTGGAACAACGACGGCTTCTTCTATTACCGTATCTCCCATGTAAGAGTGCTTGCAAATCAGCTTCCTCAGGTCACGGGAATATCGGCGCAGCGCAATACTCTGTGCACTAATGAGATAAAGTTCACATGGAATCCTGTTACCGACTCCACAACGGGAATGAGAGCCGACGGCTATTATGTATACTTTGACGGAGAGATAGTCGGAACTCTCAGCGGATATAATTCCACGTCCTTTACCTATGAGCTCCCTCAGGGCTTCAGCGGCGGCAGACACTTATATAATGTTGTCGCTTACAAGGAGTACAGCTCTATCACCGATGATAACGGTCAGCCCTATA
>JBJESJ010000019.1:0-4033 GCA_051882725.1 Oscillospiraceae bacterium
CGGCTTTGTCAACATCGACAATTTCAGCCGTGCGGAGATCTATTACGGTCAGCTCGTGAAGGCTTACGAAACGGATAATTATTTCTATCTGTTCGTCGAGGACCACAGAGCCTACGTCATCAGCAAAATAGGCTTTGTATACAACACTCCGCAGGAAATGCGCAGGCTTCTGCAGATAAAGCTTGGCGGAAGATTTTTTATCAAGGCAAAGGTATAACAGAAAGGAAGTAATCGTATGAACATAATCGTAGATGCATTCGGCGGAGATAATGCTCCTCTGGCAGTTATCCGGGGCGCGGCAAAGGCTGTAAAAGAGCTGGGCGTGGAGGTCACTCTCACGGGAAATGAAAAAATTATCCGCAGCGAAGCCGAAAAAAATAAAATATCTCTCGAAAAAATATCCATAATACATACAGAGTCGGTCATCGACATCCACGAGGAGCCTACCGAGGTCATCAAGGGCAAAAAGGACTGCTCCATGGCTGTGGGACTGCAGGCTCTCGCCGACGGAAAGGGCGATGCCTTCGTTTGTGCAGGCAGCACAGGTGCGCTGGTGGTGGGCTCCACCTTCATCGCAAAGCGCCTTAAGGGCATAAAGCGCCCTGCACTTGCTCCCCTGCTCCCCACCGCAAACGGCTATACCATGCTCATGGACGCAGGCGCTAACGTGGACTGCCGTCCCGAAATGCTGGTGCAGTTCGGCATCATGGGCAGCTGCTACATGGAGAAGGTCATGGGCGTGAAAAGCCCCAAGGTAGGACTTATCAACGTGGGTGCCGAGGACACCAAGGGCAGAGACATGGACATCGAAGCCTACAAGCAGCTGCAGAATGCTCCGCTGGATTTCTACGGAAATCTCGAAGCGAGAAATCTTCCCGACGGAGAATGTCAGGTCGCAGTAACGGACGGCTTTACGGGAAATGTGACCCTCAAGCTGTACGAGGGCATGGCGAAGTTCTTCTCCCACGAGCTTAAAAGTATGCTGATGGACGGCGCTGCTTCAAAGGTAGCCGCAGCACTTATCATGCCGAAGATAAAGAATTTCAAGAAGAAGTTTGACTACAAGGAGGTCGGCGGAGCAGTGCTCATGGGAATTTCCAAGCCCGTCATCAAGGCGCACGGCAGCTCCGACGGCACAGCGTTCTTCAATGCCATAAGACAGGCAAAGCTCTGCGTTGAGGGCGATTTCGTGGGCGAGATATCCCGCTCTCTGGAAAAGCTCCCCAAGCCCGAAAAGAAATCGGAAGAATAAAGATCACACGGCAGACAGATATGAGGAAGAAGCGGAAATCACTCTATTTCCTGCTTCTTGCCTCTGATATTCCTGCCTTTGAATTGGGAAATATATTTCAGAAAATCGGTCTGCGTTTTTTTGACATATGTTCCCCCGAAAAGGAATGAAAAATATGAGTATGAGATTTAAAGCTTTTGAAGATAAAATAGGCTATACATTCAAAAATAAGGAGCTTATCCACGAAGCTCTCGCACACTCGTCCTACGCCAACGAAACGAGGGAGTGCCGCTCCAATGAGCGCCTTGAATTTTTAGGAGACAGCGTGCTTTCGATAATCGTCTCGGAGCATCTGTTCACTCATTTCAGGCATCTCCCCGAGGGCGAGCTCACCAAGATAAGAGCGTCGCTGGTATGCGAAAAGGCGCTGTTCAGGTTTGCGCAGAAAATTGATCTGGGCAGCTTTATCCTGCTGGGCAAGGGCGAGGAAAACACAGGCGGCAGAGAACGTCCCTCCATTGTTTCCGATGCATTTGAAGCGGTCATTGCGGCGGTCTATCTTGACGGCGGAATGGAGGAAGCACGGAAATACGTCCTCGGATTTATCCCCGACGATCTGAACGTCAAAAGCGGAAATGCTCTGGACGATTACAAGACTCTCCTGCAGGAGGTCATTCAGTGCAATCCCGAGGAAAAGGTGGAGTATGTTCTGGTGGGACAGACAGGCCCCGACCACGACAGGCGCTTTACCGTTGAGGTCTGCCTGAACGGCAGCGTTATCGGAAAGGGCGAGGGTCACAGTAAAAAGCAGGCGGAGCAGATGGCGGCTCATGAAGCCCTCTCTCTCATGGGATACGAACACTGATGAGCCACAGCAATATTTCAATATTCATTCCCCATGCCGGCTGTCCCCACGCATGCTCCTTCTGCAGTCAGAACACCATTAGCGGCGCACCTCATGCGCCCTCTGCAAAAGAGGTCAGGGAAATCATCTCCGAAGCGTACAATTATATAACGGATAAGACCGCCCGCGCCGAAACGGAAATAGCTTTCTTCGGAGGAAGCTTCACCGCTGTTCCCCGTGATTATATGATATCTCTCCTTGAAACGGCGGATGAGTTCATCGGAAAGGACGGCTTTAAGGGCGTGCGCATCTCCACACGTCCCGACTGCATCGACGAGGATATCCTCGATATCTTAAAAAAATATCATGTCACCGCCATTGAGCTGGGCGCACAGTCCATGTGTGACAGGGTGCTTGATATGAATGAGCGTGGGCATACCGCAGAGGACGTGGAAAAAAGCTCCGCGCTGATAAGGTCATACGGCTTCGAGCTGGGACTGCAGCTGATGACAGGACTTTACGGCTCCTCCCCCGAGGACGATATCCGCACCATAAACAGGATAGCGGATATCTCCCCCGACACGGTAAGAGTTTATCCTACCGCGATAATTGACGGCACGAAATTAGGCAAGCTTTTCAGAAGCGGCGAATATGTCCCTTATCCCTTTGAAAAATGCGTGGAGATATGCGCTTATGCGGACAAGCTTTTTCATAGCAGGGATATCAGGATAATACGAATGGGACTACACGCGGAAAGATCTCTGGAAGAAAAGCTGCTGGGGGGATCCTATCATCCCGCCTTTGCGGAGATCGTACGCTCCGAGCTGTTCCGTCAGGCGTTTGAGCGGTGCATTGACTATTCGGCAGGCTCTGCGGAGATCACCGTCAGCCCCTGCGACAGGAGTGCCGCAGCGGGTCACAAAAAATCAAATATAACATTTTTTGCCGATAAGAATATCCGACTGATTTTTATAGAGGATAAGGCAGTCCCCCGCAATTACTTTGTTTACGGGAATAATAAATTCTGCATATATGATGAAACAGGAAGTGTGATATGTACTTAAAATCACTGGAAATACAAGGCTTCAAATCCTTCCCCGACAAGATAAGACTGGACTTCAACAAGGGCATAACCGCCGTCGTCGGACCCAACGGCAGCGGCAAATCCAACATCGGCGACGCTGTTCGCTGGGTGCTGGGCGAGCAGTCCTCAAAGACGCTCCGCGGCGCCAAAATGGAAGACGTCATTTTCGCGGGAACACAGTCACGCAAGCCCATGGGCTTTGCGCAGGTCACCCTTGAGATAGACAACAGCGACCGCGTGCTGAACGTGGATTCGGACGAGGCTGCCGTCACCCGAAAGCTCTACCGCAGCGGCGAGAGCGAATATCTTATCAACGGCAAAAACTGCCGTCTTAAGGACATTACCGAGCTTTTCATGGACACGGGAATGGGTCGTGACGGCTATTCCATCATCGGTCAGGGACGTATCGCCGAGATCGTATCGGCTAAATCCAATGAGCGCCGCGATATCTTCGAGGAAGCGGCGGGAATATCTAAATTCCGCTTCAAAAAAGCCGAAGCGGAACGCAAGCTTGAAAACGCCGAGGAAAATCTGCTCCGATTGAAGGACATCGTTTCCGCTCTGGAAGTACGTATCGAACCCTTGAGAAAGCAGTCGGAAAAGGCAGCGGAATTCATCTCCCTGTCCGAGGAAAAGAAGTCGCTGGAAATTACCGTGTGGGTGAATCAGCTGGCGGCTCTAAAGAAAAATCTTTCGGATATTGAAGAAAAGCTGCTCATCAACACAGGCGAATACGAAAACACTGAGGCAGACATCGAACGCACCGAACAGCGCATGCAGGAGCTTACCCGCGACATGCAGGACAGTCAGATAAAAATTGACGAGCTGCGCCGGAGGATCCGCGAGACCGAACAGGCAGACTCTCAGATAAACG
>JBJESJ010000020.1:0-4026 GCA_051882725.1 Oscillospiraceae bacterium
CCTCGGGAGCCTTTGTGCCCACTACGATATGTCCGCAGTTGCGGCATTCCCATACCTTGACCTCACTCTTTTCAAAAACAGCTGCGGTCTCAACGTTCTTGAGCAGTGCACGATAGCGCTCCTCGTGATGCTTTTCGATCTCGCCGACCATGCGGAACTTCTTTGCCAGCTCGGTGAAGCCTTCCTCTTCGGCTGTCTTAGCGAAGCCCTCGTACATATCGGTCCACTCGTAGTTTTCGCCCTCTGCGGCAGCTGCCAGATTCTGTGCGGTATCGCCGATGCCGTTAAGCTCCTTGAACCACATTTTAGCGTGTTCCTTTTCGTTGTCTGCGGTCTTTAAGAACAGGGCAGCTATCTGCTCGTAGCCTTCCTTTTTAGCCTTTGAAGCGAAGTATGTATACTTGTTTCTCGCCTCGGATTCGCCCGAGAAAGCAGCCTTCAGATTCTTTTCGGTCTGAGTTCCCGCATACTTGTTTGAGCTTTCAGCGATGAGCTCCAGCTTGTCGCCTGTTGCTTTGCACTTAGGACAAACGGGGGTCTCGCCGTCCTTCACCTCAAATATTTCGCCGCATATTTTGCACTTGTACTTCATATCCATTACCTCCATTTTATATCATTCGGCTCATAAATACGAACCGATTCTTATTGATATTGAATATCATTATAATACATTATTGTATAATATTCAAGGCAAAAATATGAACCTGATATAAATTTTTGTGGAATTTGTATAAATCGCATAGAAATGCTCCGTGATATTTGTTAACAGATATGATTGTGAAAAAGCCCATTACAGAAGTAGCAACGGGAAAAATACGACATAGTATGAAATATGCGGAAAAACCGCAGAATTTTTGTACGGAGATGATAATAATGAGAGAATATTTTCTGGGCGGCGCTTCTCCCGAAGGCTTTAAGACCTCCTTTGACAAGCTTATCTACAACGGAGACAATTTCACCTACATAATCAAAGGAACTGCGGGCAGCGGAAAGTCCACCCTTATGAAAAAGCTCGCCGCGGCCTTTCCCGAGGAGGATAAGGAGCTGTTTTACTGCTCCGCCGACCCCGCCTCGCTGGACGCCGTGTATCTCAAAAAGCGTGGGATAATCATCGTGGACGGCACGGCGCCTCATGTATTTGAGCCGAAATATCCCTTTGCCTATCAGGCGCTGACCGATCTGGGCGCATATCTGGAGCAGGGTACTCTCTATTCCAAGCGGACGGAGATTGCCGCTGTCACCGACGAGTACAGCATGTGGCATCAGCGGTGCAGACGATACCTGTCCGCGCTGTCCTCCATAACCGACGACATGGCTCAGATAGGCAGGTCCGCCCTTTACTCCGACAAGCTGGAGGGCTTCACCGAGCGGATAAGCAAAAAGCTGCTCCCCAGAAAGCAGAACAGGGAAGTGGGAAAGACCGAATACCGCTCCATGTCGGCGATAACTCCCAAGGGCTATGAACTGTTCCTGCCCGAGGACTGCTCCATATATCTGCTGTCCGACGAGCTTTTCTGCGGCTCGGATAAATTCCTCCGTGCCTTCGGGGAGAATGCTCTGCGCAGGGGATATGACGTGACGGTCAGCTGTTCGTATCTCCACTCGTCGCCCATTTACGAGCATCTGATAATTCCCGAGATAAAGACGGCGTTCATCACCGCAGGCACGCTCCTTGACCCTGAGCTTGACTCATTCCGCCCCATAAGCTTCAAGCGTTTCTACGACAAGAATGAGCTGGCATCAAAGAAGCTGCGGCTGAAATTCGACAAGACCGCCTGCAGGAACCTGCTGTCGGAAGCGGTGGACTGTCTTGTGAACGCGAAGGCTGTCCATGACAAGCTGGAGAGCTATTACATTTCCGCCGCCGATTTCGGAGGGATAAACCGACTTGTGTATCGTCTCATCTCCGAAATAAAGAGCAAAGAGGGCAAATAACCGAATCATATGACTGCGCCGGTACTGTGTTTCTGCAGTATCGGCGCTTTATTAATTGATAATTATTCTGTTTTATAATTTTTTGAAAAATATCATCTGATTATCACAATTCATATCAATTTTATCTGTTATAATAATATCCGATAATTCGGAATATTCACAGGAGGATCTGAAAATGAAAAAGCTTGTGATCATGACAGCATTGCTGACAGCTATGGCGATTTCCGTTTCGGGCTGCGGGGAAAGCTCCGATCCCCAAGAGACACGGATATCAGCAGCAGACACCGCTGAGGCGGAGCAGACCGAAGAGCTCTCCGTTACCGATGCTACAGATGATACTACAGCTGAAGAGCAGACCGAAGAGACTTCATTATCCGATGTCGGAAATAAAGAGGACATGAACGGTTCTCCCGATTTTCAGAAGCCCGAAGAAGGCGGCATGGATAAGGGACAAAACGGAGAAAAAAGAGAGGGCTTTTCCCGCGGAGGCGGTCAGGGCGGAGGAATGGCTCAGAGCAGCGAGCCCGATGAAGAGCTGCAGGCTATCCTCGACGAGGTGCAGGATAAGTACAGTCTGCTGACCTTTACCGACCCCGATACGGGCTTTGAGATGCAGTATGAGCTTTTCGTACCCGATGATTACGACCCGTCCGAAAGCTATCCCATGATAATGTTCATTCCCGATTCCCGCGCCGCAGGACGTGAGCCCGAATTTTCGCTGACCATCGGCTGGGGCGGCGTGGTCTGGGCCACTGCGGAGGAACAGGCAAAGCACCCGTGCTTCGTGCTTATCCCCGTATTCACCGAAACTGTGGTGGACGATAATTTCAACACCTCGGAGCAGATAGATACGGCGGTAAAGCTCATCAATGAGCTGTGCGGAACTTACTCCATAAATACGGACCGTCTTTACACCACGGGACAGTCTATGGGCGGAATGACCTCCTTCCACCTGAATGTGAAATATCCCGACCTGTTTGCGGCGTCGCTGTTTGTGGGCAGTCAATGGAACAATGATATACTGGATGTCCTTGAAGGGGATAAATTCTTCTACATAGTATCTGCGGGAGATGACAAGGCTTCAGCGGGACAAACGGGACTCATTGCTGTCTTTGACGAGGACGGAGTTCCCTATACCCACGAGGAATGGAGCGCTCAGGAGGACAGAGATGTGCAGAACGCTTCAATTGAAGCAATGACAGCACAGGGACTTGACGCAAACTTCGTCACCTTTACAAAGGGCACTACCGTTGAGGGCGGAGCTTCGGGCAGCGAACATCTTACGTCCTTTGACTATGCATACAAGCTGGAAGCAGTGCGCGACTGGCTGTTTGAACAGAGCAGATAATAAGTGCTAAATGCAGGATATCCCTTGTCGGTGTGCGGCAGGGGATATTCTTTTTCTGTGTTCTCGGGGAGAGTATTCCCCTGAAATTATCATCTGATTTTCACAGGAAAACCAAAAAAATGTATTGTAAACCTGTTTAAAATATGGTATAATTGAAATGATAAGAATACGAACCTATATCATCGGAGGTACAATATCATGACTGTAAGAGAGCGGACCGCTGAGGTCCTCGAGGATAACAGGGGGAAATTTATTTCGGGAGCGGATATCGCTTCCGAGCTTGGGGTCACGAGAAATGCCGTCTGGAAAGCAGTGAATATACTGAAATCCGAAGGCTATGAGATAAATGCCGTTACCAACAGGGGATATTGTCTTTCGGAGGATTCGGATATCCTTTCGGAAAAAACGCTGCGGAAATATCTTGAACCGAGATATGCTGCGAATCTGCGGGTATACCGTCGTATATCCTCCACAAATACCGTACTTAAGGAAATGGCTGCAAAGGGCGCGCCCGAGGGAACTATCCTCGTTGCCGCAAAGCAGACCGCCGGCAGGGGCCGCTTTGACAGACCCTTTATCTCGGGTACATCGGGCGTGTATTTCAGCATACTTCTCCGTCCCGATAATATCCCTGCCGAAAGATCGCTGCTGATAACCACTGCCGCTGCTGTGGCGGTGGCTCAGACCGTGGAGAAGATATCCGGCAGAAATGCAGGGATAAAATGGGTGAACGATGTGTATAT
>JBJESJ010000021.1:0-4015 GCA_051882725.1 Oscillospiraceae bacterium
ATCAGTACAGCTAATCAATCGGAGGGGACGCTATGACAAAAAATATACATTTGATTCTCATTCTATCCTGACAAGGCTGAAAAAGAAGGAAAGTTTATATGAAAATTGATCATATAGCAAATAATATATTTGAAAAGCGGTTTGTTATTTTGATAAGTACCTGCCGGATATCGGCAGGCATAATTTTTTTAAAACTTTTGCAAAACCTATTGACAAATGAAAAAATATGAGTATAATGAATATATGAACGGTTGTTCATATGATAAAATATCAATCATCAAATCAATATAAAGGAGTAATCACTATGAAAAAGGTATTTGAACTCAGAGACTTGGACTGCGCCAACTGCGCCGCTAAAATGGAGGACGCCATCAGCAAGATAGACGGCGTGAAAAGTGCTTCCGTGTCCTTCCTTACGCAGAAAATGACCATCGAAGCCGAGGAATCCGATTTCGATAAGATACTTAAAAAGGCGGTAAAAGCTATTTCAAAAATTGAACCCGACTGCGAGGTAGTTCTCAAATGAAGCTGTCCTTTTCTAAAAAACAGAAGAAAATGCTGGCGAGGATAATCGCAGGAGTTATCATCTTTGCGGCGGGGGAGCTTATTCCTTTTGAAAAAATCCCTTACGGCAATTATATCGAGCTTATCGTATTTCTCGGGGCATATCTGGCGGCGGGCAGCGGCATCCTGCTGAAGGCAGGGAAGAATATTATACGCGGGCAGGTGTTCGATGAGAATTTCCTGATGTGCATTGCTTCGCTGGGCGCGTTTTTTGTGGGACAGTACTCCGAGGGCGTGGAGGTAATGATCTTCTTCTTAGTCGGAGAACTGTTTGAAAGCTATGCCGTGGAAAAATCAAGACGGTCTATCAGCGGACTTATGGATATCCGTCCCGACAGTGCTAATGTTATCCGTGACGGGAACATCGTCACCGTTTCTCCCGAAGAGGTCAAGCTCGGTGAAACTATCGTAGTATCGCCCGGCGAGAGGATACCTCTTGACGGTATCGTCACAAAGGGCAGCTCCTCGGCGGATACGTCGGCTCTCACCGGAGAATCTGTTCCACGCGATCTGTACGTGGGCAGTGAAGCACTCAGCGGCTGCATCAATCAGAGCGGAGTCATTGAGATCGAAGTCGAAAAGGAATACGGTCAGTCCACCGTGGCAAGGATACTTGAACTGGTGGAAAACTCCGCGTCAAGCAAGGCGAAAACGGAGAATTTCATCACCAAATTTGCAAGATATTACACTCCTGCGGTATGCATACTTGCACTGGCGCTGGCTGTGATACCCTCTCTTGTAACCGGTCAGTGGAGCACTTGGATATATCGTGCACTTACGTTCTTGGTCGTTTCCTGTCCCTGTGCACTGGTGATATCCGTTCCTCTTGGATTTTTCGCGGGGATAGGCGCTGCCTCCTCAAAGGGGATACTTGTCAAAGGAAGCAACTATCTTGAAGCGTTGTCCCATGCGGAGATAGCTGTAATGGACAAGACAGGCACTCTCACAAAGGGCAGCTTTGAAGTGACCGAAATAAAGCCTGAGGGCGTTTCCGCCGAAAAGCTTATCGAATATGCCGCATATGCGGAGTATTTCTCCTCCCACCCCATTTCCGTATCGCTCAAAAAAGCATACGGCAGGGAGATAGACCCATCCATTATCGGAAGCTCCGGAGAAACTGCGGGCAGCGGAGTAAATGCGGATATCGGCGGTCATACGGTATGCGCGGGCAAGGCAAATTATATCGAAAGCATCACGGGCAATGCCTGTCCCAAGCCCGAAAATCCCGGTACTGCGGTATATGTTTCCCGTGACGGGGAGTACATCGGCTATGTGCTCATATCCGACGAGATAAAGGACGACGCTAAGGACGCTGTATCGGAAATGCACCGCTGCGGCATCTCAAAGACGGTAATGCTCACGGGCGACTCCAAGGAGGTCGGCGCATATACTGCCGAAAAGCTGGGACTGGACGAGGTGTTCGCCGAGCTTCTGCCCGATGAAAAGGTATCCCATGTGGCAGAGCTGAAAAAGCAGACCTCGGATAAGGGCAAGCTCATCTACGTGGGCGACGGCATAAACGACGCGCCTGTTCTTGCATGTGCGGATATCGGCATTGCCATGGGAGGACTGGGCTCCGACGCTGCCATTGAAGCTGCGGACATTGTCATCATGGACGACAAGCCCTCGAAGATACCCGCCGCTATCAGGATAGCACGGCACACCCTTGCCATAGTTACGCAGAATATCGTGTTTGCGCTGGGCGTAAAGGCTGTTATCCTCATTCTGGGAGCGCTGGGGATCGTCGGGATGCAGGCGGCTGTTTTCGCGGACGTGGGAGTTATGGTCATTGCTGTACTCAATTCTGTCAGGGCTTTAAAGGCTAAATAAGAATAAAAATGTGCCGTATCGGTGATGTCGATACGGCATTTTTCTTTTACTCCTTGATAGGGAAGAACGGCTTTTCTATCCCGATATTCCCCTCCAGCAGATAGGATACCGTCACGGTAACTGCCGTTTCGTCCGCGGTGCGCTCGACCGATTTTTCAATGACCTCGATATCGCCGTCAGTCAGGAAATTTTTTTCATAGTCAGTGATTTTCTCCGCGATAAGCTGTTCTGCCTGCCCCTGCGAATAGGTGACGTTCTCCTCGGTAAAGGGCGTGATATCGACGGTGGTGACGGCCACAGGCAGAGTCAGATTCAGAAAATCCAGATACTCGGTATCCCGTGTGAACTCATACTGCCCCGATACCCTTTCATTTCCCGGCAGGGAAATGCTTTTTCCGAACAGCTTCAGATAACGGTTTGAAAAGGGTTCTCCTGCGGTTCGGACTGTATCCTCAAAGGGCTGGGTAAAGCTGATCTCCCTTCGGTACTGTCCCCGTATCTCTCCGATAGCCCTGACATTGTAGGTGCCCTCGAATTTCTTCGATACAACTCCGCTTATCAATATCTCGCCGCTGCGAACGGTATCGCCCATCATGGGCATCAGCATCCCGCTGCAGACCTTGATCGACGTGATCTGGGCGTCGTACATGGAGACGATATTGCTGGGCTGATTATTGGAGTACACCCTCGGTACCTCCGACATTTCGGATATCTCCGCTATCACGCGGAATCCCGAACGGCGCAGCGACGCCCACGCTATTCTATCCGATGAGATGAGCAGCTCCTTTTCCGCTTTTCTGAAATTGACCGATGGGATAAAGGTGCCGTAGGTTATGCCCGTATCGGAAAGCATGGTCATTATCTCGTCATCGGTGATGGTCTCGTTTCCCGATATCTCTATGCTAAGCACGATATTCGACAGAAGCAGTATGATGATAATGGCTGCCGCAGCGCCTATGGGTATCCCCACACGCTTGCTGTACCGCTGAAAAAAATATCCCATGCCGTGCTTGGACACTATGTCAGCAGTCATTCCCACCGATTCGGCGAGCTCCCGCGTGAATTTTTCGTCGTATTTGCTGACGGTAACGTACAGACTGCCATTTGAGGTGCTGAGTCCCTTGAATTTGATGTTATGCGCCAGCTTATCGGCAAGCACTGCTGTTTTGTCCGTACCCTCGGGAGAGTCCGCACGTATCCGCGCATATCCCGTTATATTATCGAAAAGCTCTTTCATTATTACGCAGTCCTTTCCGTTTTATTTGTATCTGTCACTAAATGTATATGCGGACAAATTCAATAATATAATGTTTATATAAAACACAAGGAGCGGTTTATGAACATTTCGGATAAGTTGGGCGCATCGGGAGATTTTTTCCGGAAGGCGTTTTATATGCAGACAAGGATATCCATGGACAGCGGCGGCTTTATGCAGATAGACAGCTGCCGCCGAATAATGGAATGCAGCGATATATACATAAAAATACGCACCGTGGACAGATACGTGGAGATCTGGGGAAGCGGTCTTGAGCTGTGCTGCACCTCTGCGGACAGCATTATCATAGAAGGAAAGGTATCCTCCATAGAGCTTACTCCTGCGGGGAGATATAAGGGTGGGAAT
>JBJESJ010000022.1:0-18014 GCA_051882725.1 Oscillospiraceae bacterium
GCCCAGCTTATGACCTACCATATCCTCAGTAACATAAACGGGAACGTGCTTTCTTCCGTCATGAACTGCGAAGGTGTGACCTACGAACTCGGGGAAGATCGTGGAAGATCTGCTCCATGTCTTAAGGACTTTCTTTTCGCCTGCTTCGTTCATAGCGATAACTCTTTTAAGAAGGACCTCCTGAACGTATGGTCCCTTTTTGATACTTCTGCTCATTGGTTTTCCTCCCCTCTCAGATGCTGCGCGTCATGCGCAGAGGCAAGATACGATAGCCTTGATCCCGATCTCCGATCAAAGTGCAGACAAAAAATCTGCGCAAACCCATATATGCAAGCTTTTGCTTGATTTTTTGTGCACTTTGTATCGGATCTCGGAATCAACGCTTTCTGTATTCCTCTTTATGAATCCGATGAGTATATTCGATTTATTACTTACCGTTTCTTCTCTTAACGATGAACTTGTCGGAAGCCTTGTGGTTAGGTCTGGTCTTGTAACCCATAGCAGGCTTGCCCCAAGGAGTAACAGGTCCGGGACGTCCGACAGGAGATTTACCCTCACCACCGCCGTGGGGGTGGTCATTGGGGTTCATGACAGAACCGCGGACGGTAGGTCTGATACCCTTATGACGGGTACGTCCTGCCTTACCGAGGTTAACGTTCTCGTGGTCGATGTTGGAGACCTGACCGATAGACGCCATGCAGGAAATGGGGATCTTTCTCATTTCGCCGGAAGGAAGTCTTACGAGAGCGTAGGTCTCTTCCTTACCCATAAGCTGAGCCATATTTCCTGCGGAGCGAACGAGCTGTGCGCCCTTGCCGGGATAAAGCTCAATGTTGTGGATAAAGGTACCGACGGGGATATTAGCCAGAGCAAGTGCGTTGCCGGGCTTGATATCAGCGTCTGCGCCGTTTCTTACAACATCGCCGACCTTAAGGCCGTTGGGAGCGATGATGTATCTCTTTTCGCCGTCCTCGTACTCAACGAGAGCGATGAAAGCGCTTCTGTTGGGATCGTACTCAAGAGTCTTGACTACAGCGTTCATGCCGAGCTTATTTCTCTTGAAGTCGATGATTCTGTATTTTCTTCTGTTTCCGCCGCCCTTATGACGAACAGTAATTCTGCCGTAGCTGTTTCTGCCGGCATTCTTCTTGATAACTGTAAGCAGGCTCTTTTCGGGTGCAACCTTAGAAAGCTCGCTGTAGTCGGTTACTGTCATCTGACGTCTTGAGGGGGTGGTAGGCTTATAAGTCTTTATAGCCATTATGATCAACTCCTTAAAACGGTTTTGCGGAGCATATCGGTTTTACGCTCCATACATTCATGCCGATGCGCGGCAATTACATCATACCATCGAAGAATTCGATAGTCTTGGAATCCTCAGTAAGAGTAACTATAGCCTTCTTCCAGGAAGGAGTAGTTCCTCTGTTCATGCCGACTCTCTTGGAGCGGCCTCTGCAGTTCATAGTGTTTACCTTAGCCACCTTAACGTCGAAAAGCTCCTCGACAGCGTTAGCTATCATGATCTTGTTGGCGTCCTTAGCGACTTTAAAGGTGTACTTTCTGGACTGAAGTCCCTCCATGCTCTTCTCTGTGATGATAGGCTTGATAATGATATCCTGTGCCAGCATTATGCGTACACCTCCTCGATCTTGGAAACTGCGTCCTTAGCAACGATGAGCTTGTCGCAGTTAAGAATGTCGTATACGTTTATAGTGTTAACAAGAGCGGTCTTCACACCGGGGATGTTAGCTGCGCTCTTGATGACCTTAGCGTCCACCTCAGGCATAACGATGAGAGCCTTCTTGTCCTCAGCGCCTACTGCCTTGAGCATTTCCACCATAGCCTTGGTCTTGTACTCGCTCATAGCGATAGAATCAACAACGATAAGCTCGCTGTCGAGCACCTTAGAAGAAAGTGCAGACTTCATAGCAAGTCTCTTGACCTTCTTGTTTACGCTGAAAGCGTACTTTCTGGGCTTAGGTCCGAGAGCTATACCGCCGTGTACCCACTGGGGAGCTCTGATAGAGCCCTGACGAGCATGACCTGTACCCTTCTGTCTCCAGGGCTTCTTGCCGCCGCCGCTTACCTCTGTTCTGGTAAGAGTGGACTGAGTACCCTGTCTCTGAGCTGCGAGATAGCTTACAACCATAGTATGCATTGCATACTTGTTGGGCTCAATTCCGAAAACAGCGTCCGAGAGCTCAATGTCGGAAACCTCTTTACCTGTCATATCAAGAACCTTCATGTTAGGCATATCCGCTTCCTCCTTCCATTAAGCCTTCTTGACGCAGTCAACGATAGTTACGATACCGTTGTTGGGGCCGGGAATAGCGCCCTTAACAGCGATAAGGTTGTTCTCTGCGTCAATCTTTACGATTTCGAGATTCTGAACGGTAACTCTCTCAGCGCCCATGTGACCGGGGAGCTTCTTGCCCTTGAAGATACGGGAAGGTGAGGAGCATGCGCCCATAGAACCTGCATGTCTGTGAACAGGGCCTGTACCGTGAGTTTCCTTCAGTCTGTGCTGATTATCCTTCTTGATGGTACCCTGATAGCCCTTACCCTTTGAAGTACCGCATACATCAACGATGTCGCCTACCTCGAAGGTATCTGCCTTAAGAACGTCGCCTACATTAAGAGTATCTGCGTTCTCGAGTCTGAACTCCTTAAGAGTTCTCTTAGCGGGAACGTCAGCCTTCTTGAAGTGACCCTCCATAGGCTTGTTTACCAGCTTTTCGCGAATGTCGCCGAAGCCGAACTGAACTGCGCTGTAGCCGTCGTTCTCAACAGTTTTCTTCTGAACGACAACGCAGGGACCTGCTTCAACAACGGTAACGGGGATCATTTTGCCCGCTTCATCGAAAATCTGTGTCATACCGATTTTTTTGCCGATGATTGCCTTTGTCATAGTTTTTTCCTCCTTATGGTTATTGGTTGAGAAATACTCAACATGACCGTAAGCTTAAGACCTTTCGGAAATCACTTGATTTCCATTACGATCTCAACGCCTGCGGGAAGTTCAAGACCCTGAAGAGCCTCGGTAGTCTTGGCTGTGGGTCTGAGCACGTCGATAAGTCTTTTGTGAGTTCTCTGCTCGAACTGCTCACGGCTGTCCTTGTACTTGTGTACAGCGCGGAGGATAGTCACGATCTCCTTTTCTGTGGGAAGAGGAATGGGACCGGATACCTGTGCGCCGCTGCGCTTAGCCGCCTCAACGATCTTAGCCGCTGCTGCGTCAACTACAGCGTGGTCATAGCCCTTGATTCTGATTCTGAGTTTCTCATTGACTGCCACTTAAATCGCCTCCTGAAAAAATATTGTTGTTGGGGGACGAAATGTAATATAATCATTTACACGCCGCCGTGTGTTTCATACTAAGTATTTTTAAAACCCGACAACCGTGAGCGGTCTCGGGCCGTAAACACACAATAGCTTACCTGTACGCATAAAGCGCATGGTTTAAGCACATACCGTGTTCAATATTACAGCCGCCCGGTTTAAAATCGGACATACTCTGCGGAAATTCCCTGCCGTACCGGCAGCCACCTCCCGCTTCATCGCATATCTGTTGCAGTCACGCAATAGTTATTATAACATACGTATCCGCGTTTTTCAAGTGTTTTGAAAATTTTTTCTTCATTTTGCGCGTAGATTTTTTCGCGTTTTTTTCGCTTGTTTTTATCTACTTTTCACAATATCCCGAAATAATCACAAAATATTACACGTTATCCCCCCGAAAAATTACAAATCCGCAAAATCTCCCGAAAAGATATTGAAACTTTTCCCGAGTCGTGGTATAATAATTAAATCAATTATTAAAGTGAGGTGATCTCCGGTGCCCGACAGAAATAAGATACGTTCCTACGCGTGGAGCAGCGACGCATATTTTGCAGGTCTTGATGACTTCAACTCAGGCAGCGCGGAGATCACGGGAGTTTTTTCCCTGCAGAACAACGCCGTGCAGGTCTGCGCTCAGGTCGCCGACGGAAACAGCAGGCGAAGCTGCTCCTTTACGATAAGCCGCGATACCGAAACGGTGATGTCGGCGGTATGCTCCTGTCCTGCCCATTGTGACAAATTCGGCTACTGCCGCCATGTATGCGCAGCCATGCTGGAATACTCCGAGGGCGCGGGACGGTACAAAACTGCCCCTCACAGCTCTCCGGGAGTGTCAAGGCTCATCAGGAGCTATAACCTTTTCGCCGAGTCGGAATTATCCGACAGCGAATGCAGCGGAGATATCCGCATCGAGCCGCAGCTTTCCACATTCTATAATCTGCAGCTCTCACTTAAGATAGGCAGGGAAAAGACCTACGTCGTCAAAAGCATACCCGAGCTTATCAGGAATTTCGGCACGACGGCGTATCACAGCTACGGCAAGGAGCTGGCTTTCCGCCACAGTCCCGCCGCTCTCGATGAGCAGAGCCGCGCCCTGCTGGATTTCGTCACCATGCTTTCCGCTGCGAGCCGAAAGAAGAATTACTACAGCACCTCCGCCGTAAAGGAACTGGACCTTGAGGGCGTCTGGGCGGATAAGTTCTTCACCATATATACCAAGGGCGAGATAGCCGTAAACGGGGAAATGTGCCGCATATACCGCCGCAGCCCCGATATCACCCTGCGCTTTGAAAAGGAAAACTCCGGCTATATCCTGACCTGCATGAACAGCTATACCATGCTGGGCAGCCGCTCACGGCTGTTTTTTCACGACGATTACCGCCATATACTTTATATATGTCCCGACGATTTCTCGGCGGCGGTATCCGGCCTGTACGAGGAGATATCCAAGGAGTGCAGGCTCATGATAGCCCCGTCGGATATCGCGTCCTTTTACTCGTCGGTGATGACGCCGCTGAAAAAGTACGTGTTCATCGAGGGCGGCGAGCTTTTGGAGGACGTTATCCCGCCCGAAGCGGAGATAAGGCTCTACCTCGACCTGCCCGACCGCGACACCGTCTATGCCAAGCTGGAATACACCTACGGCGACAAGACCTACCCCGCCTTCGCAGGAAGCGACCGCGTTTCGGACAGACGTGCCGAATATGCGGCGGAAAGAGCCGTGCTCCGATACTTTGAGATAAACGAGTCCGACCCCGTACACCCTCTGAAAACGTCGGGAGAGGATAATATATACCGTCTCTGCTCCGAGGGGATAAGCTACCTTACAAAAAGAATGGAGCTTTACGCCAGCGAGCGCTTCAAGGCGATGACGGTCCGTCCACCCGTTCACCCGTCGGTGGGGATAACTCCGCAGAGCGAGGGACTCCTCTCGCTGACTGTGGACGCGGACGGCTATAATATCAGCGAGCTTATCGCCATACTCGGCTCCTACCGCAAGGGGCAGAAATATCACCGCCTTAAGGACGGCTCCTTCGTGGACTTAAACGACGAGGGCATCGAAGAATTTGCGGGACTGGCAGACAGCCTTGCCCTGCCCGACAAGGCATTCCTTAAAAACAACATCTCCATACCGAAATACCGCATGCTTTACCTCGACAGCCTGCAGGACAATATCAACGGCATGCGTATCCGCCGCAGCGAGGACTTCAAAAAGGCGGTCCGCGATTTTGCGGAATCGGCGTCCTCGGACTATCCCGTGCCGACGGGACTCTGCGGCAGCATGCGCCCCTATCAGGAGCACGGCTTCCGCTGGCTCAAGACCGTGGCAGACTACGGCTTCGGGGGCATACTTGCGGACGATATGGGTCTGGGCAAGACCATTCAGTCCATCGCGCTCATGCTGTCGGCAAAGGAAAGCTCCGAAAGGCATATTTTAAGTCTGGTAGTCTGTCCGTCGTCGCTGACACTCAACTGGAAAAGTGAGCTGGAGCGGTTTGCTCCGTCGCTGAAGGTCTCCGTGATATCGGGCAGCGCCCCTGTCCGCAGCGAGATAATACACAGCCGCGCCGACAGCGACGTGCTCGTCACCTCCTACACTATGCTGACCCGCGATATCGCCGAGTACGAGGATATTCCCTTCGACTTCATGTTCGCCGACGAAGCACAGTTCATCAAAAACCACTCCACACAGGCGGCAAAGGCTGTCAAGGGGATAACGAGCCGCGTGAGATTCGCTCTGACAGGCACTCCCGTGGAAAACTCCCTTGCGGAGCTGTGGAGCATCTTCGACTATATCATGCCCGAGTATCTGTTCGGATACACCCATTTCAAGAAGTCCTTTGAAACGCCTATCGTAAAATACACCGACCAAAAGGCGGCGCAGGAGCTGTCCCGTCTGACCTCGCCGTTTATACTGCGGCGAATGAAAAAGGACGTGCTGACGGAGCTGCCCGAAAAGACGGAGACTATCCTCGCCGAGGAGATGACCGAGGAACAGCAGAAGCTGTATGCTGCGAATGTGCTCTCCATGAAGAAGAAGCTGCGGGAGAAATTCGCCGCGGCAAATCCCAACGAGGGCAAGATAGAGATACTTGCCATGCTGACGAGACTGCGGCAGATATGCTGCGACCCGTCGCTGGTGTACGAGAATTACACCTCGGGCAGCGCAAAGCTGGAATCCTGCATGGAGCTTATCGCAAGCTGCACCGAAGCGGGACACAAGGTATTGCTGTTCTCCCAGTTCACCACCATGCTCGATAAGATAGAGCGCCGTCTGAAAGCGGAGCATATCTCCAGCTATAAGCTGACGGGCTCCACCAAGGCAGAGGAACGACTGAGGCTGGTAAACAGCTTCAACGCCGACAGCACCGAGGTATTCCTGATATCGCTGAAGGCGGGCGGAACGGGACTGAACCTGACCGGAGCGGATATAGTCATACACTACGACCCGTGGTGGAACGTCTCCGCGGAAAATCAGGCCACCGACCGTGCCTACCGCATAGGTCAGAAAAACAGCGTGCAGGTCTACAAGCTGATAGCGAAAAACACCATTGAAGAAAAGATACGTCTGCTTCAGGAAAACAAGCGCGAGCTTGCGGACATGGCAGTAAACGGCGACGGCAGCATAATGCAGATGAGCATTGCCGACATAATGAGCATATTGGATTAAGGAAGCGCTGATTAAGGCGAAGCCACCGTTTCCGACGCTTGAAAATCCGTAACTGAGAGTGTCGTAAAACGATTTAATCAGCGGTTCCTTAAAAGAAAGGATGATAGAATAAAATGTCCGAAAATTCCACGGAAAGCTTTTCCGAAAACACTCCGCAGAACATCTCCGTAACGGCGGCAGATACAAAGGTGTCCGCTCCGCAGAACAACGCTCCCCGCTTTAAGAAAAAAAGCGGGAACGACATTTTCAAAAAGATACTCGGATTCTTTAAGGAGCGCAGAATATATCTGCTTGCGTTTTTCGTGCCTGCGATACTGCTTCTGATAGCGTATTTCTGCTTCGGAGTATACCCCTTCGGCGACGAGTCGGTGCTGGTGCTGGACCTTAACGGACAGTATGTGTACTACTACGAGCATCTCCGTGATATCCTCCGCGGAGACGCAAGCCCCTTCATCTCATGGAGCAGAAACCTCACAGGCGAGTTCATGGGTATCTTCGCCTACTATCTGGCAAGCCCCTTCGTGCTGATAGTAATGCTCCTGCCGAGAAGCATCATCACCGAATCCATACTGATAATGCAGCTTTGCAAGGTGGGCACGGCAGGCATAACCTTCTGCTTCTATCTGCAGAAGTCGAGAAAGGCTCAGCCGAAAACAGCGCTGCTTTTCTCGGTAATGTACGCGCTGATGGCGTATATGATAGTGCAGCTGATGAATCCCATGTGGCTGGACGGGCTGATATATCTGCCCCTTATCGCACGAGGGATAGAAAAAATAATAGACGAGAACAGGTTACTGTATTTCATCATACCGCTGTCGCTGATGTTCATGGCGAATTTCTACATCGGCTGGATGCTGGCATTTTTCTCGGTGCTGTATTTCCTGTACTATTATTTTTCCGCAAACGAAAAGGGCATACATTTCAAGAGCCTTGTGATATCGGGGCTGAAATTCGCACTGGGAGGGATATTGTCCGCAGCCTGCGCCGCATGGGTGCTGCTGCCGCTGTATCATTCGCTGCAGCTGGGCAAGCTGGACTTCACCGACCCCTCCTTTGAGTGGAAGACCCAGTTCGACTTCATCGACTTTTTCAAGAGCCTCCTGCCGAATATGTACGATACCTGCCGCAACGAGGGCTCTCCTGCCATATACTGCGGAGTCATCACGCTGATCCTTGTCCCGCTTTATTTCATGAACGACAGGATAAAGCTGAAAAACAAGATAGGCACGGGACTGCTTTTGCTGTCGGTGATACTCTCCATGTATATCTCAAATATCGACATCGCATGGCACGGCTTTCAGATACCCAACTGGCTGCCCTACCGTTATTCCTTCACCTTCTCCTTTGTGATGCTGATAGCCGCAGCGGAGGCATTCGACAATATCGAGGGCATAACCCTCAAAGAGATAGGCGGCGTGATGACGGGTCTCATCGTGTATATCTTCTATATAGACAAGCAGGACTACGAAAGTGCGGGGATAATCACCGCCATATGGTACAGCGTGGTTTTCACGGCTATATACTGCCTGATACTGTACTGCTACCGCAACAGAAAGGCGATCACTCCCGGAGTAACTGCCGCTCTGGCGATATTCGTATCGGCGGAGATGTTCGCCTCGACGTTATATAATCTGTTTGCCATCGACGAGGACGTGAACTATTCCAAACATTCGGGCTATAACAGCTATATCTCGCTGGGACGGGAAACGGTCCAGTCTCTCTATGACGAGGACGACGGCGTTTACCGCATAGAAAGCGACTATCACCGCACCGTGAACGATTCACTTGCGCTGAACAGCTATGGCCTGTCCCATTCCAGCTCCACGCTGAATGCAAGCTCTATCCAGTTCCTGCGCAGGCTGGGATTCTCCTACGGCGGACACTATATCAAATACCGCGGAGCGACCTATGTGACCGACGCCATATTCGGCGTAAAGTACGTCATGGAGCGGGCGGAGATAAAGACCGACGAGGACGGCGGCACGATAACTCCCGATATCCCCGTGTCCAAGCATTACGATAACTTAGTGCTGACAAAATCCAACGAAAGCAACATGATATGCGTATACGAGAATCCCTACGCTCTGCCGATAGCCTTTATGGTGGATAATGCCGCGGCAAGCTGTCATTTCTCGGGCACGGAATATCCCTTTGACAATCAGAACAAGATGCTTTCCTCCATGCTCTCCGATGAGGAGCAGGAATTTTTCTACAGGATAAACATAGACGAGATAAAGACGGAAAACGCCAAGGCAGGCGTATACGGCAGCCATGCAAGATATACGACCGTGGTTGAGGGAGAGAACAGTCAGGCGGAATTCTTCATCACCGCTCCCAATAATAATATGCTCTACATGTACTTCCCCTCGAAGTACGAGCGGAGAGTGAACCTCTGGCTGAACAAGGAATTTCTGGAATACTACTTTGAAGGCGGCAACATGAGCATACTTGCTCTGGGCAGATTTGAAGAGGGCGAGCAGATATCCCTTATCACCACCATTGCCAACGACAAGAACGAGGTGCTTTTCCAAGACGAGGAGTTCGTATATCTGGACGAGGAAAAATTCGCCTCCGCCATTGAAACGTTAAAGCAGCACCCGCTGGAGATAGAGTCATTCAGTGAGGACCACATCAAGGGCACCATCACCGCCGACAAAGACGGCATAATGTTCACCTCCATCTCCAACGAGCCCGGCTGGACGGTATACGTTGACGGCGCCGAAACGGAGATAACCGAGCTGTACGACGCACTTATCGGCGTACCGATAACGGCGGGCACTCATACGATAGAGATGAAGTACTTCCCTCCGGGACTGAAAACGGGACTGATAGTGACCTTCCTCGGCGCTGCTGCGATAGTGCTTATCGGCATTTACGAGAACAAGCGCAGAATGGCGGTCAATACCGTACAGACCGCACCGGACGGACAGACGTCCTGCGAAGAACAGACCTCGGCAGAGGAATAATACCGTACCCCCGATAAAATTGCAGACAAAAACTCTGCGCAAAATCCGAATATGCAAGATCTTGCTTGAACTTCTGTACACTTTTTAACCGGAGATCGGTATAATATCCGCAATAAAATATCCGCAGCACAGTGCTGCGGATATTTTCATATCAAAAAAGGACCGACGTACCGCACGTACATCAGTCCTTATTTATTCTTTCCGTTTTCCTCGTCGATACGGACGATCTCCCTCACCGCCTGATAAGGGTCGTCAAAATCCGCGCCCAAAGGGGAATAATCGCCGTCCGAAAGCTCATACAGCTTCACGGGGATATCCTCGGGAGCGATACGGTACTTTCCCGTTTTCGAGGAAACAAACACATTCATGCCGCTCTTTTCAAATTTCAGTCCGTACAGTCCGCACATATGAGCAAGGGACTTATACACATTCAGCGGCTTTTTCCTTTTCTTTTTTGCGGGAACATATCCTGCCACATGCTTAGCGCGGGCTTCCTTTTGTTTTTCGGCGTTTATCCTGCGCATCATTTCCGCAGTCTGCTCGTCCCTGTTTTCGGGCTTGCACCGTGAGCAGGGAG
The DNA here is from genome assembly GCA_051882725.1 of Oscillospiraceae bacterium. GTDB lineage: Bacteria > Bacillota > Clostridia > Oscillospirales > Ruminococcaceae > RGIG4694. The sequence goes on from JBJESJ010000022.1 coordinate 10,553, forward strand.
TAAATCCCGCGTCAACGGCTGCGGCGTAATATGTATAAGAACGCAGAGCCGAGACCGACGCGTCCTTTACGATACGGCAGTCCTTTGTGTGGAAGCATTTCCCGTTTTTGAACACAAAATACTGATTTGAAGGCTGTTCGGTAAAATCGACGGCAGGCTTTTTTTCGATGACCGAGAAGTCCAGCAGCTCGAACACCGAGACCATCCACCTGACCTCGTTTTCCGCAGCCGATCTTTTTCCGTAATAAAAAGGCTTTCTTTCAAGCCTTGTCTGCATTATCCTGCGTTTGCGGATATCGCGGCATTTGATCTCGGTAAGCTCGTACACCTTCTGCAGATGATAGAGATGCACATAAGGATGTCTGAAGCCGTTTTGATCCAGCAGTTTTTTTATCCTGCCCGCAGACAATCCGTCCCAGAGGCAGAGCATAAACTCCCCGCCGCAGAAGCCGAGAAAATCCTCAAGCAATTCATTCGTACCGCCGTACGAATCGAGCAGGAAGGAACGATATTCCGTTTCCTCGCCCTGAATGATCTTAGCGGAGAATATCCCCGCAGCCGCATACCCCGGCGGAGTCTTTGTCTCCGTCCACAATACGGCGCATAATATATAATTCATAACAAGTAACTCCCATGAGAAAGCGCCGTAATTTTTAGGAATAAATTTACACTCGGCAAAAATATACGCACAGCACTCGCTTTACTTATTATACACCATAATGAATGTTTTATGCAAGAGTTTTGTTAAATTTTTTATATATTTTCAATAATTATGTATATTTTACCGTTTAAATCGTCAATATGCACAAAAGATTTTGCCGAAAAGAGTCTTTGTATACCATTTTAGTCCATATATTTTATAATTGCAAAAAAGTCGGGAAAACCTGTTGAAAAATATGATAATATGTGTTATAATATAATTATATATGCGGATATCCGTCCGCATGACCGACGAGACCGAAAGCTGTGCCGAAGGAAGGGAAAGATATCAGGTGGACGCCGTAAAATTTATTATCGGAAACAACAATACATATTATGAGCTTATGCCCGGAAAGGATCTGCTTAGCTTTACGGAATTTAACTTTTCCTTTTTCTGGGAACAGTGCATAGAAGCCGGAAAGACCGCCAGCAAAACAGGCCGTCTCCCCGCAGAACTCATGCAGTCGGCGAGAAATACCCTGTCCCAGTGCCACCCCTACGTAAAGGCATGCATAGAGGGCAGCTTCGACAGCGCCGCCGTAGACTGCATAATCGCATACATATGCAGCAGCGAAAATATCGGACTTGAAGAGCTGTGGGCAAGGTGCATATCCCCCAAGAACAACTACGAATCGGCAATATTCCGCAGGATATCCGAGTATAAAACAGGCCGCTCGGTCAACCAGTGGATAAATATCGTCAGGATAAACGAATACGCCAAGAAAAAGCTGGATTTCATATATGACGACAGAGCGGGCTCGGACATCTCCCCCGACGAGTACCGCCGCAGAAAGGACTATTTCGACCTTGCCTTTTCCATTGCCGCAAACGAAATGGGCTTCCCCTCGGAGGATATGCCGTATGTGCGAAAATACAGCCCCTCGCTGGCTCCCGAATCGGCGTTCCGCATGGGGAAATTCTCCCGCTACGTTTACGGCGCAGTTTCGGAAAAGCTCAGCAAGATACCCGCGGGCAGCTCAAAGCAGATAAACCCCGTTATCGCCGACCAGTCCGCCATGGACGCCTTCTCCTACATAAAGGACATGGAACGCCCCGATTCTCTGGAAATGCGCAGAGCCTCCATGGAGGAAATGCGCGGCGGTCCTGTGGTCTACATGCCGGCGGGCTTCAAGGGTATCATCGACCTTGAATTCGACCTTCTGGAGGAAAACGGCGAGCATATCGAACGCTGCGTTTCCTGCGGAAGATACTTTATCCGCGGCAGGGAGCATAACAGCCCCTACTGCAGCCGCGTAAATCCCAGCGGAAGGACCTGCCTTGCCGCTCACGAGGAACAGCAGAGGCTCCGCCGCGAAGCCGCCGAAAAGGCTCGCATAGCCGAGGAGGAAGCCCGCCGCGCAGCAGCAGAGGCAGAGGAAAGGGCAAGGCTTGCGGGAATGAGAGCAAAAAAAGTCCCCGTTATTATCCCCGCAGAGCTTGACCTGCGCTCGCAGGCGCTTTATTATAACCTGTCCAAGTGCGCGGGCAGGGAAATGGACCGCGCAGAGTTCGAGGAATGGGCAGGCTATCTCGAAAGCCTTAAGGATAATATCAGAAACGGCGACGGCTCTATAAGCCAGCTGGAGGATTTCCTGAGATCCGCCGAAAAAATGTACGGAGATATCCTCAAAAAGGATAAAGCAGCCGCTCCCGCCGCACCGCAGAGGGATACGGCATATGTTCCCAAAAGCAGAAAGACCGCCGCCGACAGAGCAGTCAAGTGGATACCTAAAAGCTTTGACAGCGTTTCGGAGGCGCAGAAGGATTTTGAAGCCGTTTACGAAAACGTTCCCTCACTGTCGGAGGAACCTCTCCGCAGGGACCGCTCAGAACCGACAGCGGATATCCCCGAAAGACAGGACCGCAGCGAATACGTCGCCAAGAGCATAAAGGGCTCCGCAGACAGGGCGGTCAGATGGATACCGAAAAGCTTCGACGCCGAGCCCGCTCCTCCGAAGACTTCGGACTTTGAGCGCGCTTACGTCAGGGAAATGAAAACGGAAAGCCGTCCTGTTCCCGCAGCTGTCTCCTATGAGCCGCCGAAAACGGCTCCCGTGCAGACCGTACAGCCTGCTGCGGAGGAACACGTGACCGAGGACGGCAGAACATACAAGCCCTTCGTACCGAAGAAATACGCGTCACTTTACGAGGCGATGACCGACCCGAAGTATAAGACGGAAAAGGGCGCGCCCACCGTGGGAGACGTTATGGGAATAGCAGAGCTTGCCGCCGCAAAGAAGGATACCTTCATATTTTCATCGGCGGACAGCGGAGAGGATAAGCCCAAAAAGACGGACGGCACTCCCCCTGCCAGAGTGATACGCATGCCCGACCGCACCTCTGCGGGACGAAGATGATATTGCGAGGGACTGAAATTGGATTTTATCAACGAAGAACAGGCGGTAATAGGACTTGCCGATACCGTCATAAAGGGCGGGATAAGCTTATATAACGCCGTAAAATATATCTACTCCATAGCGGAGAGCGATTTCTATAAAATAAATATCAAGGACGCCTTCAAGGTGGTGCTGAACAACATCACCGACGGCGAGAGCCTGAAAGCTTTCGGGCTGCGCATAGACGGCGGCAGCTGCCGCGAAATGCAGAATCCCGAATACGACAAGGTGCTCCCGATGATAATCTACAGCTTTGCGGTGCGGCTGCCCACTCTGCGCAACGTCCGCAGCGGCGACGACCGCATGACCGATGACCAGATACAGAAGGTCTACAATATGGTTATGTCGAGGGGCGCGGAAAATCCCGACGGACTTATCCGCGAGGAATATGCCGAGTTTCGGTATCTTGTCCACAAGGGAAAGCCGCTGCCGCCCTATACCGCAGAATGGTTCAAGACCTACATATATACTCATGTGCCGCAGCTGTCGGACATCACCAATAAAAATATGTTCCTCTTAGGCTTTGCGGACGTGCTTTTTGCCATGTTCTACGCCTGCCTTGAGGAGGAGCTCAGCGGAAAGGTGCTGGAATATTCCGCAAAGGCATATTCCATACCGCTGGACGAATGACATTCATATATGCCGCAAAACGCGGCGGAAGGAGAATATTATGACAATATTCCTGTGCGGCTTTATGGGCTGCGGAAAATCCACCGTGGGAAGGGAGCTTGCCGCTCTTATCGAAAAGCCCTTCACCGATATGGACAGCTACATCGAAAAAAAGGCGGGCATGAGCATACCCGAAATATTTGCCGAAAAGGGCGAAAAGGCGTTCCGCACTATGGAGACCTCCGCCGTTAAGGAGCTTGCTCTCTCCGACGAGGTGGTGGCATGCGGCGGCGGTGCTATGCTCAAATCGGAAAATGCCGAGGCTGCTGCTGCGGGCGGCATAGTGGTGTATCTTGACGCAGACTTCGAGACCTGCTACGATCGCATCTCGGGTGATAAGAACCGCCCCATCGTCATGGCGAACACAAAGGAATCCTTAGAGGGCATATATAACGACAGAAAGGCTCTCTACACCGCTAATTCGCAGATAAGCGTCAAGGCGGAGGGTACTCCCGGGGAGATAGCGGAAAAGATAATGGGAGCCGTTTCTAACTAAAATTTAATTTGACTGCACAGCCGCTGTGTGGTATAATAAACAGATAAAGGGAACCTACCGGACATCGTTCCGATAACAATATATACATATAAAGAAAGGATAAAAATAATGTCAAAAGATCTTTCATTAGGCATCGACGTAGGCTCAACTACAGTCAAGACAGTTATCATCGACGAGAACAAGAAGATCATCTACTCAAAATACGAGCGGCATTTCTCAAAGGTGCGCGAGACCGTTGAGGAACAGCTGAAAATAATCGCGGGACAGTTCCCCGGAGAAAGCTTTCATTTAAGCATTACGGGCTCTGCGGGTCTCGGTCTTGCAAACGCCGCAAAGCTGCCCTTCGTACAGGAGGTTTTCGGCGCGTTCATCGCCGTTAAGGAAAGCTATCCCGATGCGGATACGGTCATCGAGCTGGGCGGCGAGGACGCGAAGATAATCTTCCTTACAGGCGGCACCGAACAGAGAATGAACGGCTCCTGCGCAGGAGGCACGGGCGCATTCATCGACCAGATGGCTTCCCTGCTGGGCATATCCGTGGACGAGATGGACAGACTTTCACTCGAATCGGAAAAGCTCTATCCCATTGCTTCCCGCTGCGGAGTTTTTGCAAAATCCGATATCCAGCCCCTGCTCAATCAGGGCGCGGACCACAGAGATGTTGCCGCTTCCATCTTTCAGGCAGTGGTGGACCAGACAGTTTCCGGTCTGGCACAGGGCAGAAAGATTACCGGAAAGGTGCTTTTCCTCGGCGGTCCCCTTTCCTTTTTAAAGGGACTTCGCCGCGCGTTTGTACGCACTCTGAAGCTTTCCGATGAAAACGCCATATTCCCCGAGCACGCGTCCTGCTTCATGGCATTCGGAAGCGCCCTCTATGCAAAGGACAACACCGAAGCCTTTGCCATCGACGACGTTATCCGCATGATAGAGACCGCTCCCGTCAGCGACGACATCGTTACGGGCGTGCGCCTTTTCACAAGCGAACAGGATTACAAGGAATTCGTTGACCGCCACGCAGGCACCGATGTACAGCATCTCGATATCAATACATATTCGGGCGACGCATATCTCGGCATAGACGCAGGCTCCACCACTACAAAGCTGGTGCTTATCTCTCCCGAGGGCGGACTTATCTATCAGTATTACGCTTCAAATAAGGGACAGCCGCTGGACGTTATCAATGAACAGCTGACCGAAATGTACCGTCTTGCGGGCGGCAGGATAAATATAAAGTCCTCCGCAGTAACGGGCTACGGTGAGGACCTCATCAAGGCGGCAATGGGCATCGACCACGGCATAGTTGAGACCGTGGCTCATTACAAGGCAGCTTCCTTCTTCTGTCCCAACGTTGATTTCATCATCGATATCGGCGGTCAGGACATCAAGTGCTTTAAGATAAAAAATCACGCTATCGACAGCATCATGCTCAACGAGGCATGTTCATCGGGCTGCGGCTCGTTTATCCAGACCTTTGCGCAGGCGCTGGGCTATGATATCGCAGATTTCTCCCGTCTGGGACTGTTCGCGGAAAAGCCCGTTGACCTCGGCTCCCGCTGCACGGTATTCATGAACAGCTCCGTAAAGCAGGCTCAGAAGGACGGCGCTTCCGTGGAGGATATCTCCGCAGGACTTTCCTCCTCTATCATCAAGAACGCTATCTATAAAGTTATCCGCGCCAAGTCCGCAGACGAGCTGGGTCAGAACATCGTTGTTCAGGGCGGTACCTTCCTCAACGACGCAGTGCTGCGCTCCTTTGAGCTGGAGTTGGGCAGAAATGTTACCCGTCCCGCTATCGCAGGACTTATGGGCGCATTCGGTGCGGCTCTCTACGCAAAGGAAAACGCAGGCGAAAAATCCACCATTATCTCCGCAGAGGAGCTGGGTGAGTTCACCTACTCCGCAAAGCAGGCAAGATGCGGCGGCTGCGGCTCGAACTGCAGTCTTACCATAATCAGCTTCAACGGCGGAAGAAAATTCATCAGCGGAAACCGCTGCGAAAAGGGCGCAGGTCTTACAAGAAAGACCGATGTTCCCTGCATGTACGAGTACAAGTACACACATCTGCTGGACTGCATGAAGTCACAGCCCGCTGACCCTAAAGCAAAGGTAGGACTGCCGCTGGTGCTGAACTACTACGAACAGCTGCCCTTCTGGCACAAGCTCTTCGAGACGCTGGGCTTTGAGACGATGATCTCGGGCGAAAGCTCCCGCAAGATGTACTACAAGGGTCAGCACACCATTCCTTCGGACACGGTATGCTATCCCGCAAAGCTTGCACACGGGCACATCATCGACCTGCTTGAAAAGGGCGCAGACTTCATCTTCTACCCCTGCGAGAGCTACAACGTTGACGAGGGACACAGCGACAACCACTACAATTGTCCCGTAGTTGCATACTATCCCGAGCTTTTAAAGGCGAATATCCCCCAGCTTAACGACGATAATTTCTATCTGCCCTACATGGACATCAACCTTGAACGCCACTGCGTTGAGGTGCTGGTGAACTGCTTCGGCAAGAGATACGGCGTGACAAAGAGTCAGGCAAAGGCTGCCTTCCGTGCAGGCCACGAAGCGCTCCGCCGGTACAGACAGGAGATAATCGACGAAGGACAGCGGGTCATCAAGGTAGCAAGAGAAAACAACATGCCGATAATCGTTCTGTCGGGCAGACCCTACCACATCGACCCCGAGATAAATCACGGCATACACAAGCTCATGACAAGTCTGGGGCTGGCGGTAATCACGGAGGACAGCGTTGCGCATCTGGCAGATGTTCCCAAGCTGACGGTACTGAACCAGTGGTCATATCATTCAAGACTTTACCGTGCGGCAGAGTACGTGACCACGCAGCCCGACATGCAGCTTGTACAGCTTGTATCATTTGGCTGCGGCATTGACGCCATCACCACGGACGAGGTACGTTCGATACTGGAGAAGAACGGCAAGCTGTACACACAGCTAAAGATAGACGAGATAAGCAATCTGGGAGCAGCGAAGATAAGACTGAGAAGCCTTGTAGCAGCCATGGGGCGGTAGCCGGGGACGCCCCGGCGGGCGATTGCCGCGTCGTTAGTTTTCAGCTTAGGGAAATATTAAGTCGCGATAGTGCGAAAATCCCGAAAGAAGGTTCGAGGCTGAGAGTAACAACAAATAAGCAGTAAGTCCGAATCAAAAAGTTCGCCAGCCTTTCAAGGCTGCAGAA
>JBJESJ010000023.1:0-17952 GCA_051882725.1 Oscillospiraceae bacterium
TTCAATGCCGTAGGCAGCGGCTTCTCGGGCGGACTTGCTGCTCTCTGCGCAAACTTCGGCATAAATGCAGGCTGATAAGCCATGATCCAAGCTTTCTCCATTCTACTGTTTTTACCTAAAATATGACATCATGACGGACAGCTGCGGAGACATTCTTTACGACAGCAGGAACGACATTTTTATCGGACGATTTTTTTCAGACATCGTATCGGACATTTTAGCTGACATCATGACCCGACATTTTTACCGGACATAATATCTGATGTTTAAAACACTGCCGCACGGAAGCTTAAAACAGCCCGTGCGGCAGCGTTTTTTCTGCGGAGATCAAAATTTGCAAAAAAACTTGACATATATTCGGAAAAGGGATATAATTATATAGTATGCAGCTTTAACTTTAATTTTATATTGATTTATCCGATATTTTTCATCGGGAGGACTTGCAAAATGAAACGTCTCCGTATCACGGCGGCATTATCGGCCATACTGCTTTTCACAGGCTGCGAAAAGATTTCCGAAACGCCCCCTGAACTGAATTATATATATAATTATACCGTGACCTCAGCACCGGAAATTCCGGCGTCCGCCGATACCTCAGCAAGCACCTCGGAGGAAGCTGCTCCGACGGAAACGGAGACCGATGTGACCGGGACAGTCCCCGGTACTCAGAGAACTGTCGGCGATGAACCGTCAACCGACTGGGATCCCGCATTTTACGACGATTGTCTGTTTTTCGGTGATTCTATCTGCCGCGCGCTGTCCGTTTACAACGACCTCGTTGACCCCGAAAGGGTGGCTGCAGTCGGCGGAGGAGCTGCAAGAAATCTCAATGATTTCACCTTCAAGCTGCACGATATTGACTATACCGTGATCACCGCTGCTGAGGCTTATCAGCCTGATATAGCTTTCCTGTGGATGGGCGTAAATGATATCAACATGACCGACAAGGAGACCTATGCGGCAAATCTGGAGGGACTGGCCCGGGAGATAAACGAGGTATCCCCCGAAAGCAGGATAGTCATCATCGGAATGACCCCTACCGCCGCTTATCATGAATGGGACGCCAATTCTACAATTATCGAGTATAACGCCGCTGCCGAGGAAATGACGTCCTCGTCCGAGCTGCCGCTGTATTACATAGACGTGGGAGACGTGCTCTCCGACGAGAACGGATATCTTCTGACGGAGTGCGACGGCGGCGACGGAATGCATCTCACTCAGCTGGCATATTACCGCATACTTTCAAGGATAAACAACGAATTTAAGGACATTTTCCAAGACTAAAGGAGTTTCTTATGAATATTTTCAACCTTCTGACGACAAAAAACAACGTTTCTTATCTTACCGACAGCATGAAGATCTCCGAGGCGCTCGCCGACCTCAACGAGCACGGCTTTACCGCCGTCCCCGTTATCAATCAGGCGGGTGAATACGTCAGCACCGTCACCGAGGGGGATTTTCTGAGATACATATACAACAGCGGATTCAACACCGACGCGCTTTCTGAAAACTATCTGTCGGACATGCCCATAAGACGCGAGATACTCCCCGTACACGTCAACGCAAAGCCCGACGATCTGGTCAACTGCGCTAAGACCCAGAACTTCGTCCCTGTGGTGGATGACCGCGGCATCTTTATCGGCATCGTCACCCGTAAGGATCTGATAATCTATGCCTGCTCGCGTATAATCCCCACCGAATAATCCTAAAGAAAAACAAGGAGCAATAAATTTGAAGGTAAATAAAAACAGAAAGAAAAAAAGATTTGCACTGCAGTGCGCCGTCGTTCTTGTATGCATAGGCGCCGCTGCGGGCGCCGCCGTCGGGATATCGAAGCTTTCAGCCCCTAAAGATAAAAATACTCTTGCGCCTATCGCGGAGGTCTCGCTTATCACCGCCGCTTCCGAGGATATCCCCGCCGAAACGGAGTCTCCCGCCGAATACGAGGAGACCGAGCCCGAAGGCTTCCGCAAGCCCTATAAGACCGACCGCACCGCCGAAATGGATAAGAATTTCGTTACCGCCAACAATTCCGTTCTTATCGACGCCGATACCGGCGAGATCCTTGGCCGTCACGGCAGTATGCGGAAAATTTACCCGGCTTCCATGACTAAGGTGATGACTCTGCTGGTGGCTTCGGAAAATCTGGACAGCGCTCAGCTGAACGATACCTATACAATGACCTATGAGCTGCTGGCTCCGCTGGTGCAGGAAAACGCTTCCCGCGCAGGCTTTGACGTGGACGAGGAGGTCACCGTCAAGGACATGCTCTACGGACTTATCCTCCCCTCGGGCGCGGACGCTGCCGTGGGACTGTGCAACTACATTGCGGGCAGCGAGGAAAATTTTGTCAAGCTCATGAACCAAAAGGCGGAAGAGCTTGGACTGACAGAAACCCATTTTATGAACAGCTCGGGGCTCCACGATAAGGAGCACTACACCACCTGCATCGAAATGAGCATGATAATGAAGGCAGCTATGGACGATCCCCTCTGCCGTGAGATATTATCTACATATACCTACACCACTCTGCCCACGGAGCAGCATCCCGACGGCATCGTGCTCTACAGCAACATGTTCAGCAGAATGTACGGCACCGAGGTGGAGGGCGTGACCATAACCGCAGGAAAAACAGGCTATACCGACGAAGCGGGACAATGCCTTGTAAGCTATGCCGAAAAGGGCGAGCACCGCTACATTCTGGTCATCGCGGGAGATTACGAACGCTATCAGGCGGTCTACTCCACATTCTACGCCTATGAGAATTATCTGCCGTAAGTATGTTTTTTAACAAAGCCCCCGCATTCAACATGCGGGGGCTCTTGTACTAATATCCGTTATCTGTCAGCGTATCGTTCAGCTTTTTCACCGCTTCGGGAATTTCGGGCATAAGATCCATATACCATTCCAGTGTTTCGGCAACATATTGACGGCGGAAGTTTTCATCGGCAGAAAATGCGCTCTGCAGATTATGCAGCCTGTCGGCTCCCTTTACAGCAAATGCCATAGGGTCGCTTTTTATCCCCGCCACATACTCCGACATAACATATCCCTTGCGCTTTGTCAGCAGCTTTACCGCATTGAGAACAGCCTTTCCGCCGATAGCTTCTATTTCCCGTTCATCGGCGTCGGTGTCCTCAAGCAGATCGTGAAACAGGGCAGTTATCTGATGATCCTCGTCATAGCCCTTGCTGCGGAGGATTTCCGCCACAGCAGCAGGGTGAGTAATATACGGCTCTCCGCCGATACGGTACTGTCCCTCGTGTTTTCGGGCGGCATATTCATACGCGGCGGCATATCTTTCGGAACTCATATATCCACAGCCTTTCATTCGGTATCGGTGCACTTTGATTCATCTATATTATAGCATGCTCCCGCAGATTTTTCAACTGTTTTTCAGCGGCAAAAAAAAATTGCCCTGAAAGCAATTTCCCGACAGATATTTACAATCCCGGATAGCTCATTTATTCGTTTTGCCGGAATGACCGTCAAAACGAATAAAAGTATATTTTCGCTACTCAGTCTGCATCAGTCTGCGGATACATTCATCGATAGCCGCAGTGACCTCGCTGTCGTCCGATGTCAGCCCACTTTCGTACAGACTGCGTATAAAATCCTCAACAGAGGCGCAGAGACTGCGTTCGCTGATAATACCGCAGAATTTCTTGTCGTCCATAAGACAGGATATTATACAGCTCTGATTGTTAAGATATATTATCTGAAAAAAATCCGGCACAGACAGCTTGTTTCTGTCCACCATTTTATAATAGCTTCCCACGTCGTTTTTCATGCACTTCAGTATATACAGCCTTTCTTCGGGAGAAAGAGGCTCCAGAAGCTGTCCCGGAAGATTTACCATTATCCCCGTTTCGGCAAAGTGCTCCAGTCCGCTTCGGGTGAACACGTTCACAGCGATCTGATTTCCCACCACTTCAAGCTGTTCGGGCGTAAAGAAGGAATCCTTCAGAGTTTCCAGAATGTAATCCTTTTCGGGAATATTCTTTATACGGGCGGAAATGATCTCCCACGTCATATATTTTGTCACGCAGGGCTGAAATTCGAGGGATTTATCATACATTTTCGAGCTTCCCGCAAATATATCAAACATATCCCTGTTGTCCACCGATTCTATCATAACGCTTGATATCTGCCCGAGCTTTTCAAAATGAGCCTCCGCCATCTCCAATATCTTGCTGTCGGTGCTCACTGCCGCAGAACGGTAATCCGACGTAATAAAAACGGCATATTCCGACGTAAGCAGACAATACGGAAAAACAGGAAGGATATCATCGGCGGTATGCTTATAGGCATAATAGCAGCAGGGCTTATATATAATTCCGCCGTTCACGGACATTTTCAGCACATCCTCCAGCACCTGAAGATTCTCGTTCAGCTCATCATCGTCGTACTTGAAAAGTCTGAGATAATGCTCAAAAACAGCGTCGCTGCTGCACAGTCCGAAAAGCTGCATGATATTATCGAACATAAGCTTATTTCCGAAAGGAATGGTGGTACGTATGCGGGGCTTGTCAGTCTGCAGTTCTCTGCTGATGATCCCGAGAACTGTCTGATTAACGTTCAGAAGACCTGTCACAGCTTTTTCGCAGGAAAGGTCCACATGTCCCGGATTTACGGAAGGATGCTGGACATTTATGTAATACTGCGGAAGATTTTCAATGATACTTCGTATCTGCTTTCTTTCGCAGTAGACCTTGGCTCCGAATTTCTGCTTGATATAAAGCTCGTTCAGTTCCTCCTTCTGAGCGGGAGTGATGGGAAATACAGAGCAGAGCTTTTCAAAAAAATCCCTTGTGGGAACAAATTTTCCCGACATTATGTGCTGTATTGCAGTTCGTCCGAGGCCTGTTATCTGTGATATCTTATACACGGTATATCCGCTTTCCGCGATATACTCGCTGATACGTCTGCTGAATTCCGTCGGTTTTACATTCTTTTCTTTGGATGTCATGCTCACCCCTCCATGTAATATTATGCTATTTTTTGAAGAATTTGTCAATGTGTGAATAAAAGTGTGAGCAGAAAATATTTACAGCATTATCAGGTATTATCCACATACACAGTGGGTTTTCCTTCATTTTCCGCCGCAGAAAATATTTCTTTCTGCATCAAGCAGCTCCCCCTGTGAGCACAAGAACCGACAGTCAGCATAAAAAAAGCCCTGAGCAGCTGCGGAATATACCCTTTTGAAGAGTATATTCCGCAGCCGCTCAGGAACGGGAGCATCTGCGGGAAAAGCCCGCGGACCGCTCCGTCCTCCGAGCAGCAGCTAATCGGAGTAAAATTACTTCGACTTAGGTACACGGATAGTGTATTCACCGCCCTGTGTAACTGTGATAACGGGATTTCCATCCTCGTCCAGCTCAACAGGACCGAGATCCTCCTCAACCTTTTTACCGGTCTCGGGATCAATTCTGGTAACATACACATGTGCCTTCTTAAGAGTAGAAGGCTTCATCTTGCAGGTAGTAACGGTGATCTTAACTTCGCAGCCGAACTTAGCGTCAGAATTCATAACGATTCTGGTGCTGTTGTTTGCCGACTTTACGCTCATGGAAAGATCGATCTTAGCCACCTTTTTGATGGACTCCGCTGCGATAGAGACAGTCGCCTTGGGAGCAACGATCTCCAATGTGCCATTTTCTGTTGTCGCAAGCTTCTTTACAGTGCTGGCGTTTAAAACTAATTTACTGGTATTCTTGACCGTCACTGTTGCTACAGGAGCCTTTACCTCTTCTGTACTTTCAGAAGTACTGCTGCTGTTATCTCCTAAGTCAACATTGTTGATCGCATTATCGATCGCACTTTCAACTTCATCGTTAACAGCATTTTCGATAGCATCATTCACCTCACCTGAAGGAGCACTGGGCTGCGAAGGTAAGCTGTCGGAGTAAGAAGGTTCGGTACCGTAGTCAGCTGCATAAACAGATACGGACATTGCCGCAATTGCAACAACTGCTACAATTGCGCTTGCGGTTTTCTTAAATCTGTTGTTCATTTGATTTTTCCTCCTTTCCGGAAAAATTTTATAATTAACGTCATAAGACGTAATTACCGGATCTGATAATGAGCCGAAAAGCATCAGCTCTTTTTGGGCTTAAGTCTTACGAGCTTGTCCCGGTTGATATTGACAAACAGGCCCGCTCCGAAGCAGAGAAGGCACGCCGCCATGATGATAACGATACCTCCCGCATCACCCATGCCGAGCCTGCCGCTCAGCATATAAACAGGCTGCATAAGTATCATCGAGCAGAATTCGGAAAGCGAATACATGATAAGGCTGAATCGGAAGACCTTCGGTCCCGAATTTGCCAGATATATCAGAACTGCGGGCAGTATCCAGTACACAGCAGTGAACACTTCAAACTGCCATTTTTTGCGGTATCCGCTCATGAATGACAGCACTATCCATGTCAGCACGCATGCCGTCCAGACCACAGTGCCGTAAAACCGGCCTGCCTGCTCGGGCAGATAATTTTCGTAATTGGACGCTCCCGCCGCAAGGCTTATCAGGAACGTCATAAACATATTGTCCGCCGACCCGGATAATGACTTTGCATGCTCCTTGTGCTCAGTTTTCTTTTCGGGCACAGGCTCGGCAGAGGGCTTAAAACGCGCTCCTCCCTGCATGGGTACCGCTCCTTTCCTTAATGCTTATCAAAGAATGTCACCATTCCACGTCCTCCGGATCGATATAGATATCCTCTTCGGAATATTCCTCGTCCTCGTCGTACCATTCTTCGTCCTCGTCGTACCATTCTTCGTCCTCGTCATACCATTCTTCGTCCTCGTCATACCATTCTTCGTCTTCGTCCTCTGCGTCAAGCTCCTCGGACTTTTCCTCGACGAAAATATCATGAGTACGGTTAGAATATGCAACATACGGATAAACTCCGTTGTAGTTGTTGACGATAAGAATAAAGTACACCGCCACTGCAAACACCGACGAAGCGGTCACCGAAAGCACAGCTGCGGCAGTTCTTTTTCTTACACCGCTTATCTTTTCGGTAACGTACTCCTTTATCACCTGAACGGTGTCGGGGATAAGGTAGAATATGGGAGGAAGCAGCACAAGCAGCGCAAATCTCGAAAGGATAGCATGCCGCATGCCCATTGCCTCAAAGACAACGTCGAACATCATGCAGTTGATGTAGATGGCGTTATCGGGATTCTTTTCGATAAGCTGCTTTCTGAATATGAAGCAGACTATGAAAATTATGCCGAATATGACAGTATATCTGGGAGAAAGTCCCACCGACGCTTCCGTGCTGGTCTCGGGATTATATCCCCTGTACATGTAGAAATGGTCGATGAACCACATCATCATGTCCTTTGAAAAGATACAGAACACGATAGTGAGCACCGCGGTGATACCCAGATAGATGTACCCGGGCTTAATCTTCAGAAGGAAATACATCACCAGCATGACAAGGGCTGACCAGTGGAACGCCGACGCCGCAAGAGTCAGCACGAAAAACCGCGCAGGATTTTTCGAGGACACGTATTTTATTGCATATGTGATTATAAGCGCCGCCATGAACTGCCTCAAAAAGCAGAGGGAATTGAAAAACGAGCCAAAGCACAGAAACGCCGTAACGCTTATCCACGGGGAAGACGAGTATTTGTATATCAGCGCAAATACCGCAGGATATATTATCACCGAGGTGTATATAAAGATATAATAATACTCACTGAAGCCCAGACTCAGCGCATACAGCGGTATAAGGAAGCCCTTTTCCATTTTCATGGCAGATATGTCAGCCAGATCGTTGTAGGTCATTTCGGAGTACATCGCTCCGTAAAGGTTGTAGTCGTAGCTGACCTGAAAGCGCATGGCAGATATCACCGTGAAGGCAACGGCACCGAGGATACAGTAAACGGCTCTGCCCCATTTTCCGCACTTTGAGCTGCAAAGAGGTATGCCTGCCGCAACAGAGACCGCAAGCATCATTATGTAAACGTACATTTAAAATCCCCCTTTGCACAATAATGCGGAATTCATATTACTCAGCACTGTCGGACGACTTGTTGGAATAGCTGTATTCGTAGCCGTATTTTCCGCCGTACTTGCCGTATTTGCCGTATTTGCCTGTCTTTTCGGAGAGACAGAAGGTCTTGATAAAGCCCAGAGTCTTTCCGTTTGCCATTCCCACCTTGTCCAGCGACTCCTGGATATCGGGGTGAGTGGTGGAGTTTTCCCTGATAACGAGCACCAGTCCCGCAATGCTGCCGTTCATGAGCTGAGAGTCGGTAACGACGTTAACGGGAGGCGTATCGAGGAATACGTAATCGTATATCTCGGAGGAAGCGTTAAGGAACGCCTTCATAGCCGCAGAGCCCAGCAGCTCCGAGGGATTGGGCGGGATATTGCCCGCTGTGATGATATCGAGGTTAGGCACAACATCGAAAAAGATAGCCTCGTTTATGCTGCAGAAGCCGCCGATTATCTCGGACAGACCG
Source organism: Oscillospiraceae bacterium (assembly GCA_051882725.1). Classification (GTDB taxonomy): domain Bacteria; phylum Bacillota; class Clostridia; order Oscillospirales; family Ruminococcaceae; genus RGIG4694. The sequence goes on from JBJESJ010000023.1 coordinate 8,479, forward strand.
TTCTTGGGCTTGAGCTTGAATTTCTTCGCCATTACGGGCTTTCGCAGGTCGCAGTCCACCAGAAGCACCTTCTTGCCCGCATTGGCAAAGGAGATAGCCAGATTGGAGCAGGTGGTACTCTTACCCTCAGAGGGGTTGGCGCTGGTCACAGCGATTATCTTCTTGCTGCTCGTGGAAGCGGCGAACATAATGTTCGTTCTTGCTGTATTATATGCCTCTGTGATAGCAAAGGGCGTATCGGCGGAAAGCAGCTTGTCGTCGTCGGAGGTGCTGACCTTCACAGACGAGGACTTGGTTTTCTTTTTATTGTCGCCGTATTTATAGTAGCCGTACTTATTCTCCGACGCGCTGCCGAACTCCATGATCTCGGCAAAGACGGGAACGTCGTAAATTTTTGCGATATTGTCGTCATGCTTTACAGCAACATCGAGCATATCTCCTGCAAATGCGATGATATACGCCACAACTATGCCGATGAAAGCGCCTGCCACAGTAATGAGAGTAACATTGGGGAATGATGCTCTTGTGTTGATCTCGCCGTAGTCGATGACCTCGATAGAGCCTGATTTGATAATGCGGTTAAATTCCACATTGGCAAGCTCCACAAGCTTATTGACTATCCTCTGAGATTCCTCGGGGCTCGCACTTTCCACTACAAGCTCCATTACCTCGGTGCTGTTGACCGACTGAGCGGTGATCATATCGTCGAGCTGTTCCTTACTGTAAGGAAGCCCCAGCTCGGTGATAAGATTTTCCATCATAGTATCGCTCTTGAAGATTATCTGGCAGGTATTTACCAGCTTCTGAGCTGCGGTGATATCATTGATATTGAGAGAATCCGAGGTCTGCTGATTATTCTCCACATACAGCATAGCGCGCGATTCATATTTCTTGGTTACCAGAAAATTGGAAACGAGAAAAGATACTATCCCGCACAGCACTCCGGTTACAAGGATAAAAAGAAGATGCTTTTTTAAAGTTTTAAACAAAAATCCCAGATCGAGTGTATCTTCATTTCCCATTAAGCTTAAACTCCCATCCAACCTTTTCCAAGGCACAAATAATCATTTTCCTTCCGCTGTGATACGCAGATCCCGACAGCAGATCATCAAAAAATGTATACGTATATACTATATAATATCATATATTACTCTTTTTGTCAATACCATAAAAGACAAATATTAACGGATTTCCGTCAAATTGTTCATCAACTCTTCAAGTGGCGCAGATATGCGGTTTAAAGCACATTTTCAAGCAGCACATCCCCCTTCGGCACCGATTTTTTTGTACAAAATCACTCATTCCTTCACCCATTTTGTGAAAGTTGTATGAGTTATCCCCAGTTTTTTCGCAGCCTTTCTTGCCGAGATATTTCCGCTGAGATATTCTTCCTTCAGCTCATAAAATTCGCAGGTCCGTTCCAGCGGCGGTCTTCCGAACCGCACTCCCCTCTGCCGCGCGGCAGATATCCCCTCAGCCTGACGCTGCCTGATAAAGGTGCGCTCCGTTTCCGCCACATAGGACAGAAGCTGCAGCACGATATCCGATATGAGCGTGCGGGTCAGGTCGTTTTCCTTTCCCGTATCGAGAATGGGCATGTCCAGAACTACTATCGACACCTTTTTTTCCTTGGTAATATAACGCCACTGCTCCAATATCTCACTGTAATTTCTTCCCAATCGGTCAATGCTCTTTATAACAATGGTATCCCCCGGCTTCAGCTTTTTCATTAGCCGTATATATCCGGGACGCTCGAAATCCTTTCCCGACTGCTTATCCATGTATATCTTTTTCGGCGCTACGCCGTATTCCTTCATGGCTATCAGCTGCCTGTCCTCGTTCTGATCCTTAGACGATACGCGTATATACGCGTAAATTGTTTCCGACATGTTATCATCCTCCTGATTATTTTCAAACCTGCATAATGTCCGCCCTGCGGCAGACCGCATGTTTCAATATGATATCATTATATCATGCAATTTGTGAAATAATCATTACGAAGCCTGTCAAATGGCCTTCTCAGGGACAATTTCACAGAAAGCCGTCCTCGCTTCCGCTATACTATTATATATAAAATCGAGCGAATAATCCGCCCTTTCTGCGGAAAAATAATTCCGACCGATAAGGTCGGAGGTGTCATCTATGAAAAAAGAGGATATCCCAATGGGCTTCGGTATAGCTCTGGCAATGGACCCGCAGGCAATGCGTGTTTTTTCCGCTCTCCCCGAAAGCAGACAGCGTGAGCTGATAAGCGGCACCCACGCGGTCTCCTCCAAGGAGGAAATGCGGCGGTACGTTGAAAAGATTGCGCACATCGGATAGTCCACGCACAAATCGCACAGATACACGGCTTTCTGCCCGTATCTGTGCGATTTTTACTGTTCTGCCGCAAAAAGCCGCGGATACTCTTCCTTTATGGAATATCCCGCACCCTTTCCGATGATTATATGATCCACAAGCTCGATATCCATGGTTTTAAGGAGCCTGTACAGGTTATGCGTGAATCTCAGGTCTGCATCCGAGGGCTCCGCCGAAGCATTCGGATGATTATGTGCTGCCGCCGCCAGCGAACAGTCGTTTTGCAGTATCATCTCGGTCAGCGTTCTCAGGCTGACCTCAGCCCTTGCTCCGCTCCCCCGTGAAACGGTCTCGGTCATTATCAGGCTCATATCCTCACGAAAGCAGGCTATGCGGAACTCTTCATTATTAAGTCCCGCAAAATGGGGACGAAACAGCTCGATAAGCTTATCCGTGCTGTCATATATCATTCCCGACCGCGCGGAGCTGTAATATCTTCCCGCCACCGCGGTCAGCATGCGGAAAAACACCGCCGTGTTTTCTGATACGCCCGCCTTTCTCAGCATATTCGGGTCGGCGTCCAGCACATCGGAAATGCTGCCGATATCCTCAAGTATTTTTTTCGCGTTCTTCTCCGCGCTGTCCCGCGGAACGCTGAAATACAGCATCAATTCAAGTATCTCTTCGCTGCAGAAGCCATTAAATCCCGATTCCAGAAATCTTCTGCTCAGCTCCTCCCGCCTGTCGGAGCTTTTCTTCGGTTTTTCCTTCTCTGATGATATGGGCATAATATTTTCTCCGTTGGTCCTGACTTATCACCGCCGCGCCGCCTGCGCAGATGGGTATGCGAATATTATACCATATATTTCCTCATTTGTCAACATTTTTCGACATATCAAGCTCCACACAAAACACACTGCCCATGCCCTCGCTGCTCTGTACGCTGCAGCTGCCGCCGTGCAACTCCGCTATCCGCTTTACGATGGCAAGCCCCAGACCCGAACCTCCGCTGCTGCCGCGCTGTCTTGCGGTATAGTATCTGTCCCACACATAGGGCAGTCTGTCGGCGGGTATGCCGCTGCCATAATCCCTGACCTCTGTCCTTACCCTTCCTTCGGGCGTTCCGAAGACGCTCACCGTTATTTTTCTGCTGTCCCCTGTATGCCTTATCGCATTGTCCACAAGATTGTATACCACTCTTTCAAGCTGTGCGCCGTTTCCGTTCACGTACAGTCCCTCTGCGATGTTTTTCTCTATAACGCCGCCCTCATGGGCAAAAAGCGGCTCGAACTGCGATATCACCCTCTCCGCAAGAGCTCCCATATCCGACGTTTCAAACCCATTTGCGCCGTCCTCCGAGCGCAGAGTGGAATACTCCAGTATCTCGCTGACAAGCGATGTGAGCCTGTCCGCTTCCTTAATGATGACTGCCGCGTCCTCGGCAGCATCATTTTTGTCCCCGCCGGAAAAATCCCTTATGCTCTCGGCATAGCCCCGTATCAGCGTAAGCGGCGTTCTCAGATCGTGGGATATGTCCGCAAGGAGCTCCCGCTGAAAGGCTTCCGCACGGACAAGCTTTTCGTTGGAGCTGTCAAGAGTCAAGGCAAGACCGTCCAGCTCACGGCAGAAGCCCTTGCTGTGAACTCCGACGTATTCCGCGGTCCCCAGTCCGGCTGCCTGCTCCGATATCTCCTTTACGGGGGCGGAAAATTTTCCCGAAATAAAATACGCCAGCACAAAGCCTGTCAGCAGCGAAAAAAACATCACCCAGACAAGCTGCACCCTGATTATGCCGACCGTCCCGCCCACAGGATCCAGAGCCGTGCCCACATACAGCACCTCGCCCGTGGAAAGATATGAGCCGTAAGCATACATGTCCTCGGTCTCGCAGTCTGCAGAGCTTCCCCCGCTGCTTTCAAGAGCTTCAAGGAAATCTCCGTAATTGTCGGGCAGAGCTCTGTATGCCGCTTCCTGCCAGCTCATGTGCTCCTCCGTGCTGCGGTAGGGATTTTCCTCGGCGCCGCCTGTGCCATATGGACCGTAGTCCTTCGTATATGAGCCCTTGTACTCGTCCGAGCTGTATATGATATTCCCCTCGGTATCGGTCAGGTACACGATCAGCGAGTTTTCACGGGCAAGTCTGTCTATCACTGCAGCGTCTCCTCCGCAGTCTGATATCTCCTGTGCGGCAGCCCTCGTGTTTTTCCTTAGCATACTATTGTAAAAGCTCTGGAGGAAGACCGTCTGCAGCACCCACAGCACCGTGAATATGATTGCCGCAAACAGCAGGAAATACGTCATCAGCTTAGTCCGGAACGTCCTGACCCTATTTCTCAAACTTGTATCCCACCCCTCTTACGGTATGTATCCTGCTGCGGTATTTTCCCAGCTTTCCGCGGAGCAGCTTTATCTGCCAGTCCACCGTTCTGTCGTCGCCGAAATATTCATATCCCCAGACTCCGTTAAGTATCTTGTCCCTTGTCAGCACGATGCCCTCGCTCCGCACAAGATACAGCAGCAGATCGAATTCCTTGGCGGTAAGCTCCGTTCTTTCTCCGTCGATGAACACCTCTCTGCCCGAAACGTCTATGTCCAGTCCTTCCAGCCTTATCATCTCTTTTTCGGGAGAAGTCCTGCTGTTTCTCCTTATCATCACGTTCAGCCTTGCCATAAGCTCCTTCGGAGAAAAGGGCTTCGTCACATAATCGTCCGCGCCCGACTCAAAGCCGTACAGCTTATCGTACTCCATTCCCCTTGCAGACAGCATGAGTACGGGGATATCCTTTTCCTTATGTATCTCCCTGCATGCGGTGAAGCCGTCCATACCGGGCATCATCACGTCCATGACTATAGCGTCAAAATCCTCGCGGGAGCACAGCTCCACCGCCTGCTGACCGTCAGAAACACATCTGACCTCATAGCCCTCCCGAAGAGCATATCTCTCGATAAGCCGACAGATATCGGGCTCATCGTCAGCAACAAGAATCTTAGGCACAGCTCTCACCTCCGCACAGTAATTATCCCCGCCAAAAAGCGGAAAAGCTTCTCTCTATATATTATTATACACGAAAATTCAGACCTTTTCAAGCACAAAAGGTCTGAATTTTCTGCTCAGGAGCTTACTTTTTCACTTTTCATACACTGCATGTCTTTCCTCGTAGGACTTTTTTCCCGTACACCAGCTGTAGCTTTCCTCCGAAGTGTTTTCGTCGGTCTCGCCGTCCTCATAGTATCCGTCGCCTACGTCGTTTTCCTCATAGAATGCTTCCAGCTCTTCATCGGTGGGAGACTCGGGCAGCACTGCAAACAGCTGCTGTCTTGCCGCAGCGGACTGTCTTCCGCCCAGATAGCTGTAGCCCTCCTTTGCAGCCTCTTCATCAGATGAAGCGGGCTCCTCGGTCCCGCTGACTATATCTGCTCCGCCGATATCATGCTCCTCATAGAATACTTCAAGCTCCTCGTCGGTGGGTGCTTCGGGAAGCTCGGCAAACAGCTGCTGTCTTGCTCCCGCAGACTGCTGTCCGCCTTGGAAGCTGTAGGTCTCCTCCGCCGCGGTCACGGTGGTTTCATCAGCAGCTTCAGACTGCACGCCGCTTGTTTCCTCGGAGGCGTCGGAGGAAGCTGTCAGCGCATTTACCGAAACGGACGCAGTCTGCTCCGTAAGTACGTCAGCTGTTCGGACAGTGCTTTCCGCAGAAAAGGCAAACGCCGTAAGCGACCCGCAGACCGCCGCTGCTGTTGCTGTAAGAGCTGCTCCGATAATTATTGCTTTATTCTTTTTCATACGATCATTTCCTTTCTTCTTATTTGTCTTTATTATACCCCTCATTCTTGGAACGGATAAGGTCGTTTTTTGGAATCTGTGTGGAATTTTCACAGGCTCCCGCAGAAAAAATCCCTCCTGTCGGCAGACGGCATACAGTTTGGTATTGCAAAACAGATAAGAATATGCTAAAATGTGAATATGATGTTCGGAATGTACATATTGCCGTCGGAGGTATAATCACTATGGGAAAAAGCAATGTCAGCGCGCCTGCAGCAGAAAATGTTCACAAGGGACACAGAAAGCGGGTCCGCGAAAGATTTCTGCGCACAGGCTTTTACGGCTTTGACGAGCACCAGATCTTAGAGCTGCTGCTGTTTTACTGCGTGCCGCGGAAAGATACCAACGTTCTTGCGCACAGGCTCCTTGACCGTTTCGGAAGTCTGTCCGCCGTTATTGACGCCGATATCGGAGAGCTGAAAAGCTTCGGACTTTCGGAAAATGCCGCCGTGCTCTTCCGCATGATACCCTCTGCCACGGAGCTTTATTTCAGCGCCCCTCCTCCGGATATGATATACGATTCGCAGGAAAAGGTCTCAAAGCTATTCCGCTCCATGTTCTCAACGGACCGCTTTGAGATATGCGCTGCCTGCTTCCGCAACGATATGTCGCTGATAACGGCAAAGCAGGTATACGCAGGAAAGCGCTTTCCCGCAGATATCAGCAGAATGACTCAAAAGGAATACTCCGAATTTATCTCCCGACCCGAGCTGCAGGGCTTTCCCGTGGAGGAATACGGCTTCCGCGATATCGTCAATGCGGTGCTCAGCTGCGGCAGCTCCAATGTGATAGCGGCGCATAATCATCTGTACAGCGGCCCCATCCCATACGAAAACGAGATAGAAACGATAAAAAAACTGAAGGAGCTGCTGGATGCTCTGGGAATTGAGCTGACGGATTATATCATATTCGGCGATGCCACTGAAATGGCTTTGAGAGGAAATAAGCTGTACGATGTTTTCGGCTCCGAGTACTGACATAAAAAGCTTTGACATATTATTAATAATTTTGTTATATTTCTCTTAATCTTTTATCTTATAATATAATATCGGATCGGGCTGTTTTCCTCGGTCTGACGATACTATCCGGAGGCTGACGATATGCACAAGCTTGAAAATGAGGTCACAAGACTTATCGAAGATATATTGACCGACTATGAGTCGGGAAGGGATATTGATACCGTAAATTCCTTCGACCACCCCAAAAAGGAGGTCGTTATCGAAATTGTGGACAAGCTCCGCAATATAATATTCCCGGGCTTTTTCAAAAACAGCGCTTACCGCATCTATACCGTGCGGAACAATATGACAATGCTTCTGGAGGACGTTCTGTACAATCTTGTAAAGCAGATAACCATTGTCCTGCCCTATGATCCGAGGTTTGAAACTGCGGACGAAGCCGCCATATCCGCCGAGGCGGAAAGACTTGCCGTTTCCTTTCTGAATACGATACCCAAAATAAGAGAATATGTCAATACCGACCTTCAGGCTGCCTTCGACGGAGATCCCGCCGCCTTCAACAAGGACGAGATAATCTTCTCCTATCCGGGACTTTTCGCCATAATGGTCAACAGGATAGCTCATGAACTGTATCTGCTGAACGTGCCCCTTATCCCACGAATGATGACGGAATACGCTCACAGCGTTACGGGGATCGATATCCACCCCGGAGCCTCTATCGGAAAGTATTTCTTCATCGACCACGGTACAGGCATCGTTGTGGGAGAGACCACCGTTATCGGCGACAACGTCAAGATATATCAGGGAGTTACTCTCGGTGCTCTTTCCACAAGGGGCGGTCAGAAGCTGAAAAATAAAAAACGTCACCCTACCATCGAGGATAACGTCACTATCTATTCGGGGGCTTCCATTCTCGGCGGAGAGACCGTCGTGGGAAAAAACGCCGTCATCGGAGGAAATGCCTTCATAACATCATCAATTCCCGCGGGCGCTAAGGTCAGCATAAAAAATCAGGAGCTTAGCTACAATTACGGCGCTTCCCACACTGCGGAGCTGGATCAGGACGAAACATGGTACTATAATATATGAAAACACCGCACGGACTTGAACTGCCGTGCGGTTTTGTGTTACTTATCGTAATCGTCCAGAAAGCTGTGGACTCCCGAATCGTCCTTGTATGCGATGACCGTGTTCAGGTTGACATTTTCCACACTGCGGAAAATATTCATCTCCACCTGCGGATTTACCTTCTTCATATCGGCGATGAGCCGCTTTATCTCCTGCCGCTTTGAGCCTGTGCCCGTGGGATTGCAGGTGGTGCAGGTATCGGTGAAGCGGCATGCGCACTGGATAAAGTGCAGGTCGTTATAATCCCGCCAGTGCTTGATATCGTCCTCGCGGATGAGGTACATGGGACGGATAAGCTGAAGTCCCTCGAAGTTGGTGCTGTGGAGCTTGGGCATCATGGTCTGGACCTGCCCGCCGTACAGCATGCCCATGAGTATGGTCTCGATAACATCGTCGAAATGATGTCCCAGAGCTATTTTGTTGCAGCCCAGCTCCCTTGCCTTGTTGTAGAGATAGCCCCGCCTCATTCGTGCGCAGAGATAGCAGGGATTCCTGTCCACGCTGTAGACCGACTCAAAGATATCCGACTCGAATATGGTTATGGGGATAGACATGGACTCTGCATTTTTCTCGATAATGCGGCGGTTTTCGGGGCCATATCCCGGGTCCATCACAAGGAACACCAGCTCAAAGGGAAATTTATCGTGCATTTTCAGCTCCTGAAAAAGCTTTGCCATAAGCATGGAATCCTTGCCGCCCGAAATGCAGACAGCTATCTTGTCTCCGGGGCTCACAAGCTGATAAACAGTTATCGCCTTGGCAAATCTGCTCCAAAGCTCCTTGTGGAATTTTTTCCGTATGCTTTTTTCCACGGCTTCGGTAACGCTGCTGTTTTCCAGCTTTATCCTGAGCCATTCGCAGTAGCCGCCGCTGAGGTTATAGGCGTCGAAGCCCTTTTCACAGAGCATATCCGCTGTCTCGCGGCTGATAAGTCCGCTTTTGCAGCATATCATCAGCTTTTTATCGTGGGGAAGCTCGGAAAGCTTATCTTCGAGCTTATCCTGCGGGATATTCACCGCGCCGTCTATATGGCCGCAGCTAAATGCATATTCGTCCCGTATATCTATCAGCATATAGCTGTTCTCGGACATTTTTTTCATTTCATCGACCGATATTTCACCGTTCATTACATCAGCTCCAATTCTCTTTTTCAGATATATTATATCACACAAATCTTCGTTTGTCCATATATCCGCCGCATTTTTCGCTCATATTAGGGAACCGCTGATTAAAGCCACATTCAAATCCTAATGGATTCAATAATTC